>JBGAOI010000371.1:0-7275 GCA_044221885.1 Polyangium sp. (in: bacteria)
GGAATGTTATCCCCCGCTCGAGGGAAGATTACCCACGTGTTACTCACCCGTGCGCCACTTTACTGGGGCCGAAGCCCTTTCTCGTGCGACTTGCATGTGTTAGGCGCGCCGCTAACGTTCGTTCTGAGCCAGGATCAAACTCTCCAGTTAAACTTTCTGGAGGTCACTCGCTGCTGGCTAAAGCAGCGGTGACGGCTCATGCTCTTTGGCATGACGTGTTGCGTATCTGCCTTCTCAGGCTCCATACGCGGGGCCACATCATCCGCACGTTATTGCGTATCGCTCATGCAATCTTAACGATTGCGATGAGCGTGTTGCGTACAATCCAGTTTTCAAGGACCGAGCCGAAGGTTACCGCAGAATTTTTCTGCATTCCTTCGTGTCGAATCTCGCGGGAACGGCTGCGTCACTTGCGCGACGTCGTCGCGGTTCCTTGCTGCGAGGGCGGTTGTTTTAGGCGGCTTCGTTCCGACTGTCAACCTTTTTTTTTCGTCGTCGTCACTTTTTTTCAGAAGCGACTTTCGACTCACCCGCCGTCGCGAACTCGCGTTCTCGTCAACGGGAGGCGGGACTCTACCCAGAACTTTTTTCCCGTCAACAACTCTTCAAACTTTTTTTACGATTTCTCTCAAGCGCCGCAAATCAAAGGCGTTTCAACACAACATCTCCGCAACTCATCCTCGACTCGTCGGTTCTACGTGCTCATCCGCAAACCATCGACGTCGACACTCACGCACCAAACTCATCTCCGCCCCACCTGCAAGTCGCACTCGAAACCCTTTTTCCCGCGGACGCAAACCCACCATCGTCCCAAGCACTTCGATCGCCTGCCACGTCCCCGCAGCAAGCATCCGATGCGGTCGCACGTGATCCGGCGCAAGCGTCTCCACATCCACTCGAAACCACTTCGCACTTCCCGCAGGCCGCTCCCATCCAGCTTCGCGACACAAGTCCGCTTCGATCTCATCAATCGAGCGCTCCGATGCCGCAAACGCCGCACGCGCGTGCAACACGAGCACAAGCCCATACCCCTCCGGCAATCGACGCACGATGTACCCACGATTCTTCGCTCGAACCGTGATCTGTCGCGAGTCCCCAAAGTGCTCGAGCACCTCGAACTCCGCGATCACGATCTGCCAATGTGCCGCAGCTATTTTGAGGTCAAACGGTTCCAAGATCCCCGCGTAATCCACCGTCTCGCCATCCGCATCGACCAGCACTGCGCCACGACATCCAGAGATGCTCGCCAAGAGCCGCTCCAAGATCACCGTGAACGTCGACGCGTCTTGATCACGCGGCGGCGGTACGGGACGAACCCTTCGGGAAAGCGTCGACTCACTCATCGATCAACCGGCACCATGACGAGCAACGTCTCCACTTCGCGCCCCACCGATGCGCCCTTGCGCAACTGATCAAGCAACTTCGTTCGCGCTTCCGATGACCTCATCCACAACACTTCCTCACGCACAATCTGCCGTAGCTCTTCTCGCGATGTACGCGCTTCGGGAATCCTCTCGAGTAACAACAAAACGTGAACTCCGTATGAGCTCAAAACAAATTCGCTCAACTCACCTCGAGAAGCGAGCTTCGATGCACCTTCAGCAAATGGCTTCTCATACCCACCACCCGCCAGCGACAAGACGCGACCATCCGCAGTGACAGGATCGAGCGCTTCCACTTTGATCTCAAACCCGTCATGCGCGATCCCATCGACCGCCTTCTTGAATGCTTCCACAACCGGATCGGCAGCATTCCTAGGCATCGGTGTCGTCTTCGCCATCTCGGCCGCTGGCTTCACCGCTTCACGCACGGCGCCCGCCAAAACCTTCGCCCGCTCACGCGTTGCTTCGTCGGCTTTCTCCTTGAGCTGCACGACAGCGTGCACAACGCGAAATCCCTCTGGTCGATCCAGTTCGAGCCATCGACGTTGCAGCACACGTTCGAGTTCCGCATCCGTCGCCGGGCCTGCTTGCTCCGCATCGTCGAGCAGCTTGCGCAACATGCGGCGCGCAAGCAGCGCGTTGATCATCAACTGCGTCGACCTTTCTGCGTCGACACCTTCGTCCTTCGCAGCAGTCGCGAAGAGCGCATCGCGAATTGCCAGATCCCGCGCGACGCCGACAGGCACCCCCTGCACTGCCGCGATGCGTCCAACTTGATCCGCAAAAATTCGCTCCTCACCAACACGCGCAATCACACCCGCTTCGCGCTCGGCCATCTCAACAGGCGCAACTTCTTTGTCTTTCGCCGTCCCACTACACCCGACGAGACACACCACGACGATGCCGAGCATCACACTCGAACACCACCGTCGAAACATCGCGTGACGAGCATACCCCGTCCTCACGCACTGCCTCCTCGAGGTCGCAACAACTCCGTCGACGCACGAAGCGACAAAGCTCCAACGATCAACAGATAGAGCGCTTTGAAATCATCACGTTGGCCCAACGCGAAGATGCCGATACCAAACGCAGCCGCAGCGGCGAAGAGAAGCACAACAGCGAAAGCATCAATGGCTCGCGACACGACCGCAGCATACATCGATGCGCGCGATGCGTGGAACACGACACGCACACGATTCTTTGTCGAACAACGCGCAAGCCGACGAGCAATTTCTTTCAGCGTCGAAGCACAACAACCGCAATGCCCGCAGCCACGAACGTGAACAACAGCAACAGCGAACGACCCGCTACAGGCGTCATGCGACGACTGGATCGCGCAGAACGTTTCCCGCGATCAACCGCAGTCGCACCGGCGACTGAAATGATTGCAACGGCACAGGCAACAGACAGCGCTTGAGCCACGAGCGCACGATCCGCGTCACGAACACTCCACGCGAAGACCAAGAACGAGACACCTGCAACGATGCCCAACACCATGATCGTGACCGCACCTCGCGGCAGAGCAGCTCGCGCCTGAAGCGACGAAGCATTCGGATCACGCGCTTCCACTTCCGGCGCTTCCGTCTCCCACGGTTCACGCCACGACAACGCAAACGCAGCCCACGCCACCGCACCAATCGATGCGCGCAAAGGATCAAGGCGCAACGGTTCGATCGCCGACGACGATAAAAGCCACGCAAGTGTCACCAGCACAAAGAACGACGTGATTCCTACGTGACGTGCAACGTTCGGACGTGACGAACGCATCATCGGTCCCGCAAGTCCAGCCACGAGCGCCAACATCGCAACCAGAAACGCACTCCTCGGCGATGACCTCGAAAGCACCGCAGGCGCAACCGTTGCGGACCAAGCCACGAGCGCCGCAAGCAACGTTTGACCTGTGGCGTCCGAAATCTCGAGACCTGGTGCCAAGCGAACTCGCACCGCATTCGCTTTCGATGCTGACACGATCGAACTACGCGTCGCTCCAGCCTCCGCCTCGACATCCCCTGTCTTCGATCGTTCGGTCCGCTCCACCATCACGCCCAACACTACGATACACGATTCGCAAGACGTTCCAATGGGACAAACCCATCGGCATCCTCGATACCTGCACCCATTCCCAACTCGGCCGACGCCTCATCCTCCGACGCAACCTCGAGCCCGAGCTTCGCCCACAACCCCTTGTCGAAAAGATGACTCGGCCGAACGTTGCCCAACGCAGCGAGCATGTTCCGACGTGCGCCGGGGCTACGAGCATCGAGATCCGCAAGCATTTTGCTGATCGCTTTGCGCTGCAGGTTCTCCTGCGATCCACACAAATCGCAGGGCAATATCGGGAATTTTTGTTCCTCGGCAAACGAAACCAAGTCCTCTTCGGCACAATAGATCAACGGACGAATCACAACGTTGCGACGATCATCCGAGATCAACTTCGGAGGCATCGCTTTGAGCTGCCCAGAGAACACCAAGTTCAACATCAGCGTCGTGATCGCATCATCGCGATGATGGCCAAGCGCGATCTTCGTGCAGCCCATCTCAACCGCGAGGTTGTAGAGAATGCCGCGACGAAGCCTAGAGCAAAGCGAACAGTAGGTTTTTCCTTCTGGAATCTTCTCGGTGACGATCGAGTACGTGTCTTCATTGACCATGCGAAATTCATGGCCCTTCGAGGCCATGTAGTCGCGCAAGAGATGTCCTGGATAACCGGGATGTCCTTGATCAATGTTGACGGCAACGACGCTGAACCGAACGGGAGCTCGTTTCGACAAATCCACGAGCAGTTCGTGCATTGCGTAGCTGTCTTTGCCGCCTGAAACCGCGCAGAGCACGCGATCGCCGTCCGCAATCATTTGGAAGTCGGCGATCGCGCGAGACATGGCGCGATTCAGTTTGCGCCGCAGGTTCACGACGAACTCTGGGCCAACTGCTCAATCAATCGCAGATACGTGAGCACACCATGACCCGTTCCGCCCTTTGCGTAGAGGCCATAAGGCTTCGCGGCAGTCGACGGACCGGCAATGTCCACGTGAACCCACGGTGTGTCCCCGACAAACTCACGCAAAAACAGAGCGGCAGATATCGCGCCGCCCCATCGATCGGCAGTGTGTTTGAGATCCGCCCAATCGCTCTTGAGTCCTTCACGAAGCTCTTCGACGAGAGGCAATTGCCACATCGCTTCACCAGCACTTCGAGCTGCGCTTCGGAATTGGTCGGCAACTTCGTCACGATTCGAGAAGAAACCAGAAACCGTTGTGCCCAGTGCGATCACACATGCACCCGTCAACGTTGCGTTGTCGACGATGAGGTCGGGTTTCAACGATCGCGCATACGCAAGACAATCGGCGAGCACGAGACGACCTTCGGCATCGGTGTTGATGATCTCGACTGTCTTTCCATCGAGCGACTTGAAGATGTCTGCCGGTCGGTACGCCGCACCGTCGGGCATGTTCTCCGCTGCTCCGATGATGCCGTGAACTTCCACATCCGGCTTCGCAGCAGCAACCGCTGCCATCAGTCCAACAACGTTTGCAGCACCGCCCATGTCGCCCTTCATCTCTTCCATGCCGGGCGCTGGCTTGATGCACAAACCGCCACTGTCGAACGTGAGGCCTTTGCCCACGAACACGACCTTCTTCTTGGCGGGTTTGTCCGGCGTATACACCAGGTGCGCCATGTGGGGATCGTGTGCACTACCTTGACCCACCGCGACAAACAGGTTCATCCCCGCGTTGATCAGCGCTTGCTTGTCGTAGACCTTCGCGCTCAACCCACACTGCTGAGCTACTTCGACAGCAGCTCGCACCAACATGGCCGGATACAATTCGTTCGGCGGCGTATTGATGAGATCACGCGATACGCAAATCGCATTGCCCACGCGTTGCCCAACGACGAGCGCATCCTGATGCGCTTGCGTCACCGGCTCATCAAGAACGAGCGTGACTTGAGCAAGGTTCACTTTCGGCAAACGATCGCCCGTCTGGAACAACGTGAAGCGATACGAACCGAGCACAGCACCTTCAGCCGCCGCGCGAACGCCACCTGCAACTCCACGGGGAAGGACGATCGCCAACGACTCCGCCTTCGTACCCAAGGCGAATCGTGCGCCCTTTGCAGCCAGCAAACGAACTTCAACGTCCGTCAGCGGTGAGGTTTTTCCTAAACCAACAAGCAACACACGCCCTGCCGGCAGTGAGTCATTGGTCGACAAGTCGAGGGTCTGATCCTTCTTGCCCGTGAAGTCTTCACGCTTGGCTACACGCGAAACCACGGGACCGAGCGCTTTCTCGAGCTCGGCGAGGACGCCCTCCTTCGTCGACACACCCTCAGAAACGCCAATGACCAAGACGTCTGCAACAAGACTCAATGGCGCCTGGGAAACGATGGAAAGCTTGAGCGACATGCATTCTCCTGAGAGCGACGTGACAAGTCCCCCGATGATCGGGCGCGCATCTAATCACGACATGTTCCGTTCGTCGACGGATCGTGTCGCGGTTGAAGCAACGAATGGACGTCGCAGCGTGTGGCCGTGAGGGGAGAAAACGAGTGCCGCAGTGCGGCAAGGCGAACGAGAGCGCGAACGAGGTCAGGTCGCGGAACCCGCCCCCTTGTAGACATTCATGACATCGCGAAGCAACGCGAGGCCGTCATCGCGCGAACGCTGGAAGGCGTTACGCCCCATGATCGAACCAAACGATCCGCCTTGCGCAAGCTCGCGAACCTCGGCCAACACCGCGTCGGTTCCTTTCGCTTCGCCGCCAGAGAAAATCACGATGCGCTTGCCGTTGAACGTCGTCTGCACGACGTGACGAATGCGATCCGACAAGGTCGCGATCGGAATTTGGTACTTCTCGTACATCTTCTTCGCTTCGTCCTGTTCGATGTGCGCTGTCGGCGGCTTGACCTTGACGATGTGCGCGCCGAGTTCTGCAGCGATATGCGACGCGTATGAGATTACGTCGATGCCCGTCTCGCCTGCTTTCGAAAGTGCTCCACGGGCGTACGACCAAACGATGACGACAAGCCCCTTACGCTTGGCTTCGATCGTCAACTCGCGCAGGTCTTCGTACATGCGGTTTCTCGCGCCAGACCCAGGGTAGATGGTGTAGCCGATGCCGACACAACCAAGTCGCAACGCGTCTTCGACGGAACCCGTCACAGCCGAGATCGGATGATCCGTTTTCGCCAACGAGTCGCTGTTGTTGAGCTTGAGGATGAGCGGAATCTGACCTGCGAATTTCGCCGCACCTGCTTCGAGAAATCCAAGGGGCGCCGCGTACGCGTTGCATCCGGAATCGATCGCCAACTGAAAGTGGTACTCGGGATCGTTCGCGGCCGGGTTTGGCGCGAACGAACGCACTGGCCCATGCTCGAATCCTTGATCGACAGGAAGAATGACGAGTTTGCCCGTGCCGGCGAGCGTGCCGTGGTTGAGCAAACGCACGAGGTTTGTCTGGGTGCCGGGGTTGTCCGATGAATACCAAGACAGAATCTGCTGGACGCGATCGGAAAGAGCCATGGTCGTCTCCGGTGGATCGTTTTTCGTTCGTGTTTGCGTTGTTTCTCAGACGGCTCTACGAGCGGCCTGACGCATGACGGCGATTCGTCGCGCCGAACTGCGATGCCGCGAGGCTAGGTCGCGCACGACTTTGCTGCAACGGCATCCAACACGTTTGTACAATCGAACGACGAAGACGAGCCTCACGCACGGCCTCAGGAGGAGACAATGACCGATTCGGCTGATCAACATGCGCACAGCGCATCCTCGGAACCTTCGCGCATTGGCATCACGCTCGAAACGTTCATTCTCGAAGGGCAACTCGGCAACCCCGCAGCAACGGGCGCGTTCACGTCGCTGCTCAACCAAATCGGCCTCGCCGCGAAACTCGTTACG
>JBGAOI010000372.1:0-7253 GCA_044221885.1 Polyangium sp. (in: bacteria)
GGGTCGACGCATTGGGTATCGGGTCCAATGGTTTTTCCAGCGGAACCTGGGTCTCCGCCGCTGGGCCTGGAATGGGAGCTGCCGTCGAAGCCGCTATGGAATCAGTGGGTTTTTCCAATTTCGGCGATGCCACCGGAGCTTCCTTTGTTTTCCCGTCCGGCCACGCGAGCCATGCACCGGTACCAGCCACACCCAGACAAACGATGGCAATTCCTTTGGCAAATACGGATCCAAAAATAGAAGTAACCACGGGTTTCGTTGTCCCAACCGACGCGGGCAAACCAATCTCTGTCGCTGCTTGCGCTTGTCCAGCCGCCGTCGCGGCCGCACCCGTCACAATCGCGGACATCAATGCCGCACGAATTCGTGCTCGATCCGCAGGCGTTGGATTGTCCCCATCTCGCCCCTCGAGCAAAACTTCTCGCGCTTCCGGCCCGAGCTCACTCATCGTAGCCTCCATGTGTCACGTGCTTTCGCCCGCATCACCGCTTGCTCGAATTCACGACGCGCCGTGCGAAGACGCGCATAAATGGTGTTTTGGTTTTCCCCCAACGAATCGGCAATTTCCGGCACGGTCATCGCCTCGAGTTCCGCCAATACGAGCACGATGCGTTTGTCGTCGTCGAGTTCGTCGAGCAATCGATGCAACAGTTTCACGCCTTCGAGTCGTTCCATGCGCTCGTGCGGCCCTTCGGAACGTTCGTCCACGAGCTGATCCACGTCCACACAATCGCCTGGATTTTTCGTATGTGGGCTTTTTCGACGAATCGATCGGCGATGATCGCTCGCGACACGAGTCACAATGGAAAAGATCCACGTTTTGAGAGACGAACGTCCTTCGAATTGACCCAGGCGCCGGTACACCACGAGAAACACTTCTTGGACGGCATCGTCCACGGCAGCATCGGGAACACCGAGTCGCCGAATGTTGCGAAACACCAAATCGAAATGCTCCTCGTAAATCACCTCGAACGGCGGAATCGTCGGTTTCGCCTGCACGCAAAGAACCGACGGCCCATCCACGGGAACGGCAGACTTTGGTGCGAGCTGAACGGAGGCGAGAGGTTCCAAGCAACCCCATGAGTGGCCGAGCAAGTGCGCATCCGTGAAGAAAAATATCAAAACTGCACCTCGGCCCCCAATGCAGGCCGCACTACAAATGTCGAGGGTTCATGCGCAGGACCCAAGCCTTCGACGATGAACTTGGGACGGTTGATGAACACGAGGCCATCGAGACCGAGTTTTAGGCAAAGGGATTGGGCGACACGCACGGCAAGCACGGCTCCTGCACCAACGCTTGTGGCAAAGGCCATGCCTTGACCGACATCCGACACGCCAAAACTCGTCCCGGAAAAACGCCCGATGTCTAATCGAACACGCGGTACGATTTCGACGGTCGCATGCAAAGGAATACCGATCCCGAAAGCGGCATGGCCGCCGAGGAAACCCACGACGGCTCCGGCTTTGGGTAATGCCGAATAACTCGAAGTTTTTTCGCCTAAATAGTCGGCTCCGGCTTCCAGGCGCCAACGCCCCGCAAAAGCCCCGAACCCTACGCCGATTCCGCCCGCAGGTCCCGGCAATGCGCCAAAATCTCCCAGAAACTGCACAACCACGGAGAATCGAGAGATCCGCGGAAGGTAGATCAATGCAACGCCTTCGCGATCGTCCAAAGGTCGGACATAGGGCAAACGCAATGGTGCGTCGAAACGAACGGGTTGCGTGAAAATCTGAGCTGGAGGTCCGGGCTCCACAATGGTTTTTCCTGCTTCACCCCCAGAGCCCAATCCCGAGGATCCGGAATTCCCTGGGGGCGCGGACAACGCGGCTTCGGGATCGACAATCATGGCCAAGATGAGCGCGGTTGCGCGGCCCAGCGCAGCGCATGACGAAGCGCTGACTTGGCGACTTCGCGGGCCATCGGAGCTTGGTATTTCCAGACGAACCACAAAGGTCCCGTCTTTCTTTTTCTTCACGCTGGCCACGACGTCGATCACGTGGGGGTCGATGGTCGTACGTGCACCAAGCAATCGGTCGACTTCGGCGAGTACATCGGCACTGGAGGGACATTCGTCCGGCGCGGACCAGTGCAAGTCGACAGGACCCGATGCGTAGGCATTCGTCGCCATCGCCGATATGAAGACGATAGGCAGAAGGGACGACGGGCGCAGCGGATGCAAGCAAGGCATGGGGATACTCGGCCCATTGTAGACGGGTTCGCGTTCATGCGCGACGCTGGGTTGACAAGTCTTTTGCGATGCATATCGATTCGCCAGGAAACGATGCGCCAAGAAACGCACCACTGCGGTCGAGGAGATACCTGAGCAACAAATCGCCGCAATCGATTCGTTGAGCATGGGAATAATCTCTGGGGCTCGATGGCTTTCGTGTTGGAACCGCTTCGGACGAAGCAAAACACGAATTTGCGTGAAGCGACGATACCGCTCGCTTTCGTGGGTACAGTCATGCTTTTGAAATACCTGCCAAAACCGGGATCAAAACATGTCGCATCCGTCGATCGACTGTGTTGGGTATGGCCAACGGCCGCAACCCCGGCCTCGTTTGCTCCGCCCATCGAGTTGGATGAAGACGACACTTCGTACACGCTGTGTTTTCATATTGGGGAACATGCGCCGAATTCCATTGAAGTCATTTTCTCGGGTTCGGCGCTTTTCGTGCGAAGCAAACACCCGGCCCCTCGAGCGCAAGCGACACGCGTTTTTCTTTTGCGCGCAGGGATCGATACGTTGGGAACTTCCACGCGACTCGAACCACCCATGCTGATCGTTCGTATTCCGAAATCAGCCCAAGGTCGACGAACGATCGTGGTGCACCGCGGGGAATAATCCCTTCGCGAGCGAGTTTTTTACGCCAAACGGATGATGTCTACGCACGGCCGGAGGACGCCGGGGCGTGCCTATATGGATGTCGAGGTGCAAGATGAACGTACGCAAGATTTTGACAATGGGAGCAATGGCTGGAATGACGGCATCGCTGATTCTGGCCACGGGTTGCCAACGAAACGTCGCGCCCGAGGGTCTGTCTGGCGAAACGACGGCCGTGACGACGAGCACGGCAGCGCCTTTTACGACGCCTCCGATGCTAACCGGAGCACCCGATGTCGCGACATTGGTCGCTCGCGTTCAACCGTCCGTCGTCAACATCACGACCGAGCATGAAGTCAAGGTTGCTCAACGGCAGACGCAAGAACCGTTCGAATGGTTTTTTGGGCCAAACCGGCGTGGACAACGAATGCCGTCCGAACGGAGCATGAAGCAAACGTCCTTGGGAACAGGCATTTTGATCGATGCGGCGGGGCATGTTGTGACAAACGCGCACGTGGTCGATGGCGCGGATACCGTGCGGGTCAAGCTTGCCGATGATCGTGAATTCAAAGCCAAAGTCAAAGGGCGGGATCCAAAAATCGACATTGCCGTGCTCGAAATCGAAGGTGCTGGGGGTTTGCCTGCGGCGACACTCGGTTCGAGCGAGGCATTACGTGTTGGCGAATATGTCATTGCCATCGGCAATCCATTTGGCCTTGGGCATACGGTGACGATGGGCATTGTGAGCGCGAAGAGCCGAACGATTGGTGCGGGTCCGTATGACGATTTCATTCAAACGGACGCTTCGATCAATCCAGGCAACAGCGGTGGACCGTTGTTCAATTTGCGCGGTGAAGTCATTGGCATCAATACGGCCATCAATCCGAATGGACAAGGCATTGGGTTCTCCATTCCGATTGACGATATCAAGAATGTGCTTCCACAGTTGCTGGACACGGGACGGGTTGCTCGAGGCAAACTGGGCGTGTTGATTCAGCCGGTGGATGCGAATTTGGCGTCGGCACTGGGCTTGGACAAACCGCGTGGAGCGCTCGTGGCGCAGGTTGAATCGACGAGTGCGGGAGGAAAAGCTGGCATTCAAAACGGCGACGTGATCGTACAGGTCGACGGCGTCGATGTTCCTTCATCGCAAGATTTGCCGCGGATGGTGGCTCGGCACGTGCCGGGGTCGAACGTCAGTGTGAAGGTGCTCCGCAAAGGTGAATCGAAAACGTTTGTCGTGACGCTGGATGCTCTCGCGGATGATGGCAATCGCACGGCCGAGACAAACGAGCCAGCCGTGGACGATCGCAGCCTGGGTGCAGAATTGGCGGACGCTCCGGACGGTGAAGGAGCCGTGGTGCGTCGCGTACGACCGAATAGCAAAGCCGAAGAAGCATTGCGGCCGGGCGATGTGATTGTTGAAGTGGGAGAAACGCGGGTCAAGAATGCTGCGGAGGCTGCGGAAAGCATCAAGCGCGCGCGGGAAAAGGGTCCAGCGTTGCTCCGGGTGGAACGTGACGGAAAGGGCCGTTATGTGGCGATTGATCCGGTGAAAAACCCGTAATGGCGATTGGAGCGCCAACAGGACACCAGTTCCTGGTTGTAGTGATCATGATTGGCTGATTTGCTGTAGGGGCGCGATTCATCGCGCCCTATGAAACGCCTTCAGCGGGCGCGATGAAGAGGCCGTCTCAGAACTCGCAACACCGTTCGTTTCGACACCCCCGCGCGGGGTTAAAACCCCGCGCTACACAATAAAAAGTCCTACGCTCCGCTCCGGACTACAATCTTCGTATGTTCTTTCGTTATCGAGATTTGCCCTCGTTGATCGAATGAATCCATTTCTCGCGATGAAAAAACAATGCCAGTCCGGAACGGCAGTGGAGGACTTTTTATTGAATAGCCCACGGTTTTAACCGTGGGCGGGGTCACGTGAAGAACGGGGCGAACGGAGTTTCGAGATAGTCTCTGAATCACGCCCCTACGATCAGAAAAGAGCCGAAATCTCTGTTCAACCCCCTCTGAGATCAATACCTCATCGAATGTGCTCCGAGGTTGCTGCTGCTGGCAACATGCTCGAGCGAGGGAAAGCGGATGGCAGGATACACGACACCGACCGAGACGAACACGAAAAATGGTGTCGAGATGGTCGCCGACGACGAACTCGCGGACCAACCACAAAGAACTTGACGGCTTGGCGACAGAACGACTATAGCTCTGACGTGGGCAAACGCATGCCTGTTCGAGGACCTGGTGATTCACTTGCCCTGTGCCCGAGTACGGTAGCCAAGCCCCAATCCGCCCTGAAAAACCCATGAAAATCCACTCCCTCGGCCTGACCAACTTTCGCGGATTCGCCCAGCTCGATCTGCCGTTCGACTCCGACATCACCGTGCTCGTTGGTGTTAATGGCGCCGGAAAAACAACGATTCTCGATGCTGTTGCCATGGTGTGGTCGCATCTTGTCGCGGGCATCGTCGAAGATTCAGTCATCGCTCGAAACCTGGTCGCCGAGGATATTCGAGTTTCGACGAACGGCGCGATGATTCGTCTCGAAGCAGAAATCGATCGCGGTTCGCAAACTCCCGTGCCTTGGGGCCTGACGATCGAACGCGTGGGTTTTACTGTTCGGAACGAAGCCATGCTGCAGAAGTTGGCGGGTCCGATTGCCGCGGCAAAACAATCGCTGGAAACACAGCCGGCCCTGCCGCTGCTCGTGTATTATCCGACCAATCGCAATGCGCTGGACATTCCTTCTCGAATTCGTAAAGCCTACGACTTCTTCGGTCCTCTCGATGCTTTCGACGGAGCCCTCGACACTGGCGAACGCAATTTTCGGCATTTCTTTGAATGGTTTCGTGAAGAAGAAGATTTGGAAAACCAACAAAAGCTCGTACCCGGGGTGAAAGACGTCCACATCGAACGACGCCCGCAGAAGATGATGCTGACCAAGAACGACGTGCGCCTCGATGTTGCGCAGTTGTCGGACGGTGAAAAATGCCTCATGGCGATGGTCGGCGACCTGGCGCGTCGGATGGCCATTGCTGCACCGGGAGATCCCAAACCGCTCGAACGTTCCGCCGTGGTACTCATTGACGAACTCGAACTTCACCTGCATCCGGGTTTGCAAAGAACCGTCCTTCCACGATTGCGTCACGTTTTTCCGAACGTGCAATTCATTGCCACGACGCATTCCCCGCAAGTTCTATCCTCCGTACTTGCCGCACACGTGCGATTGCTCGATTCGTTTCAATTGCGAAACCTCGATCGTGAGACATTTCGGCGCGACACGAATCGCATTTTGAATGCGGCCTTTGGGGATCCTGGCAGGCCGCCCGAAGTCGCCGAGAAACTCAATGCCTTACGCGATGCCATCGATGCCGAGCAATACATCGTGGCTCGTTCCATCATCGCCGAGCTTCAAGCGCTTTTGCCTGGAGGACAAGATCCCGACCTGGTCTTTTACGAGGGACTTCTGCCTCCCGAACACGTCGGCAGCGAATCATGAGGCACATCGTCAAGGGCATCGAGCCACGCACGGTTACCGAGACCAAATGCGCTGTCACGACAAACCTGGACACGAACAAGACGGCTCGCGGAGCGTTCGATCAAATCGACAAACAAGCCGTGCGCAAGCTGCTTGTTGACGAACAAGGCTGGTTGTGCGCGTTTTGCATGGCGAGAATCGATCCCGAGCGCCAGGATGAATCGGGGCATTTCGTGATGAAAATCGCGCATCGTGTGCCGATTGATGTCGACTCGCACCGGGCGCTCGATTGGTCGAATTTGTTGGGGTCGTGTGATGGCGGTCAGCGGTCACAAGGACGCTTCAATACGTGCGATTTGCGGCAAGAAAATAAACCGCTTACCGTGGATCCAACCTTGGCGTCGTCGATGCAACGCTTGTTCTTGGAGCGTCGAGGGACATTGCGAGGGTTGTTCCTCTCCTCGGATGACGCCACCCTTGCAACCGATATCGAGAAGACGTTGGGACTCAATAGTGGCGAGCTTCCCGAATACCGCGAACGAGCGTGGGAGGCTTTTTTGGTCGCGGTCAAGAAAGCCCACCCCACATCGTATTGGGAGCGTGAAACGCGCGAGCGGTTTTTGCTCATGTGGCGTTATCAATCGGGGCAAAAACTCCGTCCGTTTCTTGGAGCCATCGAAGAACGATTACGCCGTCCGCCAGCGCAAGCGAAAAGTTGATGGCGGGGCCTGTCCACTCGTACGTGGTTTCCGTATTTACGCGCGCTCGTGCGGGACCGCGAATCCGCCCTTGGTCCCCCCGCGTTTGACCTTCCCGGCGGAGGACTCGAGTCACCGTGGACGAGCACCTCCCACGCGCGTTCGACTCCGCTCCTGCGCAACGTTTGAATCACCGGCGAGCAATTCCCTCCCGGATCCATGCGGTTCGTCACAAACTGG
>JBGAOI010000373.1:0-7244 GCA_044221885.1 Polyangium sp. (in: bacteria)
TGAACGATTTGGAAAACTTGAACGACGGAGCCTCGGGTCGTTGACGTACCGAGCCCGGTCGTCCTGACGAACCAGGCAGTCCTGATCCCGACGAAGGCGCAACAGTAGGCGGTCGGCTCGGACGGGGCGCGGGGCTGAGCGGTGGCGACGAGTCGGAGTCGAGCGAGACTTTGTCGAGCGACGCAAAGAGCGCCGACGACGTAGGTAGGCTCGAAGTCGGTTGCTCGACCCGAGCGATGCCTCTTGGTGGCGTCGGCGGCACACCTCGACTTTGCGGTTTCAATCGACGGCCGCAGTCGAGGCAGAACGTCAAGTGGTCGGCATTTTCACGCCTGCAGACGTCGCAGATCACAGGAGCGCCAGGGGACCTCGATGGCGCGATCAAGTCAAGTATTGCGCGAAAGATCTCGCGCCGTACTGAACGCCGTAGCCGCTGTCTTCAACACCATCGTGGACAGACTCTCTACTTTCGCCCGATCTCGCTGCGCAGTTCGAATTGAAACTCCGCGCCCCAGAACTGAGCGACCCCGGTCTCGCGGATCGTTCCTGCAGTGTCTTGCCAACCCGCGATCAACATCGCCTTGTACACCGCGCCAAACCCAAGCAGCGCTGTGCGCGAAAGCTCGACCTGAAGTCCGAGTCCTCCAAACAGCAATCCACCACCTGTTTCTGCGCCCCATTCGTTGCCGTACACGAGTGCCCCGAGTCCCCATGATCCATAGGGCGCGGTGCGTGTTCCAAAGTCTGGCAAGTAGCGCATCTCGACACGCAGTTGCTGAAAGATGCCGAGCCGATAGAGGTTGCTCGAGTCCATCTTGGCAAACTGATACGCGCCGCCGATGTACCAAGGTCCAGCGGAGCGATAACCCGCACGCATCGCAAGGCCCCCGGCTCCACCCAAAATGCATGGAGCACTGCCTGCGGATGTACACACGTTCCCGGGTCGGATGTCGTTCTCGAAAACGATCGCCACGCCGTACTGGAAATATTCGACGTGCAACGGCGGAGGTCTCACGACGGCCCCGCCCGGCTTCGCTTGTTCCACTGGTGCCGCGCCAGCATCTTTCTGCTCCTGCGCACCAGCATCAAGCGTCCAAGCGAGCGCGCACGCGCCCGAGAGCAACACAAAAGCTCGTCGCGTGTTCACAACGCTCACGCTACGCGTCCGCGACCCATCGATCAACCACACCACCATCATGCATCACAAGGTCGTTCTTGGTGCGATGCGGGGCGCTACTGCTGTGACCCAACCCGCCCACGTTCCGCACGGAACAGGCATGTCTTCCGAGGATCGGTTGGGAAACGTTGCGAAAATGATCGGCACGCTTGACGACGCCGCGTCTCGTCGCCTAAACGAAAACTCGCCCATGGAGATCCACCTCCACAACCGTGCGGTCAAGACAATCCGGCTTTCCGCTGCTGACGCCATCGAAGAAGGCGATACCGAAGCCTTGCGCGAAGACGTCATGGAAGCGTTCGACGAGACGCAAATCGAAGAAATCGAGCGCCGTATCGACAGCGGCGACTTCTTCGAATTCGTCACCGACGTGCTCGATGAATGGAGCGGCGACGACGTCGACGAACTCTTCGAACTCCTCGAAACGCAACTCGGCGAGATCGGTATCGATCTCAAGTACGAGCGTCGTGATGACGACGAAGAAGAGCGTGACGAAGAGGACGACGATGATGACGACCTCGATCTCGATGACGACGACGAGGACGATGACGACGAAGATGCCGACGAGGAACTTCCAGACGAAGACGATGACGACGACTGAGTTTGGCGCCGTCGCCTCTCTCTCGCCGAACATCTCGTTCGTTCCGACAAGCCTCTCGCCGTTACGGCGTCGTAGCGCCGTTGTCCATATTTCTACGGATTCGTAACATCTTGCTCGTGGTTCTCGGTGTCGTCCGCGGGCTCTTCCGCGGGTTCGCCTCGTACCTGACGTTCGATGTAGTTCGCGCAGGGTTTGTCCTTAGGCGCGACCTTGATCGTTTCACACACGACCGGCCCACAACGCGCGTAACGCGAATCGGCAAACTCTTTGCGCAACGACTCCATGAGCGAACAAGCTTCGCTCTTGTCGCCATCTTTTGCCGCCAACACCGCCTCCGACCACAACGCGTCATCGCGCAAAGGCGACGTGGGATGCGCCGTATAAACCTTGTGAAATTCGCGCCGTGCCGCACGATGATCGTGCAGTTTGTCTCGGTACAGTTCCGCTATTCGCATCTGCGCGGGTGAGTATCGCGGGCGTTCATAACTGCCCGTCATTCGTGATGCTTCGCGATCCGCGAGCAAGGTTCGCAACTGTGCGATTGCGGCTTCGTATCGACCAAGCTTCTCTTCCGCCAACGACGCTTGCCAAAGCGCATCGTCCGTCAGTCCACCAAACGGATACGGATGTTCCTTCGCGGTCTTCACCCACAAATCGCGGGCTTCCGCAGTTTTTCCAAGCCGATCGAGCGCAAATGCTTTTTCGTAATCGAGCTGCTGATCGAGGTCACTTCCGCGCAGGGTTTTTCCTGGACCATCGATCCAGCGCACGATGCCTTCATCCCCACCCAAGTCCCCTTGATGTTCAATCAATCGATGCAGGGCCCGCCGCGCTGATCCGTGTCTCGGATACTTGTACGTCGCATCGAGCAACAGCTTGTACCCACGTTCGGCATCACCGTGATCCACTTCCACGAGCGCCATGTCGTAAGCCGCGCGAGCAGCTCGTGGACCTGTCGGAGATGTCTTCGTCACGCGTTCGTAGGCGTCACGTGCTTCGGCGTAGGCACCACGTTTTTCATGCATGCGCGCGACCTCGAACAACGCTTCGTCACGATCCTTCACGCGCGTAGCTTCTTGCGCCGCTGTCTCGAATGCTCGAGCCGCTTCTTCGAAACGTCCTGCATGAAACGCACGTTGACCAGCCGCGAAGGAGCGTTGGTAGGCTTCGCCCAAATTCGGAGCACACGCGGACAGCAGCGTCGCCAAAATGATTGGTGCTCCAACTTTTGCCGAAATCACACCACGCTCCCGCTCGTAGCTGCAATCACGTCGCGTATGGCGTTGCCGATCTTGTCCGCGGCTTCCGAGACGCGTTGTCGAGGTAGGTCCATGTGCGTCACGATGCGAATGCGTTGCGGTCCGAATGCACTCACGAGCACGCCGCGTTCACGAGCTCTGCGCGACACCTGATCGGCTGCAACGGGCACATCGACCATCACGATGTTTGTTTCGACTTCAGGTACGGACACACCTGGAATCTCGCGTAGTGCGGCACCGATTTCTTTCGCCGCCAAATGATCTTCGACGAGGCGTTCACGATGGTTGTCGAGTGCATACAGCGCGCCTGCGGCAAGAATGCCGACTTGTCGTCCACCACCACCGAGCATTTTTCGAAAGCGTCGCGCGCGTACGATGGTTTCATGTTCGCCCACGAGGGCTGAACCAACGGGTGCACCGAGACCTTTTGAGAAGCAAACACTTACGGTGTCGAACGGCGCGCATAACTCGGCAACGGAAAGACCTGTGGATATGGCGGCATTCCAAATGCGTGCGCCGTCGAGGTGCAGGGCGAGACCGTGAGCGCGAGCTCGGGCGGCAATTTCGAGGATGTCGGATTGGGGGAAAACCCGGCCACCGGCACGATTGTGCGTGTTTTCAATGGCCACGACCCGAGGCCGCGGATTGTGGTACTCGGGGGGTTTGATACTTGAAACCATCTCCCGAGCCGTGAAAAGTCCGCCTCGTCCGACGACTTCGAGTTGCACGCCCGACCAAGCTGCCGCCGCGCCCGATTCGTAAAACGCCACATGTGCGCCTTCTCCGATGAGCACTTCATCGCCTCGTTGCGTGTGGCACAGCAGCGCGATTTGATTGCTCATCGTCCCGCTCGTCACGAAAAGCGCGGCTTGTTTTCCGGTGATTTCAGCGACACGCCGTTGCAAGGCATGGGCAGTCGGGTCTTCCGCGTACACATCGTCGCCAACTTCGGCGTTGGCCATGGCGTCGCGCATCGCTGGCGTGGGTTTGGTCACGGTGTCCGAGCGCAGGTCGATCATGGGGGAGACCTTCACCCGGACTTCTTGGGCGGCTCAACAAAAAAAGCACCGATGACGTTCGGCCGTGTGCGAACACTCGAAACGAACGCGGCCACAACTCTGACAGATGCAAAGGTTTTGCTCGTGAAACTCACGCCGGGTGAGAATATCCGATACGAACAAACTCGTAATGACGTCGCTCAAGCAATCATCGGCGTGAGGGTGCGGGATCCACGTCATGGCGTCGTTAACCGTGGTGCGTCGAATTCGTTTGGCAAAGATGGCCGCGGCAATGAATCGATCTTCGACCGGAGAACGGAGCAAACCTTGCAAATGGCCGACGACACGCGCGCGGGCTCGAACGAGCAATGCCGACGTTTCATCGTCGGGTGGAGTTTCTGGAAGAAATGCTTTGCAGCCTTTGTCGGTAGGCAATGCTCCAAAAATGGGTTCGTGGATTCGTAATGGGCCTGGGACATATCCTGGTGAAATCAAATTCTGCTCAATCCACGTTTCCAAATTGCCGCGTTGAATGCGCCGGGTGGCGACACCTTCGAGAAAGCTCAAAGCCGCCAGAACCGGAGTCAACGGTGGCGATATTGGCGTTGGCGTGAGCGCTCGACGAATTCCGCTTCCCGTCGACGGAGTCGGGGTTGTGCGTGTACTGTCCGGCGGATTGGTTTTCGGTCTAGGCAAGGTACTCATGAACAACTCCCAACCGATCGACTCGAACGTTTTGACTCTGGATCTCAGGTAACTCGCGACGGGCGAATCTTCGGTTGCGTGGCAGTGATCCGTGCAAGACCTGGGCCGCCCTGAGCAATTCGGTCGAAATAGCGTTAATTCAAAAAGCCACGAAATTTGCTGTGATCATGAATTCAAGTTTGCGACACAATCTTGACGTTGTGGACGCGCACCCTCAGCGCGAATTGTGCAACCATTGCGCATTGGGACGAGGCGCTCGCGGAATTGTCGCTGCGTAACGGAATTCTCGCCAAAATCGTGCTTGACGAATGCAATCTTACCGTGGAATGATTCGCGGATGACCAAAACGAATATTCTTCTCGTGGGCCTCTTGGCAGTTGCTTCTTCGGCTTTTGCCTTTGGCTGTGGCCCGGACGATACCGATGGAACGTCCAGCTCCTCGAGCTCGAGCTCTGGCGAGGCCAGTTCGTCCAGCTCATCCGGCGGAACCAGCTCGTCCAGCTCGTCCAGCTCGGGCATGATGGCGAGTCCGGTCGAGGCATACTGCACGGCCGTCATGGCAAACTGCAAAGATGCGAATGCGCAATATGCGGACCAAAAGAGCTGCGTAGGCTCCGCCGCTGCGTTCCCCGTCGGAACGCCCGCGGATCAATCCGGTGACACGCTCGCTTGCCGCACCTATCATGCTGGAGCGTCCATGGCTGGTCCTGCAATGCATTGCTCGCACGCCGGACCTTCAGGCGGTGGCGTTTGTGGCATGACCTGCGACGGGTTCTGCGATATCGCCGTTGCGACATGCAAAACCGAATGGCCTGACAAGACGGCGTGTATGACGGCTTGTGCAACCATGAAGACCACCGGCAAGCCTTATGACGCGACCGCGGCAGCGGCGACTCCCGCCGATAACATTGAATGCCGCCTCTACCATCTCTCCGTAGCCGCGACCGACGCCGCTTCTGCCGGCACGCACTGCGCGCATACCGCGTTGGTTTCGCCCGTTTGCAAGTGAACGTCTCACGCCACGAGTGACCCTGCCGAACCCCGCGTCGACGGTTTGTCCGCGCGGGGTTTCTTCATTTCCGAACAAATTCGTTTTTACCACGAACGTTTCGTACGAGCCTGGAGTATCCTCTCGCCATGCCTTTGCGTCGACTCGTGTCCGTCATTCTCATCTCCGCATCTTTCGTGCTCGGCGCATGTACTGCCGACCTTGAAGAAGGATGCCTCAGCGGAGAATGTTCACCCCCGGGCAAACCTCCTGTTCCGACCAACACGAGCACTTCAAGCGGTGCTGGAGGAGCCGGAGGTTCGTCTTGTGAATCGACTCCTGCGACCGGCGACTTTCCTTGCGATGTATTCACGGTTCTTCAAAACAATTGCCACTCGTGCCACCAAGCCCCGCCGCTCAACGGCGCTCCGTATTCGCTTCTGACCTACGAAGACACACGCGAAATCATCACCACGACCATGTTGCCGCGTTGGAAACGCATGGGTGAAACCGTGGAATCCGGATTCATGCCGCTTGGTAAGGCAATCCCTGAAGCGGACAAACAACTCCTCCTCGATTGGGTGGCTGGTTGTGCGCTACCCGCGGAGACCATGGGCTGCGAATGATCGCGTAATCGTTTTCGATTCGTACGGTTCGCCCCCTTTACCTCACGCCGCAAATTCTCTAGACCATCACTTATGGCCGCTTCTACCAGTGCCTCGGGGTTTTCCCGCCTAAGGTGGCGCCTCGTCCTTCTCGCGGTCGTTGTGGTTGGCGGAGGAGCGTTCGTCGCGAGGTCTCGATTCCGCCCTGTACCCGTCGTCGCGACAGCCGTTGTTCGGGGCAAAGCCGTCGATGCCGTCTATGCAACCGGGACCGTCGAGGCGGAAGAGCGAGTTCAGGTCAAAGCCAAAACCAGCGGTAGCATTGCCGAAGTCCTCGTGAAGGCGGGACAAACCGTCAAAAAGGGCGACCTTCTGGCGCGAATCGACAATCCTGCCGTTTCGTTTGAACTCAAACGAGGCAAAGCCGACTATGGCGCCGCAAGCGCGCAAGCCTCCAAGGACGCTCCACAAATTACGGCTCTGCGTGCGGAACGCCGCGCCCATGAAGCTGAACTCACCACCGTGCAAGCCGAATATGCGCGGACCAAGTCACTCGTCGATTCGGGTAGCGTTGCTCCCACGGACCTCGAACGCATTGCCGCGAAAGTTGCCCAAGTCGAAGCCCAGATTGCCGCCAATGATGCCAAACAAAGAGCATTGCGTATCGATTTGAATGCCGGAGCCGTACGAGCTGCCGTCGCCGTCGATTCGCTCGAAGCCCGCGTCGCCGATACCGAAGTTCGCTCGCCCATGGACGGCGTCATTTTGGCGAAAAATATTGAAGTCGGCGAAGTCGTGACGTTGAATCAAACGCTTTTCAAAATCGGGGACACGAAAAACCTGATTTTGGAAGTGTCCGTCGATGAAGCCGATGTCGGCCGCGTGCGCGATGGCGACAAAGGCAGCGTGGC
>JBGAOI010000374.1:0-7239 GCA_044221885.1 Polyangium sp. (in: bacteria)
GTTCAAGCAGCAGCACCAGTGGCTCGAGCACTGGCAGCACGAGCAGTTCGACAAGCAGCAGTTCTGGTAGCACGAGCAGTTCGACAAGCAGCACTTCGGCCAGCAGTTCAAGCAGTTCCGCTGGCAGTTCAAGCAGTAGCACCAGCACTGGCAGCACGAGCAGTTCGACAGGCAGCAGTTCGACAGGCAGCAGTACCTCGTCGAGTAGTTCAACCAGCAGCACTTCGAGCAGCAGCTCCGGCACGGGTGGAGCGGGTGGAGCTGGCGGCTCGGGTGGAGCTGGCGGCTCGGGTGGAGCTGGCGGCTCGGGTGGAGCTGGTGGGGCGGGTGGATGCACGGATGGGCAAACGCGACCGTGTTATTCTGGCCCTGCGGGTACGGAGAACGTCGGCGCGTGCAAGGCCGGCGTCGAAACATGTCTCAATGGAGCATGGTCGACGTGTTCCGGCGAAATCCTTCCCTTTGCGGAAATATGCGACAACGTCGATAACGATTGTGACGGCGTCATTGATGACGGCAATCCCGGAGGCGGCGCGGCATGCAATACGGGGTTGCCCGGGGTTTGCGCTGCTGGAGCGACGACGTGTTCGGCCGGAGCGCTCGTTTGTACAGCCGTTAATGCGGGCATTCCTGAAACCTGCGACAACATCGATAACGATTGCGACGGCGTCATTGATGACGGCAACCCTGGAGGCGGTGCATCCTGCCCATTAAACATTCCCGGCTGCAATTTCGGGACGAAAGTATGTTCGGGCGGGGCGATTGTCTGCAATCCGCCGGCGCAACAAGGCCCCGAAGTCTGCGACGGTGTCGATAACGATTGCGATGGCGTCATTGATGATGGCAATCCCGGTGGCGGCGTTCCTTGCGGCCCGCAATTGGGAGGATGTGGAGAATTCACCTATTGCGACAAAGGTTCGTTTGTTTGTCGTGGAACATTCGTCGCACCTCCGGGCATCGGCGGGCCGTACAATCCCGGGACGAGGGCACAACCGATATCGACGATTTTCAGAGCGCAGGTGATCGCCACGGCGCTGGCCAATGGTGCGGATATTTGTATCTGTGGGTCGACGGCCGGAACGCCGACGGTTTATCCCGAACACGTGACCATGAAGGAAGGAAGCAGCATTTACGGCGGGTACAATTGCACCAATTGGTCTCGGGACATTGCGAATTACGAAACGCGCATTCATCCTCCAACGCCGACGCTGACCAATGCTCCCACCAGGCCTTCGGTCCTCATTCCCGCAGGTATCACGTCGGACACGGTGCTCGACGGCGTGAGCGTGTATGGCGAAGACATGCCGGGGAATCCGGGGGTCGATTACGGCTCCGTCGCCATTCAAGTCGTCAATGCGTCGCCCGTGTTGCAGGACGTGATTGGCATCGGCGGCGGTGCCTCGTATTCCTATGGACTCGTCGCGACCGCGGACGTCATGAATACCAATCACATCACGGTCAACCGAAGTCGATTCGAAGCGAAAGGTTGGTCCTATGAGCCGTGGTTTGGCTCCACTGCCGTGAAGTTGAGTCGCGTAAAGGGCACGTTCACGGATACCGTCGCTCGCCCCTCTGGGTCCCCGTATTCGACGGGATTCACGTGTAGCGATTGCGGGGCGACCACCTTTACCGGCGGGTCGATCAACGGTGGATCAGGGAGAGAAGTCGTCGGCCTTTATGCAACCGGGAACGTTGCCGGTTTCTCCGTCACGAATACGACGATTGTGGGTGGCCAGGTTAGTCCGTCGCTCCCAAGTTTGGTTGCTGTCGAGTTTGCCGATTGCATTGGGGCGCCGCAATTGACGAATGTGGATATCGACGGCTGGAAGGCGTATGGGGTTGGAGCCGGGATGAAGGCTTCCGGAGCGTTATGCGCACCCACCGTGGTCGATTCTACGATCACGGGATGTTCGGTGCCGGGATCGTTTACCAATTGCGTTGGCGTCGAGTGTTCCGACGGCGCCAAATGCAACGTGATAGATTCGGTGATTACCGGCTCGACAACAGCCGAGACGAATATCGCAATCCAATGTTCCAATGGCGGTTGCGGAACGATTTCCGGCAACATCATCAAAGCCAGGAACAACAGTTCTAGCACTTTGAGCGGCGGGCTTATCGTCGACAATGCCAACCCGACCATCCGCGACAACGAAATCATGATGGGAGGGTGTTCACCGTGGGCTGGAACGTATCAAGTCAATCTGGCGCGTTTCAAGAATTCCACATCCGTCCTGACAAACAACGTATTCCACGACCAACCGTGTCCCATGACCGCGGTCGATATGGTGCGTCTCGATGCGGGAGCGGCGATCACGATGCACAACAACACGCTTCAACTCGCGACGTGCACGGGTTGCGGCGTAAGGCGCGGGCTGTTCTTGGCGGCTTCCGCGTCGGGAGCGCTGGTGCGCAACAATATTTTTGTTAATGCGGGCTCGTCGGACTTTGCCAACGGGTTTGGCGTGTACGAAACGGACGCGACAAACAGTCTGCAAGCGTTTGAAAACAATGCCTTGTGGATGCCGAATGGCGGCACGTTGTACGTCAATGACGGTTCGACGATTCTGCCGCTTGCGGCGATCAATGCGCTGCCGGGCGCAGGTGGAAACATCGAGGCCGATCCGTTGCTCGATGCGACGTACCATTTGCAGCCGACTTCGCCGTGTCGCAATGCGGGGACGACGGTGACCAATCCCGTGGTGGACTTCGACGGCGTTCCTCGTCCGCAGGAGGCGAGTTTCGATATTGGCGCGGACGAATATGGTGGCGCTGCCGGTGCAGGTGGCGCTGGTGGCTCTGGCGGCGCTGGAGGTTCAGGCGGCGCGGGTGGTTCAGGTGGCGCGGGTGGTTCAGGTGGCGCTGGTGGAGGCGGAGGTTCGGGTGGTTCAGGTGGTTCAGGGGGTTCGGGTGGAGGTCCCGTAAACATTGTTTGTGGTCTGCCGCAACCTGCGAACATTGGCAATGCCATCGGATTGTTCGACACCGGATCTGGTGGGGCGCTGGTGCTCGAGGGAGATCGGCTCCTGAGTGGAGGTGGGAATTACCGATGGATCCTGTGGGATACGACAACGCGCCAAGGGATTCTGCAAGGGACAGTCCACGGTACTTTTGCGCTGCGCAACAACCTGCTCGTCATTCAAACGCCCACGGCCATCGAGCTTTACGATGCAACCACGACGTTGATGCAGGCGCAGATTCCCGTTGATGCGGATACGGTCTCCAAGGTCGGCGTGGCCGACGATGGCAGCTATCTTTGGATCGCGTTGAAGATGACGAGTGGCGGGGGGCTCGAAGTGTGGTCGCCGCAAGCCACGATGGAGTTCGTCGCGACGGGCAATTACGAAAACGCAGTCATCTTTGGGGCTCCCGCGGAATTGCGTATCGGTAATGGGGCTGCCGGGGCACATGTTGTCGAAAAAATACCCGTAAATGGCGGTCCTTCGACCTATACGCCGACCATTTCGCAATATTTCAGAACCTGGATGCTCGATGGCGAACGCTTCCTGGCCAATGTCGGCACGAACGTCTTCATTTACTCCAAAGATGGGGTATTGGTAACCTCCAACCAGCTTACGACCACGACACGCTTGGGGGGAACCGGTGACCTCTACTGGACCGCTGACGATTCCGCTTCCAATCAGCCCCTGCGTCTGTACAACGTGAATGCCGGATCGGCGCCGGTGGCGGTTTACAACAATGTCGGCTGGCGGGACTTCTACCCAACGAAAAGCGGCATTGGGCTCATGCTGGAGTATAGACCGGAATTTCGGTTCATCCACTTCACCCCACAAGTGCACGATGAACTCATCCCCGTGCCTTATGCGAATTTGTTCTCATTCGTCAACGATCCCTCAACCGGCCATTGGGCGGTGACCGGAGGGGCCATCTGGCAACACGGCACGAGCCTGGATCCAAACGCGGAAAGTGATTTGGGTTGTGGAGACGTAAAAGATATTGCGGCCACGCCAACGGGCAAAGTCGCCTTCGCGTTTGGGAACGACGACATCGTCACGTATGATATGAATGGGGGAATCACGCAGACCGCAAGCGTGTCGCAGTATGCGGAGGAGATTCAACTGTCGAACGACGGTGCGACGTTGGCGGTGTGGGAAGGCAGCCATGCGTCGTCATTCTACTTCCCCCAGAATCGAACCCGCACGTTTGCCTTGCCGTCAGGCACGCCGTTGTTTGTCTCCGCGGGCGAAACAGGGGGTGTCTCCATGTCGCGCGGAGGAACACGACTTGGTTTCTTCGAGTGGGCTTCGCTTGGCGCCCCGACGTATGCGCGGGTGACGAACACCTTGGGAACGACGAATTTCTACCACGTATTGAAACAAAACCCCAGCCCAGTCTTCCATCTGCGGCCCTTGCCTTCGCCGACCGGCGATTACGTTCTCATTGCCGAGGGCTCCTCGCGTGAGACAGCGATAACCCATATCCATCAACTCGATGCGGCTGGTGGAGCAACCTTGTCGCCAATCCGGTGATGCCGCATGAAATCTGGCGTCTCAATGTGGTTTCGCCCACGACCTTTTATTCCGCTGACACGCGGAGCGTGCATAATTGGATGACAGGCGCGGTCGTGTGGCAAAGTCCCATGATCTCCGGGGCTCTCAATACGGCGGCAACCAACAACGGGCAAATCATCGTACGCTACGAAGGCGTTTACTATTTGCCGTTTTGATCGAGAGATCAGCCGGAACCTGAAGGGTTTGAACTTGTTTGTCACGGCAAGTCGCCGCAATGGTTTCGCCAAAACTCTTTGTACGTTACGGGCCCATGGATGGCGCCATCGAGCTCCAGAGTCAGGGAGCGAACGTCCAAATCACCGCGTCCGTTTTCGATTCGAACGGCTATCCCCTCCAACCCCCTGGAGGATTCGAATCAATTCCAATTCACATTTCGCCAGTCGATGACTCCGCTGCAATTCCCGGACAGAATGATTTGCCTTTCCTACGGCGCTCGTTTCGAGTAACGTCGTTCTGTTTCCTTCGTGGGACCTCGGGCGTCGGAGGTGGCTTTGAGCGACAGCGCGAACATACGGTATCGAATTCTTTCGATCGATGGCGGACCTGCGGCACCGGTGCAAGTTCGCATGTTGCGGAAGCTCGAAGAGGCATACCCCGGGTTTCTTGCTTCGACGCATCAATTTGGGGGCACGTCGGACGGAGCGCTCGTTGCGCTCTTTCTCGCATCACGATTGCCTGCGGATAACGAAGCGGCCAAACGCATATCGCTGGATGTACTCGACGATGCGATTGCGTTTTCCAATTCGACGATTCGCGCGCTCCAACCAACGACGTATTCGATGCTGCGTTTCTTGAGCGGCATGGGCGCATTGATTGACCCCGAGCCATTTCGTCGGGTTCTCGTTGCGGCGTTTGGCGACATGAAGCTCTCGGAGATTGAACGAGACTGTCATGTGAGTTGTTATTCCATCGATATGTTGCGGGGAAGCCTGGCGATGAAGCTGGGCACTTATTGCCCTTCTTCGTGGACGATTGTCGACGCTCTGATGGCAACGAGCGCATTGCCGATGTACATGCCCCCGCATAAGATAGACATGCATCAATATGTCGACGGAGCGTTAAAATCAAATGATTGCAGTTTTGACGCCGTGGTGGCCACCCTTCATTATTGTCGCACGATGGTCAAGGCGTTGAAGAGAATGTCGCGATCCGCGCTGCCTCAGAATTCACCAGCGCTTGAAGCAATGTTGGCGCGCGCGACGGCTACGACGTTCGAGGAGCGCGCTGTGGGGATTCGGGTCCTATCATTGGGACTCGAGCCGCCTCCACAAAACCGCTCGATGTATTCGTCGGAAACATTCTTGAAGCATTGCTTGGGCGATCGAAGCGCTTACTTTGACCACAATGCCGATTGGGGTTGGCTTCAATGGCTGCTGAATCGCCCACGACTGTTGCCCGCGATGCTTTATTCATCCACAAATGACAATATGACGACCTTGCGTAGCGAATTGTTTGAGCCTACACCCGACCGGTGCACCTATTTCCGATTTGCTCCCGATGATGAGGTCATTGGTGAAGTCGTGCGCGTCGCCACGCGAAATGCGCAGGCATTGCTCGACAACGCCGACGGTATGGCCAACACGTTATGGCGCCAGGGGCTGGCGCGAAAGCCAGACGATCCGCCAAATAATGTGTCCACGTGGATCGAGTTTGTGAAAGACGAATGGCTCGAATCGTCGGCCGACAAACCAGGGACCAATCCATGCTCAGCGCTCGATATCTAAAATAAGGCTCAGGCCGCCAGCCATTCCACGACGTTCCTAAACCATCGCATTCCGCGCATGTTTGGAAGATGGAACCGCTGGCAGCGCCATCTCACCGAAACATTATCTCGCGCTCCCATTTACCCGCTTCTTGCGCGTGGAGCGTCCAATACGCTTCCGCAATCTTGTCTGGATCGAAGGGCGTACCGGGCTTGACGATACCGCATATCGTGACCGTACCGACGTGAATGCCTTGCGGCTCCAATTCTCCTGCCAAACTCGACGTAAAATTCCGAATCGACGCTTTCCCAATGGCCAGCGAGGCGAACGCGGGCATGGGCGATAAAGCAAATCCTCCACCCGTGAGCAGAATCGTTCCTGCTTTGGCGGCTTTCATATCGTCGAGCACCGCTTGAACGCTTACGAGTGCGCCGGCGACGTTCACGCGAAATTCTTGCACCAGGTCATCCACGCGCAGTTGGGACGGTTGAGCCATCTTCAGAACGGCTGCGTTGTAGACCAGCACGCTTGTTGGTCCAAGCGATGCCTTGATATCGGCAAATGCTTTACGCAACGACTGTTCGTCCGCGGCATCGGCGGCAAACCCATGCGCATCAAACCCAGCGCTTTTTAATTGCGCCGCATATTCGGCAAGTGCGTCGGCTTTTCGAGCCACGAGGGCCACGCGAAACCCCTCTTTGGCGAATCTGCGAGCAACAGCAAGGCCCACGCCGGGACCTGCTCCAACAACAGTGACGACGGATTGACTCATGCCGCCACGTTACCATGAAGCGTTGGCGACGAAAACTCCTTTCCCATCCGCACGATTCCGTGCGAAAATCTTTTCGAGGTGTCTCGTGAACCAAGATTCGATTCTATCGCTCGTGGTGCTGGATCGCTCTTCACTTCCGATCGCCGGGGGCAAAGCGTCGAACCTGGGTGAACTTTTGCGTGCCGGCGTTCCCGTGCCCGGTGGGTTCGTTTTGACAACCCAGGCCTATCATGCA
>JBGAOI010000375.1:0-7189 GCA_044221885.1 Polyangium sp. (in: bacteria)
AACGTCTTGTCCGTGTCGCTCGGGTCCATCACGTGGGTTTGACCGACCAACCCTTCGGGTACGACCGGTACCCTCAGTTCCGACACCGGTTGTTCGAGAATCACGGGTGCAACAATGCGTACGTCGCCGGCCTGTTTGAATGGAATGGTATCTGCGGATGAGCTGAACCGACGTTTGTCCTCCGCCGCTGGAACGGCATTAGATTCAATGATCGCCGGCTCGTAGATGTCAATCAGCGCCTTGCCACTCGACGACGGTTTGGCGGTTGGAATCACGGGCATGGGCAAACCGGCAATCGCATACAAGTCTCGCGCGAGATCTTCGGCGCTTGCATAACGATCCGCCGGTTTGGCCTTTGTGCACCGCTCAACGACGGCATCGAGTTCCGGCGGGATGTTGCGGGTACGGCTCGATGGCGCCGGCACGGGAGGATTGGGTCCCCTTCCGACGAGCATCGGGGCATACACGGCAATGATGTCATTAACCTCGCCGGAAAAAGCTCGCAATCCGGTCAGCAGTTCGTAAAGCATGACCCCGACCGACCAGATATCCGTCCGGAAATCGACGTTTTTCGAGCCCAACGCTTGTTGAGGACTCATGTACGCAATCGATCCGACGACCATACCCGTCTTCGTCTGCATATTGCCCGAAGCAACCTCGACGGAATCACCATCTTTGCACACACCGAAGTCGAGCACTTTGGTGACGAATTCGTCTTCCTCCATGCCCGGTTCGCGGTGCAAATAAATGTTGGCCGGTTTCAAATCGCGATGGACCAATTTCGCCGCATGCGCCGCCGTCAAACAACTCGCAACGTCCGCCGCAATTCGCGCCGCAAGTTTCGGCTCGAGGCTCCGCTTGCGCTTGAGGAACTCCTGGAGTGATGCACCTTCCAGCAGTTCCATCACGATGTACGGGCGGTGTTGATCGGTTTCTTTTTCGGAGTAGTCCAAAACCCGCACGACATTGGGGTGATGGGCGAGCTTGAGACATGCTTCCGCCTCGCGCCGGAACCGATGTCGAAGCTCTTTGCGTAGCTCTTCATGGGCTGGGGTGTTTCCGGCCGCATCGTCGAGGAGCAATTTGATGGCGACGCGCGACCCGTTCGTACGGTCACGAGCGATCCATACAACCCCCATGCCTCCCTGCCCAAGCACGCGGTCGAGTACATATCTATCGTCGAGGATTTCGCCGGCACGCATGACGAGGCAATCGTCTCACGATTTCAGTTGCGGTGACAAGAAACAACTGCACAAGTCTGGTTTCCCGCATTTCAGTGGAAAGAAGACTGTTGCGAGGACAATCGCGACCTGGCGCCGAGTGCGGGTCGGAGCATCGTTCGATGTGCAACGTCGTTGCGCGAGAAACGCACGCGAGTGGACGCACGTCGTGATGGTTTCTGCGCGCGGAGTTCTGTTAGAAAGAGCGGTATGGATCTCGTCAGCCATTGTCCGTTTGTCGCGTCCACGGTCGTTTGGCAAGCCAACTCGGGAGCGTTTGCCCTGACGGTCATTGTCAAGGCGACATTCGTTTTACAACCTGGAACAGCGCAGCTTGCGCCCGAGCAGGATCCGATCTTCACACACGACCGTTTTCACGACGACGATCCACGACGTAGCGTGCGTTTTCCGAGCGATGTTGTTCCTTACAAACCTTGCGCCGACGTGTTGCTTGTCGGGCACGCGTATGCGCCAGACGAGCAACCTGTCCGGACACTCACGACGAGGTTTGTCGTGGGAGAGGTGGATAAATCGATCGAGGTATTTTGTGATCGCGTGTTTCGAGTCATCGATGGACAACTGCTCGAGGGGAAGCGGTTTACGCAACTGCCGCTTGTGTGGGAGCGTGCGTCGGGAGGTCCGGAATCGGCGAATCCCGTGGGCAAGCGATTCGATGGTCCGACGGATACCTACGGCACGATAACGATCGCGAATCTTCAACCTCCGGGACACTTTGTGTCCAAACGATCGGATACATTCGTCCCGATTTGTTATGCACCGATCGCTCCAACGTGGCCGGGACGAACCCAGCGGTTGGGACCGTTGTCACGAACGATTTTGGAGACGACATGGCATGAGAAGCCACTGCCGAAGGATCTTGCCCCAGCGTTTTTTTTGGTGGCGCCACCGGACCAGAATGTAACGGAAATTCGGGCGAACGAACGGATTGTCTTGGAAAACCTGCACGCGAAACATCCGCACTTGGTGACGAGTTTGCCGAACATGCGTCCACGCGCGACCGTGGATCGGGCGACGGGTGAGCATGACGAAATTGCGCTTGTCGCGGATACACTTTTGGTCGACACGGATCGAGGTGTGTGTTGTGTGGTTTGGCGGGGAAGAATCGGTCTGCGTACGGCGGACGAAGCGGGGCGGATATCGGTATTGCTCGACGCACAAGAGCTTGCCGACGATGAGGTGGAAGATGCGCAACTGACGATCCCACCGCAAGCCTTGGAAGCGCAACCGGTGGAAGATCTGGCAGCGATGACGCTGATTGGCGCGTTCGTGTCGAAGCCATCGGCGCCGGTGATGCCGTTTGCGGGCGCGGCGCAGCAGAGTTTGGGCGGTGACGCCATACGCAAAGTTGCGGATGCAGCGTTGCCGTTTGGGGGATCTTCGGTGCCAACGCCGGGACTTCCTTTTGCACCGAAGCAAGTTGTTCCTCCTGCTGCTGTCCAGCCTGCGATTGTGCCGCCTGCGTACGTGCCTCCTGTTGCGGTGGTGCCGCCTTTGCAACCCAAGCCCGAAAGCGTGTGGGCTTCGGGGGCACCCACGGCAGCGCCAGCGGTGGCACCACGAGAAACGATTGGAGAAGCGGCGGCGGCAGCCGCAGCCGCGGCGGCGAATGCATTGGCAGTACCGAGCGTCGATCGAGCGGCACAGGACGGTGCGCTTGGCATGTCAAACCATGCAGCGAACAAATCGGAATGGCGCGCTCCGGCAGGTGAGGGGACAGCGACGCCGGCGCCGGCGACGCCATTGCCGATGATTCGTCCGGCAGCGCGTTTGGTGGATCCTCGGGAGGCCATGTCGCTCTTATGGTTCGACGCGGCGAGTGTGCGTCGACTGCGCAACCACAAGCCATTTCGCGAGGTGCTCGAGGAGGCGGAAACGAAGCCCGTGGAGCCTGGATTGGACGACCTTTCGACGGAGGAGTTGACGGCGGATGTGGAGGATCGGCGTGATGTCTTCGAGATATTGGCGCACGCGCCGGCGACGGATGCGCCGGGAGTAACCGAGGCATTGGATCGGTCGATACGGGCAGACGGGAAGGTGATTCCGCAGCTCGTGTTATGTGCGGGCGAGTTGGTCATGCCGTTTGACGAAGTGGAACGATTAAAAGCGACGGTCGCGACGGTGACGCCTTTGTCGGCGGGCGATGAAAACCTGAAGGCGTCGTTGCAGATCGCGAAGGATTATTTGGCATTGCCGAATTTATCGAGTGCCCCGGCCGTCGCGGATGGTTTGGTGAAGCGTATCTTGGAATCTTTCGGTCACGGTCAAGTCAAACGTGCGGTGACGGTTGATTACGTGGAATCACAAACGGAGCGAGCGTTGCTCGAACAGCGGCATTACCAGCGTCGAAAAGTGTTTGGCGGGAAGCACTTGCGTTGTTTGCTGGTGCCGGGCGGGAGCAAGGAGCCGATCCCGACGTATTTGCCGGAGGCTTTGGCGGACGAGCTGCCGATGTATGCGCATTTTCGCGTGCGGCTGATTGCTGAGGTGCGAATGGCGGAGGATCAATACGAGACGCACGCGGCGGCGTTGCGGGTGCTCGGGGTGGGCAGGGTGGTGGAGCGGAGGAGGTGAGGGGGCGGGTATTCGGAGTTTCTCGCGGAGCTACGATATTTCGCAATGGCTCTTGGCGCAGCGCTGGACGAAGCGACGCGTTTGCCAGGTGAAACGATTCCTTTACAAACCGTCGCGGTGCCAATCCGGAATGGCAATGAAGGACTTTTCAATTGAATAGCTCACTGGTATAGCCAAGATATTTCCGCAGAAGTAAGGCTGATGCGCCGTGCCGCTTCTCTACCTCCGCCCGGCCTTTTTCACGACCGCAGCCTTCTTCGATGTCTTCCGCGCCGTTTTTGCCGCTCTTGCGGCGGCCTTTTCGAGTACGTCATCGACGAGCGCCACGGATACCTTTTTCCCGTCAAATGCGAGCGCATATTCGATGACTTGTTCACAGCCTGCTTTGAGTAATGTCTCGGCATAACGCATTTTGCGCGCTTGCAAGGCGGCGCTTTCGAGCGCGACGTCGGCATGTTCTTTCGGCGCCTTGACCTTGAATTCGAGGACAATGCCGGGAAAGCCCGGTTTTTTGGGGCGAATGAGGACATCGGCGCGGCCATAACCGGCTTCGGGATTGGACTTGACCTCGAAACGATGCTCCAAATGGACGAGCAAGCCGACGATGAATCCGTGATAAAGCTTTTCGGGTTGTTGCTTTTTGCCGCCCGGATCGAACATGGAGACGGTCGTGACCATGATATTTTGCAGCAGTGTTTGCGCGGTCGAAGCTTCCCGGTCGAGCAATGCGCGGACAAACTCTTTGGTTTGGGAGTGCTCGGGATCGCGCTCGGTGAGCCAATTCTTGAACAAGTCGCGGTAGACGAGTTTGACTTCCTTGTTGGGAATGGCGAGTTTGGCGTGGTATTCGCCTTCGATGAGCTGCAAATCGACGGGCTTCAGGTATCCGGAGAAAAACAAGAAATTCCAAAAGGCTTCGGGGGATTGGTCGATGTAGCGCAGTTGGATATGCGGATTGACAATGGCGTCGATGCTTCCGTCATTCAGCAATATCGTTGATTTGTCGGACAACGCCATGCCGTGTTTCAAAGCGAGCGACTCGAGCAGCACCGTGCCGCCGGTGTTGACCCAATAGGGTTCCAATTCGCCATTCTTGATGTAGTGGAGAATGGACCACGGATTGTAGATGACCTGTCCGCCAAATACGTATCCGTCGAACCAAGCGCGCACATCTGCGAATTGCTCCGGTTCAAGGATTGCTTCGACTTCTTTGGTCGTAAATCCAAAAGCTGTGGCGTATCGTTTGTGAAGGATCGAATAGACCTCGATATGGTTCAAATCGGAAAACATGCTTTCGCGGGCGACAAGCAAAATGCCCGTGATGACACCCTTGAACAATGCGGAATTATCCTTGAGGCACGTGGACATGAACGTTCGAAGAAATCCGGTGACTTCGTCCAAGTAGCCATGCGCGTAGCCCGCATGCATGGGCGTGTCGTATTCGTCGATGAGAATGACCACGGGCTGTTTATGGTATTCGAAGAGGGCTTGCGAAAGCCATTTGAAGGAAAACGCCAGCGTCGCATCCGTAGCTTCGGTCGTCCGTACCAGACGAAGTTGCTCAGCCAAGGTCACTTCGATGCCGGCGCCAGGCTCGAACAGCTGCGAATGTTCTCGAAAAGCAGCCAGAACTTGTTCGCGAACGGCCTCCATCGTATCCGCAAACGAATTGGCCTTGGCATCCTTGAATCTAATAAATTTTGGAGATCCCCCGGCTTTGCCGGGGAGGCTCCCAAAGTTTGACAGTTCCGGGATTGTCCGAGAGAACTCCCTCGTGTGAGCCAGCCAAAGCATCACACGAGGGAGAAAAATGGAATCGTTCGAGAGTCTAGCCCACACGAAGTGGGAGTGCAAGTATCACGTAGTCTTCATACCCAAATATCGGCGAAAGACGCTATATGGCGAGCTGCGCCGGAATCTTGGCCTGGTGATTCGGAAGCTTGCGGAGCAGAAGGGGTGCCATATCGAGGAGGGTCACCTTATGGCGGACCATGTGCACATTATGATCTCGATTCCGCCGAAATACTCGGTTTCGCAGGTCATTGGTTACATCAAGGGGAAGAGTGCCATTCACGTTGCACGAACGTTTATGGGGAAAAACCAAAACTTCGTTGGAGAGCATTTCTGGGCACGCGGGTATTTCGTATCGTCCGTTGGCAGCAACGAGGAAGTGATACGAAATTACATCCGCAATCAGGAGGCGGAGGATCGGCGCCTGGACCAGCAAAAACTCTTCAAATGAGCCGCCACCTTCAGGTGGCTCCCCGTCGCCGCTCGTGAGCGGCTCCCAAACAAAGCCCCTTTGAGGGGCTCCCATCCACAAAGCCCCCGGCTTTGCCGGGGGTTGTTTACTGACGGCGGATCAAAACGATGCGCATGCGGCGACGCTGCGGGGGGTGAGAATTCATCATTGTCTCACCACATTGAACTGTTGAACTAAACCATTCTCGTCGAGCTTAGGTATGGCATTCAGGTCAATTTGCAACACCGAATTGGCGTGCCGATATGGATATCCTGCTGTGTTCGTCCAGCGGCAGATCTTACGCTCAGAGCGGTGGATGGTCAAAAATTCGAGATTGTCGTAGCCCCCGTCGCTCGCGAGTAACGCATCCACTGTAATCAACAGTTCGTTTCGATATGGGCCGCGATAAACAGTTGCCCTCACCCTATTTGACAAAATGATGAAGGTCGTATCATGGTCGCTCATTGGGGCAAGGTTGAACTGGAACCGTACAGCAGCACGTTCCCATTCAATCGCTTCGTACTCGCGCAGCGCTTCGGTTGCAACGAGTGTCTCTTGAAATTCCTCTATGTCCAGGTCAACGCAGTTCATAGACAATTTTCCGTCATGTTCAAACGTCATGATGATGCCTCTGCATGAAAATGCGGTACGTGCCGATAATAGAAATGGTGAATTCGTGGCCACATGTACGCATCATTTGGGCTTGAATAGTTGCAACCCTTTGGTCAGACCTGCTGGGGTAGTATCTGATACCGGCATTGCGATTGCACCTTGTTTGCGCCAGAGCGCGTACTCATTGGTACCCTCGTCTTTTGACCCCGCAAGAAACCCATTATCGAGGTCCGGATGTGGTATTCCCTCGTGCTCAGGGGGGATTTCAATGATTTCCCCATCTTGAGTTTCTCGAGCTGTCTTGAGCGCATTCGAAATTTTGTCGGAGTCTGACTTTTTTCGCAACACATTGCCATAAAAGCTTCGTGTGTAAAATGCGTAAACATTGACGTTAAAATGGGTCGCCATTTTCTGTGCAAGACTTGTTTCAGGGTGTGCGTCGGCGTCGCTGCTAAATGGCGTATATAAATTTATCAGCGCTGGTTCGTACCAACTGTCAATTCCAGTCCTGCAAGCATACGAG
>JBGAOI010000376.1:0-7183 GCA_044221885.1 Polyangium sp. (in: bacteria)
CATTCCCATGCCGGGAACTCTTCTTGCCGGCAAGTACATGGTCGTTCGTGTGCTTGGGCAAGGCGGCATGGGGGTTGTTCTAGAAGCGCGTAATCAACGCACGGAACAAGCCGTCGCGATCAAATTGCTCTTGCCGCACGCGCGTCATCTTCCCGATGTCGTCGCCCGATTCGAGCGTGAAGCGCGGGCTGCGGCACGCATTCAAGGGGCGCATGTCGTGCGCGTGTACGACGTCGATAATCTTCCCGACGGCAGTCCCATGATGGTCATGGAGTTGCTCCAGGGCTGGGATCTTGGGCAGGAACTCGCCGCACGTGGGCCATTGCCTTATCCCGAAGCCGTCGATTTCATTTTGCAAGCGTGCGAAGCCATTGGTCAAGCTCATCAAATGGGCGTCGTGCATCGAGACATCAAGCCGGGCAATTTGTTTTTATGCCAGGAAGGACCTCGTCGACTGCTCAAAGTGGTCGATTTTGGAATTTCCAAAGTCGTGGATGCAGTTCAGGACCAAACGAATCAAACGGCCACGACGGCGGCTTTCGGAACGCCGCAATACATGTCCCCCGAGCAGGTGCGTTCCACGAAAAACGTCGATGGTCGCTCGGATATTTGGGCCCTTGGGGTTGTTTTGTACGAACTGCTGGGCGGCCGTGCGCCTTTTGGAGGAGAAACATCGACCGCGACCCTTGCCGCGATCATTGCGGATCATCCGCTGGATTTGCGCTCGATTCGTCCGGATGTACCTGCCAAACTTGCCGATGCGGTCAATAAATCATTGGAAAAACGTGTCGAAGACCGATTTCAAGACATTGCGTCTTTCGCTGCCGCACTGGCTCCGTTTGCGTCCAAGAATGCCTCCGCATCGACGCTCGCGCGCGTGGCCACGCCTATCGTGCGCGAGGCTTCCACTGCTCCCGATGTGCACGATGCCGGCTCGACGAAGCGGTTGGCCTTGATTTCCGCCGGAATCGCGACGGTGCTCGTGGGCGTTGGATTGGCCGTTCTTTCTGCCAAACTCGCGCCGTCACCACCCGGACCCGAATCTCGTCCCGAGGCGACGACGTCGACCGCATCTCCCATTACGGTCACGCCTGCTTCTGCCTTGTCGACGCCCACGTCGGCTCCCGTGCAAACCGCGTCGGTCGCACCAGAGAATACAACCGCTCCATCCGTTCGATCGACCGCGCCAAACCCCAAAACTTCATCGTCACCGACGCCGGAGATCACGACTCCACGTACAACAGCGCCCGCGCCTGCACCAGCGCCTGCGCCTGCACCAGCGCCTGCGCCTCCACCCAAACCAACGCAAGATCCCAACCATCTTTGAGAAACCGCAATGAATGGAAGTATGCTTCGTTGTTCTCGTTGGCCTCTTTTTTTGATGGCGAGTATTGCATGGATACCGGCGGCCATGGCTGCCGATCCTCCGGCGGCCGCGAATCCTCCAGCGGCAGAAACACCGCCACCGGAAGATCCTAACATTGCGCGGGCACAAGAACGCAAACTCGAAGGCGACAAGGCCATGGATACGTTGCGTTACGCCGACGCGCTCACGGCATACAATGAAGCGTATGCGTTGCGTCCGCAGCCAGCGCTTTTGTACAACTTGGGACGAACCCTCGAAGCGCTCGATCGTTTGCCTGAAGCCTTGGAAAAACTCGAAGCCTTTCGCACATCAGCGCCTCCCGAGCTTTTGGCGAAAGTTCCGGGATTGAAGGAACGTATCACGAATATCCAAAAGCGCGTTTCGCAATTGACCATCAAGGTGAACGTTCCCGCGGCGCGTATTGTGGTTCGTGATGCGATCGTCGGCCAATCGCCCCTGGAAAAACCATTGGCCCTCAAATCGGGCAAAGCCAGCGTGCTCATTGAAGCCGAAGGATATTTCTCGTACCGTGCGGATATCGAATTGCCGGGTGGCGGTGCCTATGTCGTCGACGCGCAATTGTCGAGCAAAGAAAAAGCCGGGCGCATTTTGGTCAAAGCGCCCAAGACAAACGTGTCGGTGTTGATCGATGGCCGAGCGTTGGGACAAGCGCCCGTCGAAACGTTCGCTGATGCAGGCCCGCATAAAATCCTCGCGCGTCATCCGGAACATACCGATTACGAAACGACCGTCATCGTCAAGGCGGGTGAAGAACGAGCGGTCATGGTCACGCTCGGCAATCCACCCATTTACAAGCGTTGGTGGTTTTGGACCAGCGTCGGCGCTGTGGTTGCCGGAGGTACAGTGGCGGCGATCGTTGCAAACACCGAAAAATCCCCCGGATCGGGAGACATTCCACCGGGCCAATTGGCGCCCGCGTTTGTCGTCGTTTCGCCGGTTTTCCAGTTTTGAACGTAAAACATCGTTTCTGGCTCTAGGTGAGAGATCCTCATGTTCGTACCGCTCACGCTCGTTGATTTTTTGCACCGTGCTGAATTCGTGTTTGGGGATCGCGAAGCGATTCTCGATGAACCGCATCAACCTGGGGGAGACCTGGGACGCATTACGTATCGCGCTTTTGCGAATATGGCGCGAAGTTTGGCCGTTGCTCTCGACGAACTCGATGTCCCCGAAAATGCACGCGTGGCCATCATTTCGCCAAATTCGACGCGATTTCTCATTTCGTTGTTCGGCGTGAGTGCGTTTGGTCGCGTGTTGGTTCCCGTCAATTTTCGTCTCAATCAAGACGAAATTCGCTACATCCTCGAACATTCCGGATCCACTGTGGCATTGATTGACCCGGATTTGGAAAACACCGTGCGAGAAATCCCGGTCAAACACCATCTGGTCTTGGGTCGCGACACCGATGCACAGCTTTTTTTCCGCAATGGAGCGCAGCCGAAATATTCGGTGGACGACGAGTCACGAACGGTTTCGATCAATTATACGTCGGGAACGACAGCGCGCCCGAAAGGCGTGCAATTGTCGCACCGCAGTTGTTGGCTCAATGCAGTGACATTTGCCTTACACGCAGGCGTATCCGATCGCGACGTGTATTTGCACACGCTGCCGACGTTCCACGCGAACGGTTGGGGTATGCCTTATGCCGTGACGGCACTCGGGGCACGTCAAGTGCTGCTCCGCAAAGTGGACGGCGCCGAAATTCTCCGCCGTATCGAAGCGGAAAACGTAACGTTTTTCTGTGGAGCTCCTGCCGTCGTCGCCGCGGTGCTCGATGCCGCTTCCGCATTACGAGCACAAGGCAAAAGCGTGCCCGGAGCAGGGCGTATGCGTATTATCGTCGCGGGAGCTCCGCCGCCGGTCAAAACGATTGAACGGGTACAAACGGAACTCGGTTGGGAGTTCATTCAGATTTATGGATTGACCGAAACTTCGCCATTTTTGACAATGAATCGCGCTCCCGCCGAATGGGACGGCTTGGACCCGATCGCCAAAGCGGAAAAACTCGGACGAGCGGGCGTTCCGGGCGTGGGTGTGCGTATGGCTTCGAGTCCCGGAGGCGAAGTGTTGGCCCGATCGAATCACGTATTCGACGGATATTACGATCAGCCGGAAGAAACGGCCAAAGCCATTGTCGATGGTTGGTTTCACACCGGAGACGGTGGCCATTTGGACGGTCCCTACACGGTCATTACGGATCGCAAGAAAGACGTCATCATCACCGGCGGGGAAAATGTATCTTCGATTGAAGTCGAGGATTGTTTGTACCAACATCCGGGGATTGCGGAAGCTGCGGTGATTGGCATTCCACACGAAAAGTGGGGCGAAACCGTCATGGCGTTCGTCGTGTTGCGTTCATCGCATACGCTCACGCCCCAAGACGTCATTGCGCATTGTCGCAGCAAGCTTGCGCATTACAAATGCCCGACGGTCGTGGAAATCGCAACAAGCCTTCCGCGCACTGCGACGGGCAAGTTGCAGAAGTTCAAATTGCGCGAACCGTATTGGGCAGGACGAACGCGTCAGGTGAGCTGACCTCAATAACAAAACCCATCGAGGCACGCTTTTCCATTGGCCGAGCAATCGATGCAGAATTGGCCCTTCTTGCCACAAGCTTGATCCGACAAACCCAGCTTGCATTGACCGGCTTGGCAACACCCGGTACAAGACGCCGTATTGCATTGCGGAACGGCAACACACATCTTGTTCGAGCAGCTTCCACTCGTTACTGTGCAGTCTTGACACATCTGGCCGCCCGTGCCGCACATCGTGTCATTGGCTCCACCATTACACAGGCCATTCAAGCAACACCCATTCGCGCAATTTCCGGCATTGCATAAATCCGAGCCACTGCTGCTTGCGGAACTGCTGCTGCTCGAACTCGACGAACCATTCGAACTGCTACTCGCCGAACTGCTCGAGCTGCTGGTGTTTGTCGTGCCAGATGTTGACGAACTGCTCGAGCTGCTCGCATTTGAGCTTCCGCCCGAACCGCCTGTGTCACTGCCATTTCCGCCGCCGGTCGTGTGTTCGAACTCGCCGCCGGTGGCGCAAGCGAAGATGATGAAAGGACACATCAGAATCAAGCTGAGTTTTTTCATTTTGGCACCGCGGGGACTTCGACGGTATTGATGGGGGCAACACCGGCGCCGGCCGGATAGGCGTAGCTGACGTATTGTGTGTAAAACCCTTTTCCTAGGACGCCCGTTTCGGCCGACCCCCAGCCCCAAACGGTCAAACCAAAGGGTTGCTTGCTCGAAATTTCATGCCGACCATTGTTGCAATTGCCTTGGGGCTGGAAATTGTGGCGCACCAAGTCCACGCGTGCGTATTGGTATTTCCCGGCCGCACCCAGAGGTTGCCAGCCATCGACGACGCCCAAACAATCGAGGTTCACGTCGGCAAATCCTTCAGGACCTTGGACCCGCACGAGCACCAAGTTTGTCTCGGAATACGTTGGATCCGTGAAGAAAACGTATTTGTCCAAATATTCCGCCGGCGGTATGACGTTTACGAATTCGGCATCACCGCGGCCATCATCGGACCCGGTGGGCGGCATTTGCTGCGCCGGATCGAATTGCGCCGCGCCCGTCATGTGTGCGGACATGTAAAACGGATGTTGAGCATCTTGGCTTCGGACGACGAATTGCCCAGTCGCATGAAAACTCACGACTTGACCCAAATTGATGGAAAGAGGCGCGCCATTCGGCGGAGCAGGATCGTACGTCAAGATCGTTCCATTGACCGCTCCGACCAAACGCCACGGCGGTTCTTCCTCGATGCCGTCGTAACGATTGCGATAACGTACGGCTGCGTATTCGCTTCCAAGGGCCCGCACCGGAGGAATTTGTTGATGCGCGCTATCGTCGCAACAAGAATCGATTCCTAGATTCGTTTTACCTCCCCAAACCCCGACGGGATGGGTCGATTGAATCACGCTTCCTCCGAGCGGAGCGCCTTGCGTGAATTGCAAAACTTGCCCGCGATCCAGCATATACGTGGCCGGAGTTCCTTTGGGGCTTCCTGGCACCGTGGCACTTCCCGCAATGGCGACGAACGGTTGGATGGTGACGGCCGTTCCATCTTGTTGTGCGGCAATCGAAACGAATGGGCCACCAATCACGCCCGGACCATAAGCATCGACGGCGATGTAATTGGTATCCCATGCGGACGTTGGCAAGAGCAATGTGGCGCTCGTGAATGCGCTTTGCCCGCCGCCATAAGGATAAATGTCGTAAGCAACGACGGGCGCGGACGTGGCAATGTGAAATGCGGAACCGCGCGTGGTTCCATGCGGTGCGGTATCTTTCGACGTGATGGCCGGCGTAATGCCGGGTGGACAATCCGTGACGAGACCGAGCGGATTGGTTCCTCGGCGATTGAGGAACAAAATGGCCACTTCCCCCGGCGGAATCTCGGCATTCGTCAATGGTTTGTACGTAATGGAACTGCCACTGCCACTTGGAATGTATCCGAATTTCGAGGCATCGAGCGGCATGCCTTCGAAGTCGACACTGACGTTCACGGGTGTGGTCCATGTATTGACGACATACGCGGCGAAACAAGCGCCCCGGCCATCGAAGAGAATATCGGGCCCGACGACATAATAATCGCAACCAAATGTGCTTTTGTTGTCGCTCGCGCTGTTACACGCCGTCACGCATGCGTTTCCGGAACAACCTTGATCCCCCGGACACGTCATGACGACATTGCCACTGCAATCGACGAGCGAATGCAGGTCCGCTGAGCAATGCAGGCCCGTGCACGTTCCGCCGTCGCCAAAAATGATGCCGCCGCCGTCGCCACCCGCTCCGCCTTGGCCAGCGTCGGGATCATTCTGGTTCGTGCGTGTATTGCCCGTGGCCGAACACGCTGCGTCCAGACAAACGCTCGATAGCATGCAAAACGCTGCGGGAATGAACCATCGTCGCACGGGAACCTCCTTGTGCCGCCCCTCGGCTCGCTTCTTTCAGCAAACGGCATGTACCCGGGGTGCGTCAAGGAAGAAACGTCGATATGTGCAAGAATGTCAAAAGTCCACCACGCAAACGTTCGTCGTTGCCGAGGGACAACAATCTGCACACGTGTCTGCCGTATACTTCGCGGCCGTAATGCCAATCGGTTGCTTGGCCGGCGGCGTCAAAGGTGCTGTGTATTTACCGCAAGAATCGATTTTCCCTGTTGTTTCTGTCCCACCTTCCACGTTGTCGACGTACCAATGCCCGTCACATTGCGCGGGACTCGAATACGTATCGCCTCCGTAACGAAAAATAAATTGCACCGATTGATTGGGTTTTAATGTTTTGGGGTCTCCATCGATCGGGAGCAGTTCGCCATCGGGGCAGATCGGACAACCCGTAAGGACAAGCAACGCGACAACGAGGCTAGCCACGCTCGGTGTTTTCATGCGAAACACATACCACAAGAAAGTCTGTCGACGCGTTCGAGGAATTCATGAAGACCGCTGCCAAAAAAGTTGCTGCACCAAAGGCTTTGTCGAAAAAAACAACGGCGAAAACATCGCCGGCGAAAAAAGCCGCTCCGAAGAAGGAAGCCGCCAAAAAGGCTGCTCCGAAGATGAAGGAAGCCGCCAAAAAAGCCGTGCCCGAGCGGAAAATGAAAGAAGCGGCGAAGCGCATTCCAGACAAACCGAAGAGTTCGGGAAAGAAAATTTCCGCAGTGACGAAGGATGGAATCGTTTTTCCTGATCCGGGCTTTCACCTCGCCGTGCTTGGCGCATTGCTCGAAATGAAGTGGATCTCTCCCGAGCTCATTCAAGCCACGCTCGAGGGATTG
>JBGAOI010000377.1:0-7159 GCA_044221885.1 Polyangium sp. (in: bacteria)
TCGCGATTTCCGAGTTTGTCGTTCCAAGATCAATTCCAACAGGTCGGTCAACGAACATGGCTTCTTGATTTCTCCGGTGGCGAAAGGGCTAAGACGGGATCGTCGTCGAGCGGTTGGGGAGTCGACTGGATCGTTCGAGACGCTGCACTCGAGAAAAACGCACGCAAAGCATGGGCAACCGACGGACGCGGAGCGAAGTCCGAAACGGCGAACGGTTGCTCTGTTGGAGCTTTACGTTTGCGCAGCGGGGCGAACTCCGGCGACGTACGTGAAGCTTCCGGATGCAAAGGATGAGCACCGATGGCTGCGCGTAGTCGTCGCAGAGGATGGAGAGTGAGTTCTTCCCAAGCCGCGCGAATCGCAGCGCGGTCGGCTTCGTTCGCATCTTCGGCCAACTCGCGCAGCCGTTCCGTAATCGCGCGTGGTCCCTCTTTGGGATCGATGCCGAAGCGTTCGAATGGGTTGGAACTCTGTTCACTCATGACGTGATCCCCAGAAGTTTTTTGGCTTCGGCCAGCCGCTTTTGAGCCTCGGGCAAACGCGTCGTACCTGGGTAAAGCGACTCCGCGCGCTTGATCATTTCTTCCGCGGTTACGACGGTTTGTCGTGTCGGAGCTCGGGCTCCTGGCAAGAGACGCAAGGCTTGTTCGCAGAGCGAGTGCGCCAACGTCAGACGAGTGTTGCGGTGCGAGGGGCAGATCCGCAAGGCCCGTTCCGCGATCGCCGTCGTTTCAGTTTCTGTACGAGCGACATCTGCTTTGAACACCAACATTTGTGCGCACCGTGCGGCATACGCGACCTTGGTTGGATCAGCTTCGATGCGTTGTGTGAGCGACTCGACGAGCGGCCAGATCGGTGAGAGCAAAATGCCCAGGTCGCCCCAGCGACTTTGACGGCAATGACCCCAACCGAGCGGCGTTGCTTCGTCCACCGCCGCGATTTCCACGCTCTCGTCTTGCCCGGACCAATTCCACGCCGCGACAAACCGTTGCAACAAAGCGGCACCTTCCTGTGCCGACGGTTCGCCCCTGGTGGTTGTCTCCGCGATCGCTGTGAGAATAGGTGTGATCGCGTCCTCCACGGCGGAAGCCAAGATTGAATTTGCGCGTTGGGTGATGCGGGCAGCAAGTTTGTCCGAGATGCCTGCGACGCGACAAACCTCGGGAACTCTTCGAAGAACCGCAATCGCCAACGCCGACGCCGGAGCGAGATCCCTTGCGCCTTTACGTGCTCGTTCGCCAAGTTCTTCAACGGGCCAAAAAGGTATGTCGCCCAAGGCGTTATCCAAATCGGTGCGAGGAAGTGATCCTCCCACGACGGCTTCGCCGAGTTCACGCAAGTAACGCTCTTCGCGGGCAAGAGCGAGCCACGCGATCATGGACTTCACAAACGCATCACCATCATTCGACGCATTCGCAACACGAGCGTGATGGAGCGCGAGGTGGTGGAGCAACTCGGGACTGCCGTCGAGATGCCGTACGGGGTCGAGCAACGCGACGAGTGAAGCGACGTTGCCGCTACGAGCGTTTTCGATGGCTTCAGAGCCTCCCGGCGCACGACGAATCGCCGCGCAAATGCCGGCGGCCTGCCACGGGACAGGTGAATTTTTGCCCAGTTGCGCGTGAACGAGGCGCTCGAATGCGACTTCATCTGTGAGTCGCGCGAGCAGCGCGTCGTCCTCTTTTCGCCACACGACAAGAATCATCCCGACATGCGCTCCCGCGGTCAATGATCGTCATTCGAACGCAGCAACTGTGGTATTCGTCGAGTGTTCGTTCAACGAATCGTCAACATGAAGGACTGCGGATCCTTCGTGCGATTACGCAGGGACGCCCATGAGCTACGTCGTCAAATCGGGGGATACGCTTGCCGCGATTGCCAGTCGAAACAACACGACGGTGCAAGCGATTCTCGCGGCGAATCCGCAGATCAAAAACGCCAATCAGATCTTCGTTGGACAGAAGATCAACCTGCCGAGTGCGACGCCGAAGCCTCCCGCACCCAAACCACCTCAACCATCACAGCCTGCGCAGCCCACGCCTCCGCCGAACAACCCTTCACAAGGTGGTGGGCCTCCGGCAACGGGGCCATGGACGCTTCCAACGAGTGGCGCGGCGCGAAAACTTGCGTCGAGCGATTTCGTTGCAGCAGCAACTAGTTTGGGGTGTGAAACCGCCGCAGTAAGGGCTGTTGCGGAAGTCGAGTCAGGGGGACGAACGGGCTTCGACGCACAAAAACGTCCGAAAATCCTGTTTGAAATTCATCTCTTCCGCGAAAACACCAAACACAAGTACGACGTGTCGCATCCGCATTTGTCGGCTCCGTACAAGAGTCCAAGACGGCGTGCGAGCTACAAGAAAGATCAATGGGTCGTAATTCGCGAAGCGTTCGCGCTCGATCCGGATGCTGCCGTCAAGAGCGCCTCGTGGGGCATGTTTCAAGTGCTCGGCAGCAACTACAAACTGTGCGGTTGGTCAAACGTCAGGCAGTTTGTCTACGACATGTTCGAATCAGAATCGCAGCACTTGCGAGCGTTTCTTGGATTCTGTCGCGGCAATAACCTCACCCGACATCTGAAAACGAGAAACTGGGCAGCATTTGCACGTGGCTACAACGGCCCCGACTACGCATCGAACGCGTATCACACGAAGATGGCGAACGCTTACGCGCGGTACAAGAGGCAAGGGTAACGAACACCTGCGGTGCCTCGACAAACCATGGACATCGTCTCCAACAGTCCACTCATCGCAACGTCTCGTGTCTACCGCACCGCGCGTGGAGTTTGGTGCAGACTGGTCATCTGCAAAGCGACGTATTCGTTGTCGTCAACGACGGCACCGCTCGCGACCACCCAAGAAGCGATCCTCGACCACGACCTACGTTGGGAAGACAAACCCGAACGCAGCGTGTTCGCTCCTTCGGATATCGTGCCCTTCAAACGTGATGTCGACGTCGTGTTGGTGGGTCACGCCTTCTCTCCCGCTGGCCAACCTGTGCGCTCGATCATGACGCGACTGTGCGTCGGTGAAATTGACAAACGGATCGAGGTTTTTGGGGACAGACTCTACACGGCACACGGTGAACTTCGTGATGGTGCAAAAATCACCCGAGCACGCCTGCGTTATGAACGCGCGTTCGGAGGGCCAGGCACGACAAACCCTGTGGGCGTGCGGCATGACAAAAAGGATCTTTTTGGTTCCGTCTCGTTGGCCAATCTTCAACCGCCGGGCCTTCACGTTACGCACCCCGACGATCTTTCCGAAACTGTCGGCTACGGACCCATCGCCCCCGAGTGGCCGCTTCGAGCGGGTCGTCTCGGCCATCTGGCCCCCATGTTTCTGGCGTCGCCTTGGTACGAAAACGGTCTCCCTGAGGACATCGATCCGTCGTTCTTCAACGTCGCGCCGCTTGATCAACGCTTGCGTGAAGTACGTCCTGACGAACGAATTTTGCTCGAAGGGTTGATCGTCGATCAGCCAAGGTTTGTCACGCAATTACCTGGGCTCATGCCAAACGTCGTGGTGGAACGAGGGACGGGTCGACGGGATCCCTTGCCGCTTCGTGCGGACACATTGTGGATCGAGACGAGTCGACGCCTCTGCACCCTCACATGGCGCGGCACGTTGGCGCTCGCGCATCCATCGGAAGCGGGACGCATCGTGGTGACGCTCAGTGCACCTGAAACAAGTCGCGTTTATCAACGTCACGATCCCGCGCTGCTCGCGATGCCCATGAACATGAGCGATCCCGACGGCGGCGATACGCTCAGCATCAATGTCGGGGGCGAAAGTCGTCCCGCCACACCGTTCGATCCGCGCAAAATCGCCGAACCGCAAACGATGGACCTCAACCTCGATGATCCAGCTCTCGCGGAAGACGACGCCATCACATTTGTCCAGACAGACGCAGTCCAGTCGAACACGTTGCCTTTTGTGAATTCTCCTCAAGCCGGGACCGAACGTACGATGCACCCGGGGCCTACGGCCGTGCGTGACAGCGCCTTGCCGTTTGCAGCTCCTGGTCGTGCTCCTGCGCCCTCGTCACCAGCACTTCCGTTTGTCTCGCCAACGACCCGCCCATCGACAACGTCCGCATCCGACGGGGCAACGTCACCGGGCGCAGCTCCCCCTGTGCGCGATTTGCCGTTCGTTTCGCCCATCGGTCCATCAACAAAATCAGCTTCCGGGTCGTTCTTGCAACACGCGACGCCACCCATGTTTCCAGCGAGCCCGCCTGTCGCGGCGCCACCGACTCCGCCACCGCCTGTTTTTCCGGTACACACTCCGCACCTGGCGCCAGTCAGCCCGCCAGCAGTTGTTTTTCCTGGTTCAACACCGCTGACGACCGCTGCAAGTTTTGCAGTCGTTGGTGCTCCAACGAGTTTTCCTACATCGCCAACTCCCGTGGCTCCACCACCGCCCCCGGTAAGCGATGTTGTTCCGGAAGCACCGCCGATGATTGGCCCGCTCGCAACGCCGGAGATGGCAGCTCGAGCGGCGATGACTCCAGATTCGCCGACACCTCAACCCACGGAAAAACCTCGCGACAACGCGAAGGAAACGCAAGCGGTCCAAGCGGACGACGACACGATCGAGCGCTGTGCGCAAATTTCAGCGTCAATCGCACGGCGCAAAGAGGACCGAGCGAAGATCTTGGACGCGGAAAAACTCGACGACGCTCGGTTCAAGTCGATGCAAGTCCGTTGGAACGAAGCGATCCAAGCGGAAACGAGCAGAGGAAAAACCAAGTTGCTCGAAAAATTCGACGACGCGTATGTGGCGCGTCTCGAAGAAGAGCGCGGTCCGATCCGTCCCGAGGAATTTGCGCGGATCGTCGTCGCGGCGGAACGTGGCGTTGCGGAGACGACCTTGTTGGAACTTGGACTGCCTCCCAATTCGCTCATGCGCATCGAGCGCGTGTTTTTGCGTCGAACCATGGGCAATGCGGAGTTGTCGCAACGAGTCACACGTTCCATCGAAACCGAGCGGGATTCGTAATTCGCGCAGGACGCCATGAACCGACTGCAAGCTGCGCCTTCATTTGTAGAGAGTTCGCCTCTACGCGGCGTTCCGGTGTACGCTTCTGGATAGGTTCGTTCGACGCGCGAAACTCATTCTATGGCCGATCCTTCGACCACCAGACCCAACGCGCCTGTCAGCGCGGCGCTGTCGTCTGCGCACGCGCCTGGAGGCACGCCTGGGTCGAGTGCGGCGAAGACGGCGGGGCCCGTGAGCGACGATGTCGACGAGCTTGGCGCGACCGTCGCAGGAGAATTCACTGCGCCTCCGCCACGTGCCGATGAAGCCTCCAAAACGCTGGCCAAGGTGGTCATTGGCGATCCTTCGCTCGTATCACGTGTGATCTCCGTCGGTACGCCTTCGCGTTCCGAAGAGCTCCTAACCGTTGGAGGTCCAACGGATGGCGGCGTCTTCACGAACGACAGCGATGGCACATCGAGCGTCAGTTCGGCGTCGAAGAAAATGCACGCACAGACGCTCTCGGGTCTTACGCCACCGCCCGAGCTTCAAGCGGCAGCAGCAGAGTCTTTGGCGCAAAGGCCGGCCGCCGCTGGCGGACCTGTGAAAGCGGCGCCGGCATCATCTCCATCGAAGCTGCCATTGCCGCCTCCACGCCCTGGGTTCAGCCCGGGCAAACCCGGCTCGACGCCACCGCCGGCAGCGGCGACGCCGCGTCCCGGGCCATCTGCTCCTGGATTTGCCCCACCGCCACGACCAGGACCGTCGCAACCTCCGCGCCTGGCGATGCAAGCTCCACCGCTGCCACCAAGCGCTGGCATACCTGGGCCTCGACCCTCGAATCCGCCTGCTCCACCGGCTGGGTTTGTCCAACCAGATCCCTTGGGCAAACGTTCGTCCGGGATGATGGTCGTTCCCAATGCTCCCCCACCCCCCGGAGATCCACGCCGGACAAACCAAGCGCTCCCGGCGATGGCGCCGCCACCTGTTCCCGTTGATCCGCGACGAAGCGCTCAAGGCATGCCAGCGGTCACGCCACCACCGGCCGGAGTCGACCCACGCCGGACAAACCAAGCGCTCCCAGCGATGGCGCCGCCACCGATGCCCGTCGATCCGCGGCGAAGCAGTCAAGCCATGCCGGCGGTCGCACCTCCTCAGGCGCCAATGGATCCCCGCCGCTCATCGGCTGGGATGCCCGCCGTGACGACTCCGATTCCGGAGATGGAAGGAATCCCCGAAGAAGTGCTGGGCGCAAAGCTCGGCTCGGGAACGATTCCCATGATCAACACGTCACAGCCGAGTGCGTCGCCGAATCCCCCGGCAACCTCTCCGCGTGTCGAGTTCAACCCTCCGGCTCCACCGAAAATGATCTACGCGCCGGGTACGGTGATCGCCGGCAAGTACCGCCTCGAACGCGTGCTTGGTCAAGGTGGCATGGGCGCCGTGTGGGTCGTCCGCAATCTGAGCCTCGATGCGGACTTTGCGCTGAAATTGATTCGGCGCGATCGGGCCACCGAAGAAGCCGCTGCTCGTTTGCTCACGGAAGCGCGTGCAGCGGCAAAACTCGGGCATCCAGGCATCGTGCGCGTGTTCGACTTTGGACAAACCGAAGTCGGCGATCCGTATCTGGTCATGGAGCTACTCACGGGTGATTCGCTCGGCGCTCTCATCACGCGCAAGAAACGCCTCGAGCCGGCTGTTGCGGTGCAAATGCTGTTGCCTGTAGCGTCTGCGCTTTCAGCAGCACACGCGAAGGGCATCGTTCATCGCGATCTCAAACCCGACAACATCATGTTGTCCACCGACGATTCGTCGCGAAAACTCGTTCCAAAGGTGCTCGATTTCGGCATCGCACGCGTCTTGCGTGACGACATCGAACGTCACCAAACGATGGCCGGCGAAGTGCTCGGAAGCCCCGACTACATGTCGCCGGAGCAAGCGCGCGGGCAGCTCGACATCGATCATCGTACGGACATATGGACCTTTGCGGTTCTTCTCTACGAAAGCATCACGGGCAAACGCCCCTTCGAAGGGCACAACTACAACGCGCTCATTTCCGCGATCATCTCGAACCCGCCGATGCCGATCCACGCGTACGGCATTGCGGATACGGAACTGAGTGGGATCATCGATCGGGGTTTGTCGAAGAGCCCTAACGCGCGTTGGCAAACCATACGCGACAT
>JBGAOI010000378.1:0-7147 GCA_044221885.1 Polyangium sp. (in: bacteria)
GTTGCCCCGCCAAAGTACCCGAATACAACAAGGATCTGCTGGCATTGGTACGGGTCGACGCGGAAATGAGCTTGAACAAGTTACCCACGCCGCTCGTTATCCTCTATCCGCGAGCATTTCATATCTCCTACGGCGAGAGTGCAATCCAAACCTATGTGAGGAATATCATTGACAAGGGAGCCATTTTCGTCACGGGAACGGGACAAGGCGCCACGGATATGGGTGGCATGGCGTACACGACTGACGTCTGCAAGTTTGCACCGGCCAAGTTTTCCACCGCTCAGGACCCCTTGATTGCGTCGCGAGTCATCACGGTGGGAGCCATCACGCGGGAGGGGGCTGGCGGATCGGCGAATTCTGGTGCGTGCATGGACTTTTTCGCGCCTGGGTTTGCAATTCCCACACGCATTCCTGTGGGCGCTTGCGGTTGCGACGCGCAAACCCATACCGAACCTTGCGAAATTGCATCGGCCTGGGGTTCGTCCTTTGCGGCCGCCCATGCCGCTGGCGTTGCGGCGATGATGCTGGGCAAAGGTATTGATATTTCAGGCGTCAAGCAAGCAATGAAGGGCGACGCGCGGGGCATGAGCGTCGACGGTGTTTTGCCGGGTTCTCCAGGCTTTGTGTTGCACCAGCCCTACAATGTTGCACATAGCGGAATGGTCGACGCCGATGGGTACAGTGATTGGGTTCCCCGCTGCAATGGTTCGGGTTGCGACATGTGCGGCGGCGTTGACGAGACAAACCCATGCAACACCGAACCGCAGTCTCCCGCGATGTGTGTCGCGCGTATGCAATGCACCGGCGCGGAGTGTGCTCGTTGCGGCCGCGGCGGAGATCCGCGTTGCAATAACGGAAACCCTTGCGACGATGGATCGTCGCCCATGAATGGCGTGTGTCCGTGTGGCGGGCTAAAGGAGCCGTGTTGCGAGAACAATCCGAATGCACCTTGCAATGGGCCGAACTTGGGTTGCAATGCCGTTGGCCAATGCGTGGAAGAATGTGTGAGCACCTGTTGCGATGGGACGCAGATCCCCATCGGTAACGTCGCGGATGCAGTGTGCGTTCGTCAAGGAGGCGATGCGTGTTGGGATAAACAAGGTCCGCAAGTGGTCAGTAACCACGGCGCTGCGATATGGGGACCGAACCAGTGTTCGACCCTGCGCGATACCTATGCGGTTTGTTGCGACGGTACGCAAATATCGCTCAATCAGCAATACGACGTCGACGTCGCGAAAGAAATTGCCACGGCCGAATGCAACAAAGGCGTGCCGGGCAAAATGCAATCGCTCTACATGGATGGGCAAATCGTGGCGAGCGTTTTTCCGGACACGTGTGGGAAATGCGCGGTCGAGTGTTGTGATGGCACGACGATCGGCGGCGATTATGCATGGCCGCAGGTTTCTCCTGAAAATGCCTGCAAGCTTTTTGGAGGCCACAGTTGCAAAGACCATGGATACGGTCCGAAGCGCATTGAGTACGAAGGAAAGATCCTGTGGAGCCAAGGTGCGGACCAATGTCCAACGAACCATCCCTGTGTGGCCACGTGTTCGAATGGAAAAACAGAGTTCGTCGGGGACATGTTCGACGAAGCGGAGTGTGACCTGATGGCAGTCATCAAAAAAGCTTGCCAATCGTCGCAGGCGCAAATCGTCGAAGCGCACTTGGTCAAGGGATGCGGCGGTGCGGGAGAAGGTTGCTGCCCCGATGGTTCATGTGACGGGGAGATGGTCTGCGATACCTCCGGAGCAGCCCCGACGTGTCGCGGAAGGTGCATGGCGCGATGCCGGAAAGGACAATTCATTCAATACTCTGCGGAATTGCCTACGGATGAGGCATGCGTTTATTGGGCAGGACAAACCTGCATAGAAGGCGAAGGTGGCGAATCCTGGGGCCAAGTTGTTCGCGTCATGTACAACCACGTCTACGTGTTCGATTTGGACAGCCAGTATCCAAAGTCATGCGGTAGCGACAACCGGTATTGCTGCATGTCCGGGGATGATATCGATGATGACGGAACACCCGACCGCTGCCAAACCTCCGGCGCCCGCTGCATATCGTTTGAGCCCGCGCCAAACCAATCGATTGGACGACAAGTTTGCAGCACCTGCGGTGGCTCGGGCAAAGCTTGCTGCGAGGAGTCTCCCAAATGCGGCAAGGGGTTGACTTGCACCAACGGGACTTGCAGCAAATAACATCTTCCCCGCACGCCTTCCGTCTGATAGCCTCTGCGTATGATGTCCGCTCGACGCTTGTTTCGACTGGCCCCGTTTGTCCTGATGACCCTGGCCCTTCCAAACCTCGCCTACGCGGACGACGCGGCCAAACGCCAAGAAGCACAGATTTTCTTCGACAGAGGCATCGTCGAGCGCGATGCTGGTCACTACGACATCGCGCTCGACCTGTTCCAGCAAGCCGACAAAACCTACCGCACCGAAGCGCTCGGCGCGCTGTACAACATCGCGTTGTGCGAACAAAACCTGGGACAAACGCTGGCCGCGTACATCCATTACGATGAATACGTGCGCGATGCGACAGATAAAGACAAAAATCGCGAACGCGACGCCAAACGCGCCCAGGAAAAGATGCTAAGGACCGGGCCGTTGATACAGTTTGTCGGCATCGAAAAACTCCCCGATAGGACGCAGTTGCTCATCGACAACATGTCCGTTGGTCCTGTCAAACGCGTCGACAAAGTGCCCGCACAAGCCGGCGCACATACGGTCGTGGTTCGCGCGCCGGACATGCCCGAACGAAGCTGGACCGTGCAGCTCGTTCCCGGACAATCTGCGACCGTCGATGTTGCTCCTGACATAACACTGCGAAAAGTCGGCATTGCTGTGACGAGCGTCGGCGCCGCGTCGGTCGTTGCCGGCGTGATCACGGGAAGTTTGTCCTGGGCACGCAAAGGACACATCGACAAGAATTGCCAAGACGAACCAGTCAACTGCACATCGAGCCATATCGTCGATTACGCCAAAACGGGAGAACAATTGGCGGACGCGTCGACGGCGACGTTTATTATTGGCGGCGCTTTCCTTGCCGCAGGCATGACCATGGTCTTGTGGCCCAAGTCCAAACAACGCGACACCGCGATCGTGCCCGTGATTGGCCCGTCAAACACGGGACTGTTTTTCCAAACTCGGTTCTAGGTGGCAGGTGTCAAACTGCTGCGCGCCCGAATTCGTCGGTCGACATCGCTCAAAATCCTGCAGGATTCCTCGCTCCGTCGCCCTAGCTTTCGGCCGCTCGCGACGTTTGACACCAGCCACCTAGAACGACGCATCACGCTCGACGCATCGTCCGCACTTTGCCGGCAACGACATCCGCCGTAAAACCAAAGTGCACCGCCAAGTCCGTATCCGGCGCCGACGCTCCGAAGTCATCGAGCCCAATCACGAGCCCTCGTTCACCCACCAAAGCTCGCCACGGCGGCGTCACGCCTGCTTCAATGACAACCCGCGGAATGCCCATCGGGAGCACCTGATCCCGATACGCTTGGTTCTGCCGCTGGTATTGCTCAAGGCACAACATCGAAACCACGCGAACCCGCTCGCCTTCCGCTTCGAGAATCTTTTTCGCATCGAGCGCCAAACCCACTTCCGACCCTGTCGCAATCAGAATCACCGTCGGAGGCGCATTCTTGGCATCTGCCAAAATGTAACCGCCCTTGAGCATCAAATGCGGATCGAATCCTTCCGGACGCGCCAATGCCGGCAATTTTTGCCGCGAAAGCGCCATTGCCGTTGGTCCTTCACGACGCTGCATCGCATGCGCCCAAGCCGCTGCACATTCCAAACCGTCCGCTGGTCGAAACACGTCGAGGTTCGGAATGAGGCGCAAGGTCCACAAATGTTCCACGGGTTGATGCGTTGGTCCATCTTCGCCGAGGAAAATGCTATCGTGCGTAAAGACAAACGCCGCTTGGATATGCGACAATGCCGCCAACCGAATGGCCGGACGCATGTAATCGGCAAACACCAGGAACGTCGAGCAAAACGGAATGAATCCGCCGCCAAGCGACATGCCATTGACGAAAGCACCCATGGCGTGTTCACGAACGCCAAAATGGATGTTTCGGCCAGAAAAATCATTCTTTTGAATCGCGGACGAACCTTCGATGTACGTTTTCGTCGACGGATTCAAATCGGCCGAACCTCCCGCAAGCGAAGGCACGAGCGCGGCCACGCGTTGTTCAATGACGCCCGCATGCGCCCGCGTTGCGCCGTCTTTTGTCGGAGCCGCTGCGCAAAGTTCCGCAAAGATGTTTTCCGGAACGTCGCGCGCCAACATGCGTGAATAAAGACGCCCGACCACGGGCTCTTGATCCTCCAAGTCACGCAAAGCTTTTTGCCAATCGTGTCGAATGCGATTTCCTTCGAGCGCCCGCAATTGGAAGATTTCCCGAACTTCATCGGGAACCAAAAACGTCGGTTCGAGCGGCCAACCAATGTTTTTCTTGGTCGCTTCGACTTCTTTCGCCCCCAAAGGTTCACCATGAGCCTTGGATGTATTCGCTTTGGCCGGTGAACCTTGACCAATCGTCGTTCGCGCAATGATGAGCGACGGGCGCGCAGGTTCGGCAATGGCTTTATCGAGCGACGTCCGAATTTGCGCATGATCGTGGCCATCGATGGTTTGAACGTACCACCCGTACGCTTCGTACCGACGAGCTACGTCTTCGGAAAATGCCAAATCCGTTTTTCCGTCAATGGTGATGCGATTGTCGTCGTAGAAGAAAATGAGGTTGTCAAGGCCAAGATGCCCAGCAAGGCTCGATGCTTCTGCCGAGATGCCTTCCATGATGTCGCCATCCGAAGCGAGACCAAACACGCGGGCTTGCACGAGTTTGTCCGCATGTTTGCCCACGCGTGCCGCCATCATTTTCAAGGACGCAGCCATGCCCACGGCCGTCGAAATGCCTTGGCCCAAAGGACCTGTCGTGCATTCCACGCCTGGTGTCAGATGCACTTCGGGATGCCCCGGCGTCCGCGATCCAAGCTGCCGAAAGCGCTTCAGTTGCGCCATGGGAACTTCGTAACCAGCCAGATGCAAGAGCGAATAAAGCAGCATCGACGCATGACCGCAGGACAAGACAAACCGGTCGCGGTCCGGCCAAACAGGAGCCACAGGATCGAACCGCATGTGCCGCGCCCAGATCTCGAACGCGATGGCGGCAAGCCCCATCGGTGCTCCAGGATGTCCCGAGTTTGCTTTTTCGACCCCGTCGACGGCGAGCATCTGAATCGTGTGCACTGCCTTCTGTACGAGCGCCTCGTCGATCTGCATCGTTTCCTCCACGCGCGGCTTGATAACACAGTTTGGACAAATCCGTAGGTCTTTCTTTACAGAACGGATGTGCTTCCTCGTTCTCGACGTGGATACAGCCAGGGCACATTCACCCTTGTCATGGCCGAAGGCTCAGGCGACGATTCACCCATGCGTGCTTCAACCTCCGCTTGGGTCCTCATCACATCGGCGCTGAGCGTCACGTTCGCGGCGTGTTCTTCCACGCCCAACGGTACAGGACAAACAAGTTCATCATCGAACAGTTCGTCATCGAGCTCAAACAGCTCTTCAGGAGGCGCCGGAGGATCCGCTGGCTCAGGCGGCGAAGCGGGCCAAGGTGGAGCCGGTGGAATGGGTGGAGCGGGTGGAAGCGGCGGACAAGGCGGAGCGGGCGGCGGTTCGAGCGTTTATCAGCCCAAACCCGGTACGTCCTGGCAATGGCAACTCTCAGGTTTGCCCTTGGATTTGTCGTTAAACGTCGAGATGTACGACATCGATCTCTTCGAAACGAAACAATCCGAAATCGACACGCTCCACGCCGCAGGGCGCAAAGTGATTTGTTATTTCAGTGCAGGAAGCTGGGAAGTTTATCGACCCGACGCCAATGATTTTCCCGCCAATGTCAAAGGCAATTCGCTCGATCCGCCTTTCGCCGACGAATTGTGGCTCGACATTCGTTCGACCGTGGTCCGCGACATCATGAAAAAACGCATGGACCTGGCGGTAACCAAAAAATGCGATGGCGTCGAGCCAGACAATGTCGACGGATACGCCAATGACAATGGTTTGGGATTGACCGCGGCGAATCAACTCGACTTCAACAAATTCATTGCCGCGGAGGCGCATGCCCGAGGTTTGTCCGTCGGGCTGAAAAACGACATCGATCAACTCGGCGCGTTGGTTGATTCTTTCGATTGGGCACTCAACGAAGAGTGTTTCACGTACAAAGAATGCGGCACGTATGCTCCAACGTTCATTCAAGCAGGAAAGGCCGTTTTCCATGCCGAATATGTGAATGCAGGGCAGCTTGGAGCCGTTTGCGCAGTAACGAAACCGCTTCAAATCAGCACGATCATCAAGAATATCGAGCTTGATGCTTATCGCGTCGCGTGTCCGTGAGAAACCTCAGGGCGGAAGTTCAAAGAGGAATCCGTCCCTCCCGCCGCTGGAGGATATCAACGCCGGGCCGACATTGATCGAACCGTAGAAATACCCACCCACGAAGATATTGTTCATTTCGTCGGTGGTTATGCAGCGAGCTTGCTGATCACTCGGATTGCCAAAACGACGGCTCCAAACGTGCTCCCCGGTCGTCCCCAGTAATTTTGCAACGACGATATCAACGGATCCTACGGCACCCACGTTCGTGATAGGTCCTCCACCGTAGTCCACGGTGCCATCATGCCCGAGCACGAAGACGACATTTCCCGCTTTGTCGACGGTCATGGCGCGCATGTATTGACCGAGGGCATCACCAAACGTCTTTGTATACACATGGGCTCCGGTGGGGTCGAACTTGGCTACGTACGCGTCCATATCTCCTTTGGAATCAACGACGCCCCCGCCCATGTCGAGATGAATGTCGAAATCACCCGCCAGATAGATATTTCCGTCACCGTCCAGACGGATGGCATCACCATATTGATCGCCGTCCTGCGGGAATCCTTTGCTCAATACATGGTTTCCTGCGGAATCCAGCTTGGCCAGAAAAACATCGTCACTACCGCCGTCCCCGATGACTCCGCCCCCGAAATCGACCGTTTCATCGAAAAACCCGGTAAGATAAATATGATGGGTCGAGTCGGTCGTCAACGCCTTTCCTTCATCATTGCCACTGCCGCCAAACGTCTTTTGCCAC
>JBGAOI010000379.1:0-7141 GCA_044221885.1 Polyangium sp. (in: bacteria)
ACGTACACAAAACGGGAGCGACGAGTTTACGCATAGAAACGGTTCTCCTCCGAGATGCACGGCGCGATCGATGCGTCAGCTCTCCGCGCCTTCGAGCAAGTTTTCAAGCAGAACGATGTTGGGACGTTTTCCTAACAGGTTTGTTCAATCGGAAGGCCATTTTCGAAACCTGACTCGGATGTTCCCCCCGTGAATGAGACGACTCGTATCAGGCAACGGGCCAGGGAGGAAGCCCCCCTGGCCCGTCATGAACAACGTTTTTCTTGACGAATCACATGCCGCCGATGCCGCCGGCACCACCGCCGCCGCCAGCACCGCCGCCACCAGCGCACGGATCAGGCGGAGGCGCACCGGGTTTGGCCACGGGTCCAAGCTTCACAGCCTTCGTGTTGAAGCCGAGACCAATCGAGATGCCGTTGCACTCAGCCGCAGGATTCTGCGAACCGTCCTTCATGATGTCCGACGCTTGGCGAAGCTGATTCAAGATCGTCATGAGCGTCGGCGACTTGGGATCGCAGAACGACGTATCGAACGCCGCTGCAACTTTGCCGATCTGCGACACGAGTTGTTCCGTGTCGAGGATGCCGGCGATCGTGCCGTTTGTCCCGGACGTGCCATCCGCGGCGAGGTCAACCGTGACGTACGCGTTCGTGATGTCGAGCGCCACGGTGAAACCGCTGATGCTCAACTGAATGGATACCGTTCCCTGCGTGCCGGAAACCCACGTGTTTCCAACGACGTACGCGTTCGGGAACTTGATCTTCGAGTTTGTCGGATCGGCGGGATTCTCGAGCAACTCTTGCGACACCGGCCAAACGTCCGACCCGTCCCAAGCCGGTTTGGCGTCCGCGCCCATGGCGTCAACGAGTTGCGCACCGGCAAACAACTGACCAGGCGCGCCATTACACGCCGGGGTGCCGAGTTTGGAGATGTCGAGCATGATCGTGAACTCGCCGTTCTGAATCGACTCGTTCGCCGTTTGGCTCAGATCCGACGCCAGTCCGAGGATCGTCGGCAAGATGTTTTTCCCGAACGAATTGTCGATGCCTTTGTTGCCGTCGGGGTATGCCGCTGCTGCAGCAGCACCCGCTGCCGGTTTGCAGAGGTTTGTCGACGCCTTTGTCGAGGCGAAACCGTCGAGGTCGTAGCCGAATGCTTTCCAGCCGTTTGTCGGGTTTGGCGTTCCGTCACGATCCGTGTCGCCAAGGAACAACTCATTGATGGCTTGAGTGCTACCCGTCGCAGCACACGCCGCCGCTGCTGTGTCAGCGGGCGGAGGATGGACGCAAGTCTCAGCCGTGCACTTGAAGGTGGTGTCAGTCGTCGGACCTGGCTTGGTTTCGGGGTCCGTCCCGCAACCCACTGCAACTGTCGCAAGCGATGTCGCCGCCAAAGCGGCCAAAAGAGAAGTACGCAACATCGAAGGAAACTCACTTTCTCGAACCCGTGACCGGGTCGTTATTCCAAACGCACGGCAGCTTATCGAGTGCTCGTGGACCGCCTGCATGCTAGCCAGTTCGCCGCGTTTTCAGCAAGGGCGATCCCGCATTCGACGCCGCGTATTCCATTGGCATTTCGGCGCACGAGTCTTCGCGATACGGATCAACCACAACTCAAATTTCGAGGACCACTGTGGCCGCCGAGTTCGTTCATCTTCACGTTCACTCGCAATATTCGCTGCTCGACGGCGCTCTCAAGATCAAGGACCTCGTCAACCGAACCAAAGCGCTCGGTATGCGCTCCGTCGCGCTCACCGATCACGGAAACATGTTCGGTGCGATTCAGCTTTACAAAGCCTGCAAAGACGCCGGTGTCGGAGCGATCTACGGCTGTGAAGTCAACGTCGCGCGTTACCGCGCACGTGAAGGCGCAGGTAAGTCCGAAGATCCGCCCGTCGATCATCTCGTCCTCCTCGCGTCCAACCTCGAAGGTTACAAAAGCCTCGTCCGCATCGTTTCTGAAGGACACGTCGCTCAAGCCAGTGGTCTTGCCCCAAGCGTCACGCTCGATTTCATCCAGCAACACAACAAGGGTTTGATCGGTTTGTCCGGGTGCATGGGCGGCGTTCTCGCTCAACGCGCTCTCGAATCCGGCGAAGACGATGCGCGGTCCATGCTGGACAAACTCGCCGAAACCTTCGAACCCGGCAGTTTCTACGTCGAGCTTCAAGATCACGGCCTCGTCGAACAACCCGTTCTGAACGGCATGCTCGCCAAGTTGGCTGCCGACCGAGACCTACCGATCGTTGCGACAAACGATGCGCACTTTGGCAATCGCGACGATGGCGAGAGCCAGCTCTACCTGTCGTGCATCGCGGCAAACCGATCCTACGCCGATGCGTTCGAGGCTCATCACCAGAGCTTCGAGATGTTCCTCAAGTCGCCGGACGAGATGGCGCATGCGTTCCGCGATTATCCGGTCGCGATCGCCAACACGATGCGCATTGCGGAGCGGTGCTCGGGCATCAAGTCGATCCTTCACCCGCCGATGCTTCCGCGCTTTCCGCTGCCCGAAGGGTACGACACGGATTCGTACTTCCGAAAGGTCTCGCACGACGGTCTGACGCGGCGATTCGAGGAGTTCAAACGCATCGGTATCTCGGTGGACGAAGCGGCTTATCGCAAGCGGCTCGACATGGAGCTCGACATCATCATTGGGATGAAATTCCCAGGCTACTTCCTCATTGTCTGGGACTTCATTCGTCACGCGAAAGAACACGGCATTCCGGTTGGTCCGGGCCGTGGTTCAGGTGCAGGTTCGATCGTGGCGTACGCCTTGCGCATCACGGATCTCGATCCGATTCCGTACAACCTGCTCTTTGAAAGGTTTCTCAATCCGGAACGCGTGAGCATGCCGGACTTCGACGTCGACTTTTGCATGGATCGTCGTGACGAAGTGATTCGTTACGTTGCCGAGAAGTACGGCAAAACAAGCGTCGGACAGATCGCTACGTTCCACGAGCTCAAAGCACGCAGCGTCATCAAAGACGTGGCTCGCGCGATGGGTTTTCCCGCGAACGAGGCGCAAAAGATCGCGAGTCTCATCCCGCAAAAAGGCCCTGGGCAGATGTACACCATCCCCGAGGCGCTGGAGATCGAGCCGAAGCTCAAGGCGCTGAACGAAAGCGATCCGACGGTGCGCGAGCTCCTCACGCAAGGGCAGAAGCTCGAAGGGCTCACGCGGCATGCGGGCATGCACGCCGCCGGCATCGTCATCAGCGAAGGGCCGCTCTGGGATCACGTTCCGTGTTTCACGAACGGCGAGACGCTCGTCACGCAGTATTACAAGGACGACGTCGAAGCTGCGGGTCTCGTGAAGTTCGACTTCTTGGGGCTCAAAACATTAACCGTCGTCGACATCGCGGTGCGATTGATTCGCGCGCGACCGGACCAGAAAGACAAACCTGCCGACGAAGCGTTCGACATCTCGAAGATCCCGATGGACGAACACCTTCCGGATGTCGTCGAGACATTTCAGCTTCTGCAGTCCGGCGATACGACAGGCGTGTTCCAGCTCGAATCGAGCGGCATGCAGCAGCTCTTCAAGGACCTACGTCCGACAAACTTCGAAGACATCGTTGCCGCCGTGGCGCTTTATCGTCCCGGTCCGCTCGGTACGGGCATGGTGAAGGACTTCGTCGACTGCAAACACGGTCGTAAGCCCATCGCCAAGATGCACGACCTCGTCGATGACATCTTGCTGCCGACGTACGGCGTCATCGTTTACCAAGAGCAAGTCATGCAGATCGCGCAGAAGCTCGCGGGCTACACGCTGGGCGGCGCAGATTTGCTGAGGCGCGCCATGGGCAAAAAGAAGCCCGAAGAGATGGCGAAGCAGAAGCAAACGTTTGTCGACGGTTCCGTGAAAAACGGTGTGGCTTCGGAGGACGCGGAACGCATTTTCGGCCTGCTCGAATACTTTGCTGGATACGGCTTCAACAAAAGTCACTCGGCCGCATACGCGCTCATCACGTACCAAACGGCGTTTCTCAAGGCGCACTATCCGGTCGAATTCCTTTGCGCCTTGATGACGGCGGATCGCGACAAGATCGAAAAAGTCGTTCGCATCATCGCGGAAGGTCGCGCGTGGGGCGTGGACATTTTGCCGCCGGACATCAACGAATCGCAACTCGACTTCTCGGTCATTTATTCGACGCCGACGGCGAATGGCGCTGCACCGAAGAAGAAGAAGTCGCGCATCAAAGATCGTTTGGATCCAAAGATTCGTTTCGGCATGGGCGCCATTCGCGGTGTTGGCGAAGCAGCGCTCGAAGGCATCCTCGAAGTTCGTCAATCCGGCGGTCCGTTTGGAGATCTGTTCGACTTTGCGACGCGCATCGATCCCAAACGCGTGAACAAAGGCGTGCTCGAAGCGCTCGTGCAATCCGGAGCATTCGACGCAACGTTGGCACCCAAAGGGATTTCGCGGGCACGCGCGTTTGCCGCGTTGGAACAAGCGCTCGAGCGTTCGCGAAGTGCCAGCAAAGATCGTGAACGCGGACAAACTTCGTTGTTTGGTTTGTTCACGAAGTCCGGCCCCGAAACCGTTGAACAAAAGCTCGACGAATATCCGCAATGTGAGCCGTGGGATCTGCGCGACATGCTCGTCCGCGAGAAACAGTCGCTCGGGTTTTACGTCTCGGGTCATCCGCTCGATCGGTATGGCGCGGAGCTTGGACGGTTCGAAGTGACGCCGACCGCTGCGTTGGCCGCGAAAGACTCTTGGGCCAAAGTTCGCGTCGCGGGTATGGTCGAAGGTTTCCGCGAGAAGATCATCAAAGGCGGCGGAAAACTCGCGTTCTTCCACCTCGAAGACACGACCGGTCGCGTGGAAGTGAAAGTCCGAGACAAACAGCTCGAAGCGTATGGCGAGGTTTTACGCGGAACCGAACCCGTTCTCGTTTCGGGCAAAGTGAGTTTTCCGCAGGTCGAAGAAGGCGACGAAGAACAAGCTGCACCTCGGGATCCCACGCTGATGCTCGATGAAGTCGTGATGCTCGCGGATGCGATTCGTTCGGAGACGAAGAATGTGCGGATCAAACTGAACGCGCGCAAAGTCACGCGGGATCACATCGGCAAGCTTCGAGGAGTTCTGCAGGCCAGTCCTGGAGGTTGTCCGGTACAACTTCTGATCCAGCTCGATGACGGAGCGGAAGCGGTGCTTGCACTCGGGCGGGACCTCAACGTTTCGCCCAACGATCTGATGCTCGCGAGTTTGGAAAAACTCTTCGGGGAAAAAGTCGCCGAACTGCGTTAAATCGTGGCGTTTTTGACGAGTGTGTCGAGACGAACTTCCACGATCGCCTTGTCTTCTTGATGCTTGAGCAACAGGCCCAACGTGTCGCGGGCCAGGTCTGGATCGAGCGTTGATGCGCCGAGCAAGAGCACGCCGCGGGCCCAGTCGAGCGATTCGCTTACGGCTGGTGGTTTACGCAGCTCCATCTTACGTAGTTGTCCGACAAACGCGACCAAGTGGGCGGCGAGCTTCTCTTCGATTCCAGGGATCGACATCTTGATGATCGCAAGTTCACGCGATGACGACGGGTAGTCGAGAAACGCGTGCAAACAGCGGCGACGCAAGGCTTCGGTCATCTCGCGTGTCGCGTTTGTCGTGAGCAACACGAGCGGACGGTGTTTGGCGCGGAACGTACCGAGCTCTGGGATCGTCACTTGAAGTTCGGACAGGATCTCGAGCAAGAACGCTTCGAACTCCGGATCGGCCCGATCGACTTCGTCAATCAGCAACACGACGGGTTCGTCGCTCCGTAACGCAGCCAAGAGTGGTCGAGCGAGGAGGAAGTGTTCCGAGAAAAACGAAGCTTCGCTTTTCGACACGACGCGAGCGGCTTCCGCGATGCTCAAGCCTTTCGTTTCTGTGGCTACGGAGTCGCGAAGCAGTTGCGTGTAGAGCATCTGGCGCGCGTAATCCCACTCGTAAAGCGCTTTGGCTTCGTCGAGTCCTTCGTAACATTGCAGGCGGAGCAGCGGTCTTCCGAGGGCTTCGGCGGTGGCTCGCGCAAGATCGGTTTTTCCGACGCCGGCAGGTCCTTCGAGCATGAGGGGTCGTTCCATGCGGAGCGCGAGCCACAGAGACAGGGCGATCGGCGGGTCGGCCAGGTAGCGCGCACGCGCGAGTGATTGGCCGAGAGATAACGCCGATTGGAGCGGATCGTTTGCCGCAGAGGGATGGGCGGAGCCTTGAGCGGTCACGCCCGCACCCTACCACGGCGCAATTCTGTGCTTGGTGGCAACGGAATCATCCGCAAATGCCGCAACACGCACGGGTTCCTGGTATGGATCGAATCATCGCAAATGAGCGACGATCTCGTGCGCGTTGACGCAACGGGGACAGCACATCCCGTCGGCAAAGCGGCCAGCCAAAAGATGCGAGCGCGGCAAGGTGGATTTCGCCTGATGCCGTCGCCGGCGCACGTCGTGTTGATGCGCAAGGCTGACGAACAAGGACGCGCAATTCCCACGGATGGATCGCTACGTCTCGCGGGTGAAATCACGACGGCCAGCGTGTTGTGCGACGTCTTTGCGATGATCGGTCAGAGCCGATGGGGCGGGGAACTCTCGGTTTTCGATGGCTCTGCAAGCCGCAGCATTTTCTTCGAAAGCGGCATTGTCGTGAGCGCGCAATCGAACGTCGAAGGCGAGCGACTCGGTGAAGTGCTTTATCGCTACGGCGCGTTGACGAAGGATCAGATCGCGCTCGTGATGAAAGCGGTCAACGTCGACACGAGGTTTGGCGAAGCGGCAGTGCGCATGGCGCTCATCACGCGCGAAAAATTGTTTCAGCTCATAGCAAAACAAGTCGAAGAAGTCGTTTACGCCACGCTCCGCACCGAGAGCGGGATGTTTTACTTTCTGGATCGCTTCGACGAATCACGTCTGACCTCTCGACAGAACATGACCGTGAACAACCTCATCATGGAGGGTGTGCGGCGCATGGACGAGATGAAGTACTTCCGAGAGCGCATCCCTTCGGATCAGCACGTGCCCGAGCGCGTGACAGGACGCGCGCCACCGACAGGCGACGAACTTTTGAAGGTGTACAAAGCCATCGACGGATCGCGATCGATTGCCGACATTTGTCGTGCAGCGGGCCAGGGCGAGTTCGACGTCACGCGGCTCGTGTT
>JBGAOI010000037.1:0-24686 GCA_044221885.1 Polyangium sp. (in: bacteria)
TGGCTTGATCAATCGCCTTCATGGCATCATGACGAACATTGCGCATACCAACCATACCTTCTTCTACTTTGGTGTCGACAAGTTTGACGTATTCCCGGCGACGTTCTTCGGTGAGCGCCGGAATGGGCAGGCGGATAAGTTCGCCATCTACTTGCGGATTGAGGCCCAAGTCGCTCTCGCGGATGGCTTTGTCAATCGCCTTGGTTTGTCCTTTTTCCCAAGGCTTGATCGTGATCAACCGTGGCTCGGGGATGCCAATGGTTGCCATCTGATGAATGGGCGTCGGCACGCCGTAGTAGTCAACGCGAACAGCATCCAACATGGCGGCATTCGCTCGTCCTGTACGAACGCGCGAAAGATCGCGGCGCAACGCCTCAATGGATTTCTCGATGCCCGCGCGAAGCTCTGTGATGACCTCGTCCAACATGCCGATTTCTCCTCGTGACGTGCGGCGGCGGCGAGCTTAGCACGCCACGCACTGAGCACGCGTAACCGCGATACACCCACATGCGCAAGATGCAAAGACTCGATGCCGCGAAAATCGAGCGCATTGCGCGAACTATCGCGGGCAAACTACAGTCAGCAAGACCGTACGGGGCGAACTCACCTGCATGATGCCCGAAACATCGTCGAGCAAACGCTCGAGCTTCGAACCGCCGTCGCCGTTCTTCACCTCAAACTCCAGCTTGAACGCTTGAACCTCGAACCGCCTTCGAAGTCCTTTGCCCTCAAACGTTTCGTTCGACAAATGCAGCCATGACGCGCAAACGGATCGACACGTCTTCCCTACCTCCTTCGAGCGCTCCGTTCCATGGAACACCGCTACCGCGCTCCTTCTACGATCGCGAAGTCCTCGACATCGCCCCCGAGCTCGTCGGAACCATCCTCGTGCATCGTTCGTCCGAAGGAACGACGGCAGGTAGGATCGTCGAGTGTGAAGCGTATCGAGGCCCGGAAGATCGCGCGGCACACAGCGCCGGAGGTCGACGTACGCAACGAACCGAAGCGATGTTCGGTCCGCCCGGACGAACCTACATGTTTCTGCTCTACGGAGTGAACTGGGCCTTCAACGTCGTCGCTGCTGAAGGACATCCCCATGCGATCCTCGTGCGCGCGATCGAACCCGTGCATGGCCTCGACCTCATGAGCCGACGTCGTGGCGTCGAAGCGCATCGCCAAACCTTGACGAATGGTCCGGGCAAACTCACCCACGCCATGGGTCTCGACGCCTCGCACTACAGCGAAGACCTCTGTGGATCGCGACTCTTCATCTCGGCTGGTACGTCGGGAACGGTCGGAACGTCGCCACGGATCAATGTCGATTACGCCGGTGAAGACGCCCTGTTGCCTTGGCGATATTACGAACGGGGTAATCCCTACGTGTCGGTCATGCCGAAAGGTTGACCAAGGCACGCGCTTTGCGCGATGATTGTCGAGATTTTGACTCGTTTTGGACATCGCGTCGCGCCCTGTCCAAAACGACCGTGGGACGGAGATTCGAATGGCATTCTGGAGCGCAGCCGACGTGGAGATCGCTTCGCGCATCATTACCGCAAAGATGCGAAACGAGCGACGTTTGCGCGGAAAACTCACGCTGCACTTCACGAATCCGCAAACCCAAAGCGACGCGGATCACGCCGCAGATCGTTGCGCATCGATCGCCGAAGACATCATCGGCGAAGCTGCGGATCACGAACAGATCCTCGCCGCCGAAGCCGAGTTTATCTCGGCCATACGTCGCCGACTGCCGATTGATATTCCGCCTGTTCGTTCGATCGATCTGGCCGGCTTGCATGTGGTTGGTGATCCAATCGCATCGTCGCAAATGCGTCGATCCACAGCGACATTTCGGGCCGTCACCGTGCCTGCGGGACATCAAACGTCATCGCCCTACGCGCCCACGCAAGCCCCACCTGCACCCCCACCTGCTCTGACAAACCGAGCCCCTGGGTCTTCGTCGTCCTTGCGCGCCGTGAGTGCACCGCCCACATCGGCTGTTCCAAGCACGCAATCGAATCCGCCATCGCGAGCCGCGGTTTCATCGAAGCGACCTACCATGAGTCGCATTCGGGCCATGTCGCCGGCGATGGTGTTGCCTCCGGGTTCGCCACCGCAAGCCATTGGCCGCGTGCTCGCGCCGTTCATCAGTGATTGTGCCGCGCGTATCCTGATCGGCTTCTTGCGTGCGTACGATCTGCTCGTGTTGCGCGGTCTGGCGCTCGAAGAAGGATCCGCGGAAATGCTGGCCGCTGTTGTTCCCGTTTCGGATGCTCCGCTTGGCGGCTACGAAGCGAGCCGCACGGCAGAACTGACGCGTTGGCAAAATTCGTTTGGCCAGGCAACCTTTCAGCGTCTACGTCGCGAATGCCAAGTCGCTGCGGTTTTTTTCGCGCACACATCGCTCGTGCACAAAGACATTCCACAAAACATCACGTTCGAGATTCTGCAAGAAGCCGCACCGCTTGCGTTTGTCGGGGAATCCAACGTCCTGCTGGGAATGAGCCGCTGGCTCAAACTGCAAGAACACGAACTTCTTGCCGCACTCTGTTCTCATCTCACGGATCTCGTCGGGCACGGAAACGCCAAGGACCTGGCCACTGCGCTGCAACTGCTCATTGCGTCCGTGAACGAAGATCTCGTTTTGGCGAGTAGCCTCGCCAAAGACGCCGTTGGCATGTAGCTCACCGGAAAACCCAGGATCCCGGAACGAGCCACTCCCAAGACACCACTCTGTCACCAATCTGTGACGATCCACATCTTAGTGTGCACGCGTTCGTTGAAGGGATTTCTCCATCGAGAACTTCCGCCCATGCGTATCCGCGCATGAGTGCCATCATCGGTACCGAAAGGTTTTTCCCATGCAAGCGCTCTTCGATCCGTCGCTCAGTTTCGCGGTACAAGCGCTACTCATTCTCAGTTTGCTCATCGCGCTCGCTTTCGAGTTCGTCAACGGCTTTCACGACACGGCCAACGCGGTGGCCACGGTCATCTACACCAACACACTCAAGCCGCACATCGCCGTTGTTCTCAGCGGTTTGTGCAACTTCGCGGGCGTGTTCATGGGTGGCATCGCTGTGGCGATGGGCATCATGCAATTGCTTCCTGTGGAACTACTCGTGTCCAAAGGAATTGGTTCAGGGCTCGCAATGGTCCTGGCTCTGCTCTGTTCGGCGATATCTTGGAATCTGGGCACCTGGTATTTCGGGCTCCCGGCATCCAGTTCGCACACGCTCATCGGCGCGATCATTGGAGTGGGCGTTGCCAATTCGCTCACCCCCGGACACAAATTCGGCGATGGCGTGAGTTGGGGCAAAGCCGCTGACATTGGTTTGTCTCTCCTGGTTTCTCCTCTTTTTGGTTTTACGATGGCCGCGCTCATCGTTTTGGCCGTCAAGCGCTACACGACAAACATCGACTTGCTCAAGCCACCGCCGAAAGATCGACCTCCGCCGACGGGTACCCGGAGCCTCTTGGTGGCGACGTGTTGTGGGGTCAGCTTCGCGCACGGATCGAATGACGGTCAAAAAGGCGTCGGGCTGGTCATGCTCATCCTCATTGGCTTGGTTCCCGCCGGGTTTGCCCTGGACATGACGGCTGGTCCGGACCAACTCGCCCGCACCGTGAAGGCTGCCGATAACATCACCGCAATCGTCCGCGACCATCACGACAAGGCGTCGGAAAAAGACGCCGAAAAGGCCATTGGGCAATTACAGGAAATCCACAAGCTGCTCGAAAATCGCCCCAATGCCACGGACATTCCGCGCGACGATCGGTTCAAGTTGCGCCAGGATTTGTTGCTCGCGGACAAGACCATCAACAATATGCTCAAGGACGGGCATTTGGGCCTCACGGATGCGGAAAAGAAAACCCTTGCATCCGAGCGTAAGGCATTACGAGGCATTACGGATTATGCGCCCACGTGGGTATTGGTCGCCATTGCGCTCGCGTTGGGCATTGGCACCATGGTGGGTTGGAAGCGTATTGTGACGACAGTCGGCGAAAAAATTGGCAAAAGCCATTTGACGTATGCGCAAGGAGCGGCTGCAGAAATCGTCGCCGCAAGCACGATTGGCGTCTCCGCATGGCTCGGTTTGCCCGTGAGCACGACGCACGTGTTGTCGTCAGGCATTGCCGGAACGATGGTCGCGCAACGAAGTGGGCTACAAACGTCGACCGTACGCAATATCGGCCTGGCGTGGCTCTTGACGCTCCCTGCGTCGATGATTCTCTCCGGCGTGTTTTTCCTGATCTTCCGCGCGTTGCTCGCGTAAAACCCCATCCATTCAACGTCAACGCAGGTGCACTCGTGTAGGTTTCACCCAAACCCACACGAGCTGCCTGCCCTGGTCCGTCAGATCCCCCCGTTGACGCTCACGACCTTCCCATTCAAATAGGAATTGTTCAGCGCCAACCACGTCAGCGTTTTCGCCACTTCGTCTGCTTTGCCCAAGCGACGCAAAGCGCTCATCGCCAGGTAATCCTCGACGAGCTTCTTGTTCAAATTCGCGCCAATCCCGCTATCCAGAAGTCCCAGCGCCACAACGTTCACGCGCACATTCCGCGGGCCCAAGTCTTTTGCTGCGGCCATGGCCAAAGCCGACACGAGACCTTGCGAAGCTGCAAATACGGACGGCACGGGCAACGATTGCGTCCGATCGAGCGCCGACACAAAAACAATATCGCCTCCTCCGGATTTCGCCAAACGACCACCGAATTCGCGACAAACCTGAAACGCGGATCGAGCATTCACGCTCATGGTCGTGTCCCAATCCTCGTTTGACGCTTCCTCCACTCGGCTTTGCCGAACCACCGTCGCGCAATGAACGACAACATGGGGCAAAACACTTTCGGCTTCGAGCTGCGCGGCGAGTTTGGGTAATGCGTCGGCATCGTTCAAATCGAGGCGCACGGAGTGACCGCCAAACTCCGCAACCAATTCGGCCGCTCGAGCTTCCGAGCTGCAATACGAAAAGGTCGCTGTATGACCACTTTGCGACAACTCGCGAACAACTGCACTGCCCACCGCACCCGTTCCTCCAAGAACGAGCACCCGACGTTTGTCCTGATTCATCCAAGCCCCTCGATATAGGCAAGTTCTTCGGCCACGGCACGAACGAACGCGTCGATTTTTTCTTCGGGTATGTCGAAACGCGGTTGAAGCCGGAAAATGCTCCAATCGTGCCCACAGGTAAAACAGAAAAACCCTCGCCGATAAAGTCGATGGCACATCAGCGGCGACATGATCGACTTTTGGTCCAAGTCCTGGAACCCGAAATGCTCGAACGAAAGCCACGGATGATCCGGCTGGTTGAGCGCCACACCTTGCATGAATCCCGCGCCGCGCGCTTCTCGGAACAACGGTGAACCCGACAAGGCATCGGTCAAACCTTGCTTGAGTTTGTCACCCAATCGTTTGACCCGGGCAATACGTTCGTCGGTGAGCAAATCCAATGCGGCCATACCGGCCACGGAGGACAAGGCATTAAACCCCATGGTCGTGTTATGACTTTCGCCCGACGCGAAGTGCGTGCCGTATGCCCGCAGGAAGATCTCCCGGGTCGTGAGCATCGCCGAAATCGGCATGATGCCGCCGCCCAAGTGTTTGGCCATGAGAACGACATCCGGCCTACGCGGCCAAGACGCCGTCGCCAAAAAACCTCGACCCGTGCGTCCCAATGCTGTCTGCACTTCGTCGGCAATCAGCAGCGTTCCATGTTTGGCGGTGAGTTCGCACAACGCTTCGACAAACGGTTGAGGCAATTCGCGAACGCCACCTTCGCCTTGAATGGGTTCGACGACGATCGCGGCAACATCACCTGGTGCGAGTGCGTTGGCGAGAGCGTCGACATCGCCGAAAGGAACACTTCCCGTGCCTTCGACAAACGGCGCAAAAGGATCGTGCAAATAACCTTTGGCCATGAGCGAGACGCTCCCGAACGTGCATCCGTGGTAGGCCCCTTCCAAACCCAGAATGCGCGGACGTTTCGTCAAAGCGCGAGCCAACTTTAGACCGGCTTCGACGGCATCGCTGCCCGTGCACCCGAAAAACGCATTGTCGTAATAACCCGTGCGTTCGCAAAGTCGGCGCGCAAATCGCCCCGCAAACGGATTGACGCGTGACGGGTACCAAGACACCGCATCCGAATCCAAATATTGTCGAATGGCATTGGCAATGTAGGGATTGCGGTGGCCAAAGGCTTGCGTGCCGTGAAAATCTTCCATTTCATGCCCGTTGCGATCGTACAGAAGCCCGTCTTGGGTCCGCACGATTTCAATGGGTTCACCGGCCAATTTCGCGCGTTGCGCAACGAGCGGATTGACGAAGGTGCGGTATTCATCAAAACCGCGGCGAAAAATATCGTCGTACGAATCCACTTAAAGACCTCCGTCGAGCACCACTTTGGCCCCGCTCATGAAAGAACTGGAATCCGAAATCATGAAAGCCGCCATTTCCGCGATTTCTTCAGGTCGAGCCAATCGACCTGCAGGGCATTGCTGCATGTATTCGCGAAGGCGATGTTGGGGCAAACCTTGCGCCATACCGACATCCGCCAGCCCTGGCGCCAAAAGATTCACACGGACCGAATACCGGCCCACTTCACGAGCCAAGGCTTCCGTGAGCCCGCGCAAAGCTGATTTCGACGCCGCGTAATGAATGGGCGCTTCAATGATGCGTTCCGAAGCAAAATTGCCAATGTTCAGGATGCAACCTTTGCGAGCACGAATCATGTGTCGCAACGCCGCACGACTACACAGGTAGACGCCTTTTACGTTGACGTCCATGACCTGATCCCAATCCGCCTCTTCCAACAACGAAATGGGCAAAACTTGCGTGATGGCCGCATTGTTGACGAGCGCGTCGATACCGCCCCATGTTTTTACGACGGAATCGACGGTGCTTCGTACATGCGCTGAATCCGCGACCGATCCTTTGAATACCAACGGTTCGGAGCCCGCATCGCGCAACAACTTGGCCGCATCTTCGGCACTTGCGTCATCGTTCTTGTACGTCATCGCGACCTTGGCTCCGTGCCGCGCCAAACCCAGCGCAATTGCTAAGCCAAGCCCGCGCGTGCCTCCTGTAACGAGACACCGTTTTTCTTCCAGCAATCGATTCATCGCGCCGTCCCATTGACAAGAAGAGGCAACGAGCGTCGCCCCGTACGGTCACCCCATTCTTTGGGTTTGACCATGAATTTTGCTTCTTTTTCCCGATAAAGGATGTTGTAATTGCACACCGGCACGGTCGAACCGTCGGCATAACAATTCGAATCGCAACATTGGTAGATGCGTTCCACGTCGAACGTTTCTTCGTCCATGTGCGAATGAATGTAAACGGCCTTTGCCGATCGCTCGCTGATACGCAACGCCTCTGCCGGCGAAAGTCGTTTGTCCGTCGGGAACATTTTGCGGACGAGCTTGTTCAGCATGCCCAAAATACGTTCGTCATCCGGCTCGCCGCGGGACCAAACCATATCCATGGCGTCCTGTAAGGCGCGTTCGAGCTGCGTATTGGGCTCCAAATAGAGGTGGTCTTGCAAAACCCGATACATCGTGTCGCGGTCCATGAAACGCAGAAACGGAACGGCCGGACCGCCGTCATCGTCGATGAGCATGTAGGCAATTTGGTAACACAGCGGATGGGCGCTCGGAGAAGGAACGAAGTCGCTCACGCGCAAAAGACCATTCGTCGTTTCTTCGATTCGTTGCAACACTTCGCGCATTGAAATGCGGCCCGAACGATCGAATGCCACGCCACCTTGTCCCGTGTAGGTAATGGTGTGGACTTCCAAATGGCGCACGCAGGACAATTCGAGTCCCATTTTGATGATGTCGCCGATTTCATGATCGTTGTATCCGCGCGTCATCACGGGAATCAACGTTGTGTCAACTTGGTGTTTGTCGAGAAGCTCCAATACTTTGCGCTTCAAATCCACGAGCATCGCGCCTTGCATGGCTTTGTCCGTGTGTTTGTCGAACGTATCGAAAGACAAAGCAATACGCGCCCCCAAGTCCGCAAGGCGCCGAACGAGACTTTCATCACGCGCCAAACGCACGCCATTCGAACACACGCTCACGCGATGAATTCCACGTGAACGCGCCATTGCAATGAGCTCGAACAATTGCGGATGCATGAGCGGCTCACCGCCGGTCAAATTCACGATATCGAGATCGCCGCCGTGATCGTTGACCAAATGGTCGAGTACCCGGGCAAACTCGTCCGGGCTCATGTGGTATGCGTCGTCATTCTTATTGTGCACATAACAAATGGGACAATCGAGGTCACAAGCGCTGGTAATGGTGACGACGGGCAATCGCACTTTTTGCGTATGACTTTCGCAGGGTCCGCAATCAAATGGGCATCCGTGTTGAATATCGCGGCGCACAATCGCCGGACGCGCATCGACGGGCATGATCGCCCGCGTCTGCTGATACCAGTCGGCGTCGGTGGACAGCCGCGCCTCTTGGTCGCCATGCGCCGGGCAACGTTTGCGCATCCAAACCTCGCCGCCTTCGGTCGCAACCACACGCGCGGGCAGCGCCGCTTTGCAGACCTTGCACAAGCTCGTCGTTTCGTGAAGAAGCCGTTCTGTCGTCAGCATCTTGGCGAGTCTAGACCACTTTGACGCGTTCCCTCAATCAGCCTTTTTCCGTTACTCTGCCGCCCCGATGTCTCAAACTCCGGCGCGCGAAATCATCCATGCTCAAGCGATTGGAAAACGCTTTGGTGACACCTTTGCGCTCGATGATGTCTCGTTCTCCATCGAAGGGCCGGGCATCGTGGGCGTCCTCGGTCCGAACGGCGCAGGAAAAACCACGCTTCTCGACATTTTGGAAGGTTTGTCGTCCCCAACCACTGGAAGTTACCGGCTCTTTGGCAAACCCGCAATGCCGTATCCGCGAACGCGGATCGGAGTCGTCATGCAGAAAGAAGCGTACCTCGAACGGATCACGGTGCGCGAATACGCCGAGCTTTTTTCAGTGATCTTTGGCGTCAAGAATGGAACGGAGAAGATTCTTGCCGGCGCACGTCTCGAGCATCGTGCGAGGACGGCGGTCACGCGTTTGTCCGGGGGCGAAGCTGCGCGTCTACACATCAACGCGGCCGTGGTTCACGATCCTGACTTGGTGTTCCTGGACGAACCAACCGCGCATCTCGATCCGGAAAACAAGCGGCGCATCGGCGAGCTACTTTGCGAACTTGCGCAGAAGCGAACGTTGTTTTTGACGACACATGATTTGTACGAAGCCGAAGTACTTTGTGACAAGCTTCTTTTTCTCGTGGGTGGCAAGTTGCGCGCAAGTGGCACGAAAGACGAGCTCGTGGCGAGTGTTCCGGAGGACAAACGTCGGGGACTCGGCGTGGAGGATGCGTTTTTTCACTTCTGTGCCATCCGCATCGAGCGCGGTGGTAGCGTGCGAGAAAGCGCCGAATGAACGCGTTTCTTGTACTACTTCGTATTCGCCTTCTCGACGTGTTGCGCAGCCGCAGCTCGACCGGGTTTGTCTTGATCTTCCCGGTTGCATTGCTCATCATCCTCGGCCTCGTTTTCATGAACGGCCATCCGTTCGAACGTCGTTACGTCGCGATTGTCGAGACAAACCATGCGAACGCGGCGCTCGACGCATGCATACGGAAGCTCGAATCGTTTGACGAAGTGCGTGTCAGTCGTGAACGAACGGAAGCCGAAGCGATGGGCAAGCTGCGTTCGCGCATGACGAGCGCAGTACTGGTCAGCGGTCCGACGGAGGGCGGGGTGACGTTGCGGATCGGCGAACGGGATCAGATTTTCGGCAACGGCTTGGTCACGGTTTTACCAGTACCATCCCGGGTGGACGTGGTCCAAGCGCCCCGATTTGCGTACGTGCATTATCTCTTTCCGGGCATTCTTGCGTTTTCGGTATTGACGTCGGGGCTTTTCGGTATGGGCTACCCGATGGTTTTGTTCCGCCAAAGTTTATTTTTGAAAAAGCTGGCCACGACACCTTTACGAAAGCACACCTTCATTGCGGCCAACGTCGCAACGCGGGCGATTTTGGTGCTGGTGCAGGTCGTGTTGCTTGTGTTGATCGCGCACTTTGCATTCGAGATGCGGTTATCCATCGCTGCTTTTGGATGGGTCATGGGCATTTCGTTTTTGGGGGTCATGGTCTTTTTGGGCGCAGGTTTCGCCATTGCCTCGAAAATAAAGAATGCTGAACTTTTGGTGGACATCATCAGCGCCATCAATTTTCCTGTGGTTTTCCTTTCGGAGATCTTTTTTCCGCTCGACGGTCTTCCAAAACCCTTGGCCACTTTGGGATCATTGCTGCCATCGACAGAAATGGTCCGCTTGTTTCGAGCGGTATTGCTTTATGGAGTTGAGGATTTTTCTTATCTTGCGGGGGGACTTGGCCTACTTGGAGCATGGGCCATCGCGATGTTTGCTTTGAGTCTATTCATGTTCAAATGGCATGAATGACAGCCGGAGGTTCCCCGTGTCCGATGAAACAACCGCCCTCGAAAACCATAACAAGGAACTCGAAGCCCGCGTCGCACAGCTCGAACGACGCGTTGCGGAATTGGAAATTGCCGAGGAGCGTTTTCGCACGTTATTCGAATTCTCCAATGATGCACATCTTATTTTCGATGTCGCGACGGGCGGGATTATCGACTGCAATGCCGAAGCGATTCGCATGTTGCGATGCACGGACAAGAATCAGGTCTTGGCCATTCATCCGGCCGTGTTGTCGCCCGAATATCAGCCGGATGGCCGCAGGTCGCTCGAGAAAAGCGTCGAAATGGACGCGACAGCGCGCGCCAATGGATATCACCGTTTCGAGTGGATCCATCGACGCATGAATGGGGAAGATTTTCCCGTGGAAGTAACGCTGACGCCGGTGACATTACACAGCGGCCCAGCGTTATTGGTCGTTTGGCATGAAATAACCGCCATCAAAAACAGCGAAGCAGAATTGCGTCAAAAGCTAGCCATTATTGAAGCGCAGGCTCAGCAAATTCGTCTCCTATCAACGCCTATTCTCGAAGTTTGGAACAACGTTTTGCTGATTCCATTGCTCGGCGTGCTCAAGGCGGAGCGCGCCGATATGCTCTCCGATTCGCTTCTGGAACACATCGTTTCACGGCGCGCGACACATATCATCGTCGATGCAACAGGCCTTGCGGCCGTGGATGCGGACGTCGCCCAACGACTCCTGGGCATTGTCAGTGCCGCCGGACTTTTGGGCGCCCAAGGAATCATCGTCGGCATTCGTCGCGACGTCGCGACATCACTCGTCGAAGCCAGCGTGGATCTGAGTCGTTTCGCGACATTTCCAAATGTGCGTGCAGCGCTCGCTTCCTTGATGCGTTCCTTGCGATAAACGTTTGTCGTGTCTGAAATCAAAACCCCATTGACCGGTCGAACAAAGCCGAGTATTCATTGAACCATGGTCGGGTCCGGTCCCCGGAAGCTGTTTGTCGCTACGAGCATCCTCTTGGGGCTCGTTACGACGCGACAAACATACGCCAGCGCTTTCGATGTACAAGGTATTGGGCCCGAGAGCATCGCGGAAGTCGGGGCGCGCACGGCGTCAGCCCAGGACGGAAGTGCCGCATTTCTCAATCCGGGTAGTCTTGCATTTGGCAAAGGAGCATCCGTCGCCGTCGCTCCGACGTTGGCGGTGTCCACGCTTGAAGCCCAAGACAAACCATTGGCCGCTGAAGATCCTTTTGGCATCACGTTCACCGCTGCCGCCACGATCCCATTCGAAGGACCTCTCGCGCACCGTGTACGCATTGGTTTTTCTGGGTACTTTTTGCCCAGCTCCGCCTTACGCTTGCTCGCCCGCGCACCAGAACAACCGTTCTATCCCTATTATGACAATCGCACACAAAGGCTCGTCGCAATTCCCACGCTCAGCATTCGTCTCGCCAAATGGCTCGGCGTGGGCGCCAGCGCCAATGTGCTCGCTGGAGTGACCGGCCCCGCCAAACTCGAACAAGGAGCCACCGGATCGCCCGAACCGCGTATCGACATTGCCGCACGAACCATTTTGTCCGGTATTTTCGGCGTTCGCGTCGATCCCTCGAAACGGGTCCACCTCGCTCTCGTCGTGAGGCAATCCTTTGGCATTCCGCTGAACATCGACACGACGGCCGACATTGGCGGTATTCCGCTCGCGACAAACTTGCAAACGCGCCAAACCATGTTCGACCCCTTGACGGTCGTCTTGGCTTCTCAAATGCGCTTCGGAAAAATCGCAATCGAAGGCGATGTATCGTATGCACGTTGGTCGGCTTGGGAAGGCCCCTACATGTCCGTGCAATCAACATTGCCCGGTGTAAACCTCGTCTCGCGACTTCCCACGCACCTGTTTCGTGACACGATGTCCTTTCGTGTGGGGTCCAATTACACCATCCCTACGAGCCCGAATACGAATATCATTCTTCGAGGCGGCTTGGCATTTGAACCGACCATGCTGAATGGAACATTGCAAGGTCGGACGAACCTCGTGGATGGAAATAAATTCACCATCGGAGCCGGCGCGACGTTCGTCTTGCGCCATTGGATTGGAAAAGCGTTACACGTCGGAATCGGCGCCAATAGCCAATTCAATTCCGCATTTCATCAAGAAAAACGCTTGTGTTCGTCCGTGCCCTGCACAGAAAATACCGTCGTGGGACCCGATGCAAACAATCCCAGCGCCGACATTACCAATCCCGGATATCCGCAACTCCAAGCTTCTGGTGCATGGTTGACGCTGGCCCTCGGCGTCGGAGTCGACTTTTGAAACGCCAATGCGTCGCTCTGGGGATTATCGGAGCAGTGCTTTGTGGAGCACGCCAAGCTCACGCCGACACGTCGACGCTTTTTGGCAATGGCGCACGAACGACTGCGCTCATGCGTGCAGACGTCGCAGCCGCGGATGTTACGAGCGCTCCAACGCAAAACCCCGCATTCGCAGCCGCGCCTGGAACTCGATTTCGTATCGGCTACATGCACGGCTTTTTCAATTTGCTGATCAACGATGAAAATGCCCCCGTTCGTCCGGTAAGCGGCGTCGATGCCGCAATGCAAGTGGGATTTCGCGCCCCTCGCGGGGTCACACTTGGCCTGGCCCTGAGCGCACACCTTCCCAATGCCGCCATTGCCCAAATTGGTTTTCGCCCAGGAACCGAACCGCAATTTTTCCGGTATGAATCCGTTTTGCAACGAGCCGCCTTCGATATGGTCGTTGCTGGGCACAAAGGCCCCGTTGGGATCGGAATAGGCGCGGCCTTTGCCCTCGATATGGGTGGCCCGGGCACATCGTTCAACCTCGCCCAAGATGCCCAAGGCACGTACGCGGATGCAGCGTCGGACATTCGCCTTGTTTACCGAGTTGCTCCGCTGGCAGGTTTGTCCGTCGATCTCGGCCGAGTTGCTTTTGGGGCCATGGTTCGCGGAGCTTTGGCAGTCGGGCTTGCCGTCGATAGCGATATTCGCATTACGTTGAACGAAAATCCGCTCAATGGAACGACATCCATTGCAGTGCGCGGGGCGAGCGGATACGAGCCTGCGCGAGCGACCATCGGAACAAAAATCGTCGCGCACCGTCAACTCGACGTTTTCGCCGCGCTGGAATATCAACGATATCAAGACGCTCCTCCACCCATTGCCAACGTTACCCTCGACGTTCGTCTTGGAACATCTCCCGGACGTACGGAAGTCGAATTCGTTGCGCCGCGCTTTCGCGATATTTTGATTCCGCGCGTGGGCCTAGAATGGTCTTCCGCGACAGGTCGTTTGTCGGACGTTCGAAAGCCTGGGGATCAACGTTGGCGTTGGGTCGCGCGCGCTGGTTACGCCTTGGAATCATCGCCCGTGCCTCCACAAACGGGTTTTACCACGTATGCCGATGCCACAGCGCACGCGTTCGCCATGGGCGGCGGCGTAGGCATTGGTAGGTTTTGGGGCGTGGATTTGCGCTTCGATCTCGCCGGACGAGTTTCCTTCCTCACGCCACGAGAAGAACGCAAAGCAAGCACCGCGTTGCCGTATGCACATTACACGGTGTCTGGAAACACGTTTGTCGGAGCCATTTCGATGGAAGGAGCGTTTCGATGAACCGCTTCCCAGGACGCTTCTTCTTTTTGCTCACGCTTTCCGCGTGTGGTTTGGCAGGGACAAACGAATCCTTGGAACCATTTCCGTCGGACGGCATTGGAACCTTTCAAGAAGCAACCCCGATCGAGGTTTGTCTCGAGACAGCTCGGATCGTCGCTCCCGCCTTGGCGACAGGAGCCACTGCGTTATGCGTTCCGACCGAGCACACAGTACGCGCTTGCGCAGCGAACAGCGATTGCGTCGGGCTCGAGAAATGCATTTGTGGCCGTTGTGTCGTCGAACCTTGCCAAGGAGGAGCCGCGTGCGTTGCGGGGGAAGTTTGTCGCGGCAAAAGATGCACCCGCGGCTGTGGGCAAGATGGCGAATGTGCAGCGAACGAACGGTGCATTTCTGGAGGGTGCGCCCGAATTTGCACGACACACACCGATTGCCATTACGGCGAACGATGTGATTCCCTCGATGACGTCTGCGTCGTTTCGTTATGCGGAAGCGGCGGAACATGCGGCGGAGGGTCGAAATGCGAAGCCGTTGCCGAAGTCGCCGATCTTGGCGAACCAGCGTTTCTGGGTCATGAACCTACGGCTTACTTGGAATTGGATCGCGGGACCGAACGGAGCATTTACCGCGCAGAAATCGTTTCCACGCGGGTTTGGCGCATCGAACCGGCATCGCCGGTCGTGATGTTGAGCCCGGAAACCATCGTTGGAGCACCAAGTGTGTTTCGTCGTGACAATCGAATCGAAATGGTTGCCGCAGTCGGCAAGCCGTCGCGAATTGTCTTGGCGCATTCGACGGATGAAGGACGCACGTTCGAGGTCGACATCGATCCGCTTCTCGAAGGTCAAGAGCCATGGGAAAAGGGAAGCGTTGGTTCTCCTTCGATTTTCGATTTCGCAGGATCGACATTTCTTCTTTACGAAGGAGGCCCAAGCGCTGGGATTGGTCTGGCCAAAGTCGTGACCGATCACGCACATCGTACCCAGCCAAACCCGATTTTATCTCCAGGAAATATTACCGATCCAGTTTTTTGGCGAAATGTGACAAAGGTTGGTCGACCACACGCGGTCGTGGTGGATGATACCTTGCGTATTTTTTTCACCGGTCGCGGTATCGAAGGTTTTTCCGCAATGACGAATGGCGAAAGTCTCGCGGCCGAGCCGAATGATTCGATTGGCCTTGCAACGACGAATGATCTGCAATCGTTTACGTTGTATCCAACGGGGCCGATTTACGCGCGGCTCGTGAATTTGCGTGCGTATTTGGGCGAGTCGGAAGCGGCCATGCGCATCGGCCCGAATGGCGGGGAAATGGTATTCGTCTCGTCCGATGCATCGGGCGAGGCGAATACAGGATTGGTGCGAGTGATCGGACGAGGCGGGACGAATTGAATCAGGCGCGGGCGCGATTGCGACGTGACGCGAAGGCGCCAGCAAGCGCGAGGGCTGCGAGCCAACCGAAGCGAGAGGATTGATTGGCAGGGGAAGTGGCGCAAGTGACATCGCCCGCCGGAGGTTCCTCAAAAACCGTCTTGGCAATGCACGAGTTATTGGAGTCACATGTGAAGCCACCGATACAATCATAAGCGGTGACGCACGAAGTCCGGCACGCAATCTTCTCGCTGTCGCAACGATAGAATCCGCACTCGGCAATGATTCTGTCGTTATCGGCCGTGGACCGCACGACGTCCTGGGTCACACCGTTTTCCGTCTGCGTGCTGCACTCAAATTGCGCCTCCGCACACAAACCACTGATCTCGTCGCATTCATATCCAGTAATGCAACCGCCATCTTTGGTGCATTTCGTATTGCACACCTTTTTGTCGGACGTACAAGTGTATGTTCCGCACGAGGTCTCGAATGACACAACGTTGCACATACCCTTCACGTCGCATGCCATTTGTTGCAACGTTGATTGTGGCGTCGTGTCGGCCGAGCCCGGAACGCAGGTCGTACCACACGATTTGCCGTCTGGGAATACGCAGATGTCACGCTCGAAACCACCACACTGACCGTTGCACGCATCGTTCTGCTCAGGCGAGGCGCAACTGCCGTGGCCTTCTTCTGGGGGTCCAGCAATGGCGACACACGTACCAGGCGCAAAACCCGGTCCTTTGCGATTGCAAGCTTCGCAAACGCCCTTGCAGGCGGTATCGCAACAGAATCCATCCGCACAGAAGGGATTAGCCGCCGGACATTCCGCGTCAGTGCTACATTGCAAAACCTCGGAGCTTTTTACATCGTCCTTGATTCCACCAAAAACCAAGATACGGCCATCTCCAAGCGCCGCCATTCCATGGCGAGCATGCGCCTTCAGCATCTCGGGTGCAGCGTGCCAATTTTTATTTGTATCAAGCGTCGATAGCTCCAACCACTCAACACTATTCAGGGGGATCTCCCCGTTCTTATAGCCGCCGGTCACGACGATTTTTGATCCTTTGTCGATGATCGAGCTACCCGCTACAAGCATTGCCTGAAAGTGCGAGCGACCTTCCAGCAATCCATTTGGACGGCCCGCCGGACCGAGCATGACCTTGTTGGGCGTGTCATAAACGTCAACAGCGCTCACCTTCATGCCGCTGGACTCGCCGCCAACAAAGTAGATCCGCGGACCTGGGCTGATCAGAGGCTCCCGCACAGCCTTGTGGAACGCTCGAGGCGCCGACATCTCTGACACCAAGGTAAAACAGGCTATTTTGGGTAACGACGCCAGATCGCATTGCTCAACCGTACCCGTCGCAGCAATACCGGGATCAGCGCTCGGATATCCGCCGGCGATAACGACAAGATTCGGCGCCTTGCCCATTGTTGCGGTATGGCCGTAACGCCCAAGGCCCATCTCCCTTGGTCCAGCCCCCACTTCGTCTAAAGTACCCTGCCAATTTTGGCCATTCACTAGGTAACCTTCCATGCTTTTAAGTACGTTGCCGCTCGCATCGAGCCCGCCCGTTACCAAGATCCGCAGGGTTCCACTGGGATTGCCCTCGAGAAACGCAAGCGTAGCCGTATGGTGTTCGCGCGGTGTCGTCATGGGCGTTGGAGTCATTGTACCCGTCAGCGATGACCAACCACTCGCGCTTGGCTCCAATTTTTCCGAGCCGGCAATGACACCATTGGCATTGCGTCCTCCCGTAACGACGATCCCGCCGACATTGTTGCCTACCAGCATTGCGACCATTGCATGATTCGTTCGCGCTTCGAGCATCGACCTGTACAACGCCCACGAATTTGTATGTTCGTCGAAAACTTCCGTGGAATCGTAGGCCATTGCAGGATCCCCAGGATCGCCACCCACAACGATGACGCGGTTTTTCTGGCCGGGCAGCTCGGAACTCGTCGCCCCCAATCGAGCAACCGACATTTCGCTCGTTTTTGCCCATACGGGATCAACAACGAGCGGCGCACGAGCGGACGAATCCCACGACAAACGCACGGTGCAATGGGTTGCTCCCGGTTTAACGACAGGTCGATCCCAAGGCAGATCCGTCGACTTATCATAGGCACACCCCTCGATGCCTACGTGCAATGCGAGTCGCCGTGCGTCACCATCCACAGCGTAAGGCGGCGACATACGCAATCGCGGCGCGCCACCGGCATCGAGCAATTCCAGCGTATCTTCGACCAGCCGAAGTCCCGCTACATTTTGACCCAGCGAAATCTCGTACCGCAATTCAGGCACGTCCGGCAAGGTATCCGGGAAAAACACATAATCTTCTGTGCCTTGTTCCGTAGGACGCTGAATGATGTGTGCCCCATGGGCATATCCACCACGATACACAACATACCCATTTGCATCTTCGCGAGGTGCCGCGGTTGCCCCGATCAGACCAACCTCGACCGAAACGCCGCTCAACGTATCGCGGACCTGGAATGCCCCTTGGGCAAGACTGGGAAATGACACGTCGGCCGCTGGCACCTTGGGCATACGTGCAAGATCAACCGAGCCCAGAACCTCAACCGTCGACGACGAGTTTGTCCCTACCACATCAAACGTGCTGATCCCACGCGACGGGCTTCGTCCAGGGGATCGCAACGTATTGGTTTTTCCAAAAGCCCGCTCGAGTTGACTCCGCACGGTCACCACAACATCGTTGGCATTCTCTTTCGTGCCCGATGCTTGAGAAGGTGCCGCACCCATCGGTGTAGCGGGCTCTGGCAACGCTTCGCCACTTTCTCCTTGTGTGAAACACGCCCCCAAGAGGACCGAAGCAAAACCCAATCCGATTCCTATCCGACCACTCATCCGCTTCATAAGCATACCCTCCAAGTTAGAATCGATAGTTCAGAAGCAACGCGGGTGTACCCACGAATTGCACCTTGTCGGCAAGTTGCTCCTTGTCGAACATGGCATAGCCATCCCCGCCAGCCTCGACAATGGTATCTTCTGGCGCCCACCTCGTCGAAGCAGGGATAAACAGAAGCATTCCGCTAAGTGACAGGACAATATCAAGGTTTTTCTTGACGCGCGCCCCCACGCGAACTTCCGGCATGACGTAGAAAGCAGTCAACGTCGACGATTGGGTGACCGAGGCAATCTTGTACGGCGCGAGTGTGATACCCAACGCATCCCGCTGAGCCTGGCTAAGCTGCTCGAGATTGTCCGGGCCTCGCGCCGTCGCCTCTGCACTTCGGGTATCGGCGAATTGGCCAAAAAGTCCGCCCACGCCCAAGCGCAGACCCACGGGAAATCGATCGCCGAACTTCACGCCCACGCCCAAGCCGGCAGTCACGCCGCTCAGCTCGAGGATATCGTCCATTTTGTCCGCCTTATACGGGGTAATACCAGTCGGGGCGATCTGTCCCTGGCGACCGTTTACCGTTTGCTGCACAGACAAAAAGCCCAAGTCAAACCCCACGGTCCAGCGATTACGCACTGAAATGCCACCACGTATGGTGCCAAAGCCTCCCATGGCAACGGTCGAAGTGCAATTGCCACAGTTCCTTGTAATACCACCGAATCCTGGCCCAATGGCAAACGCCCCGCCCGCTTCCAAATATGGGGGGTTTTCCTCCCAAAACGTCCGTGGTGCCTCCACTGTCGGCGCAAACGTCACCACTTCCGTTTTTCCGGGCGCTACGTCCACGCGCCGCTCGGCCATCGCATATCCATTGCCTCCAATTTCAATGCGATGCGATCCAGCTCGAACCGGTCCCTCCCACGAATCTCGGCCCACCAAGACGCCATCGACGCGAATTTCGCCCCCCGGCAATTCCGACTTGATCTTCAAATCAGATGCCAAGTCTTCGGCAATGACGAGCATATTCGTCACTTGGCTCTGTTTTACTTCAATGCGCGCCGGCTGCGTTCCTTGACGTTTGTCCCCTCGCAACACCACGAGATGTTCGCCCGTTGCAATGAGGCCCCGCCACGGGGTTTTGCCCACCACAACACCATCGAGGACGACATCCACATTGTAGCCCGATGCTTCTTCGACGAGCAACCATCCGGAAAGCTCGAGCGGCGCAAGCACCGCCCGCACCGTGATTTCTTTGCCCCCAGGCGCTTCCACGCGCTGCTCGAATGTCTCGAATCCGGCTTTCAAAATACGAATGACACGCGTTCCAACAGCCACGTGCAACGGACCTTTTAATGGCGTCGTGCCTTCGGGTTTGCCATCAATCGTCACGGTCGCGCCAGGCTGCACTCCATCAATGATGATGTTTCCAACAACCGGGCGGAGCTGCGCCAATTCCGCATTGGCAATTCCCTTTTCTTCTTCGCTCACGTTCGGCATGTTCAAAAGCCGTTCATTCATCTCGACGGCTTCGGCAAATCGATTCAACTTTCGCAAACACAAGGCCGCGTTTTTAATGGCCGCACGCGTCGGAAAAATCGAAATCGACTTCTCGAATTCAGGATACGCCGCATCGAGCGACCCACGATCGAAAAGCGCCAAACCTTGCTCGAAATGCTTCTTCGCTTCTTCCTTGGCCGTTTGCTCGGCCACGACCGCAGGATCTGGTGGCGGTGGCGGCGGTTCAGGAGCCGTCTCGGGCGGCTTTGCTTTTCCGCCACCTTTGGGCTGCGCCATGACGGGCGCCGCGACAAACAACGCCGCTAGCGCCAACAATCCTACCCTCGAGCCCCGCTTCATTCGATAAGAAAAGTCTACCATGGGTTTGTCCAGTATTGCATCCGTGCCATTACACGGCTCATGGATCGAAATTACGATCCGGGCCTTGCTCGCCCGTCGGAGGTTTGGTGGTTTTCGTCGTCGTTGGTGTGGGCGGCCCCGTGGGTGTCGTCGCTGGTGTGGTCGCCGTGGGCACAGGATCCTTCGTCTTGCCCGTAGGCGTCGTCGCTACGACAGCAACGGTCGAACCCACTGGTTTTGCCGCGGACAACGAAAGTTTGTCTGGTGAAGCGCCTTTGGACGAAATGATCACGTCGACGCGTAGGTCGAGTTTGTCTTTGTAAACATGTACCGGATGAACGCTACCAGCATCGCCGCTGATCGTGATCGTCCCTCCCGGATTCACACTCACGATACGACCACCTACTTCCACAGTCGCATCCGGCGGATCAATCGTCACGGTGACTTCACGCAATGAGCCAGCCGTCGACACCGCCGGCGATGGGACTGTTTCCACCGGAGGCTTCTTTGCCGTTTCCTCCGGCAAAGCCTTCGTGCCTGTGCCCGAAGACGAACGCACGGCCACGCCCACACCGATCAACCCCGCAAGAGCCAGCGCCCCAACGACAATCGGGACAAACTTCTTCCGAGACGAACCCCCGTGATCGCCACTCTCCGAAGGAGCCAACGATCCCCGTATCTCTCCCGAATCAAGGCGCGTGGATGATGCCCGATCGACACTCTTCGCTGCAACAGGCTCGAGCGACAACGTCTTTGCTGTCTCGGAGATATTCTCCGCTTTGCCATCACGGTTTTCACCGCCAATGAGCAGCGTTGTTCGAGCAGGACGAACCCCGGCACAAACAGCGAATGCGTCGACCAGTTCGCCCATGTTCTGAAATCGTGTGTTTCGATCGCGCGAGAGCGCTTTCTCGAAAAACCGATCCACTTCGATGCTCAGCGTCGGCACGAGAACCGACGGCGGCAAAACAGGATCGGTGCAGATCGACACGAGCAGCTTGCCGATGTTTTCCGTCTCGTCGAAGGGCAAACGGCCCGTGAGCACCTCGTACAAGATCACGCCCATCGACCACAAATCGCTACGATGATCGACGTGTTTCGTTTCGCGAATTTGCTCGGGACTCATGTACGACGGCGATCCCATGAGCGCCCCGGTGCTCGTGGCCGAAGCCGACGTCGTCGCTGTGATGTCCTTGGCGATCCCGAAGTCGAGGATCTTCACGAGCTCTTCGTCACCGTGTTTGGAAAGAAAAATGTTACTCGGTTTGAGGTCGCGATGAACAATACCGAGCTCGTGGGCACGACGTAGCGCTTTGCCAACCTGTTCCAGAATGACGTACGCTTTCTCGACCGTCAGCGTTCCACCGCGTTGCAAACGATGGTCGAGATCTTCGCCCTCCATGAGCTCCATCGCGATGTACGGCGCGCCTTCTTCGATGCCGTAATCGAGAACTTGCACGACATGCGGACTCTTGATCAGCGCCGCAGCCTTTGCTTCACGTTCGAAACGTTGCCGTGCGGATTCATTCTCCGCGATGGATTTCTCCATGAATTTGACAGCAACATCCGTGTCGAGGAGCTGATGTCTGGCGACCCAAACGGATCCCATCCCTCCCTGCGCAAGCGGCCGCTCGAGCTTGAATTTGCCGCCAATGATTGCGCCTTCTGTGATGGTCACGCCGCGCCTCTCCTCCGGTTCGCGCGCACAAAAGTGCGAAGGTAGGTATGCAACATCGTAACCGATCCTGTCCACGAACTGCACAGCGAAAAAGGCTTTCCCGCAATCATCGCAAGCATCGACGCAAACGTCGAAAACACCTAGCCTTCAGGGCTACTTCGTATCCGCCATGCATCCTCGCCAACCACGCCCCGTGAACTACGTTGCGCTCGCACTGGCATTCGCACTGGCGTCCACAGCTCCACCACCTGCCGCTCGCGTGAGGAAACAAATCCGTTGTGGACCACTCACCTGCGATGTTGCGTGTTGTGCAACGTTTGACCCGCCCACGTGCACGCCAGATCCACGCGAGTGTGCACGTACCGATCAAGGCGATGCGGTGATCTACGAATGCGATGGTCCCGAAGATTGCGGCACGGGAAAGTCCTGTTGTCTCGTTCCTGGAAAAACCGTCATCGGCGCGGTATGCGTGCCACGCCAAGAATGTACCGGCACGTTTCAACATCAGCGCTTCGGAAAAAACATCAGCGCAAAAAAAATCTGTCACGCCAACATCGACTGCGACGTCTCGGAAATTTGCGGCCCCACAGGCGACTCGACAGGCATTTTGACCTGCAACAAATAGCCCGCGACAAACTTACCAACAAGGTCAACGTGCTCGTCGTTCCACGAGCGATCGGTCGATCGTTTCAAGAGACGAACAGCCGGCGAGCGCCATCGCCATCGACAGTTCTTCGCGCAAAATCTCCAGCACTGACCGCACACCAGAGGTTCCGCCAATGGCCAACCCCCAAAGCACAGGTCGGCCAATCATCACGGCTCGAGCCCCCAAGGCCAGCGCTTTGAGAACATCGGTGCCCCAACGAATTCCGCCATCCACGAACACGGGAACGCGTCCCGCCACCGCATCGACAATCCGAGGCAACACCTCGATCGTTGCCGGAGCCCCATCGAGCTGTCGTGCACCATGGTTTGACACGACAATCCCCGCCGCTCCAGCGTCGATCCCCCGCAAAGCATCGTCAGGACGAACGACACCTTTGAGGATCACGGGCAGCCGCGTCAACCCCCGGAGCCACTCGACGTCTTTCCAAGACAGTGACGCGTCGTGGCGCGACGCGATGTAACGAGCGAGCGCTGAACTCGATTGCATGCCCTTCATGCCTGGTGCATCGACAAGGTTTGCCATGACCAAACCCGCCGGCAAACCAAAACCATTCCGGACATCACGAATACGCCGACCGAGAACGGGCGTATCGACGGTCAGCACGAGCGCTTGAAAACCTGCGGCCTCGGCCCGACCCACGAGAGATTCCGTCAATTCACGATCTTTGTGCACATACAATTGAAACCATCGTGGTCCCGGACAAACACGCGCGACATCTTCGATCGACGTCGTAGCCAACGTCGACAACGTATAAATGGTCCCCGCTTCTGCCGCAGCTTTGGCGGTAGCCAATTCACCTTCGGGATGGGCCAATCTTTGGTACGCGGTCGGAGCAATCAAAATGGGCATGGACACCGGAATGCCCAAGATGTCCGTTTCCAATTTCCGCTGCGAAACATCCACCAAAACGCGATAATGAATTTCCCAACGTCGGTAGGCGCGAAGGTTTTCCCGCAATGTTCGTTCCGCGTCCGCTCCAGAACGATAATAATCCCATGTCATTTGCGAAAGCGCAGAACGAGCCGCTTTCTCGAAGTCTGGAATGCACACGAGCGACGACGTCGAAGTGGCTTGGGACACGCGACACGCACCTTTCTGCGTTTACCAACTGATCGCAAACGTCGACGTAAAACCAGCCGACGGTCGCATCGAAGGAGCTGCATTGGAAAGCGTATCCGAGATGTCGATCGTTGACAGCGCTCCAATCACACAATTCCGAACGTCATCGCCAATTTTCGAGTCGGATTCGAGCAAAATTTTCGTCGACGTTTTCGTATTGACAACTTTTACGTGCAGCGTACCCCCGCCGGAATTCGCTCGGCAATGATCCAAAGGCTCCTTGGACACGTTCAAAATCGCCTCCGCAAGAGCTTCCTGCCCAGGTTCGACTTTCTCAATGCTGGCACGCGGCACAAGCGCACCCGCTGGAACTTCCTGAAGGTGAAGCACCCGCATGGACTCCATGTCTTGTTCGGACTTTCCCTTGGAAGCAACCGAAGGTTCGATCCCAACCGCAGAAGGCGTACTTGCACGACGGGCCGGCGGCGCTTGTTCAATAGGCTGACAGGCACCCAGCATCAGCACCACTGGAAGTAAGATTGGGCGAAACATCTTCACCACCATAACGCTCTCGAGGGCCTGACGGGAGGGTCTGATGAAGAAAAGTTCCACCTCGTTGCATCCAGCGGCTTCATCACGGGTCACATCGGCACCTACGGACGAACCGCCGCCGAAGGATCTGCCGCAACGGCACGTGTAAGCACGAGAGCATCCGCTTTGCCCGACGACAAACGAAACTCGGCAATCGCTTTGACCGGTGCATCCGCGGCACAACGTCGTTCCATCACGACAAACCTTCCGCGATTCACCGTATTTTCTCCCGTCGTGGCATCGACAAGACGCATATCGATTCCCACGCCCACACGATCGAGTGCCGCAATCACTTCGACGCAACCTCTGGCTGGAATTTCGAATGGCACGTTCGAGCGAACACTCGCATCGAGTGCCACGTGCACAGCCGATTCGGCAGCAGCCACGGACACTCGATTGCCTCCACCATCGAGAACGCCAAGCAATCGACTTGCCGCCCACGGATGGTTGACCAGCGCAGTCGGAGCGAGTTTGTCTTTACGTAATTCGATCGCGTAGGGCCCTGGTCGT
>JBGAOI010000380.1:0-7115 GCA_044221885.1 Polyangium sp. (in: bacteria)
GTTCAAGTATCCGTTATTTTTGTTTTCCGACAAAAAGCGGCTCGGCCGTTTCGCCAATGCCGTGAAAAATTGCGGCTCGGCCGAGGTAACCGGAGATGTCCGGATCGGGTAACGCCATCCCAGCGTCGTGTCGTACACGGGCGGAGGGTTGCGATCGAACGCTGACGCTTGTTTCGGCATGGAAAAAGGCGCTCGCGTCATGCTCTCGACACCACCGGCGATCGCACAATCCGCTTCACCCAGCGCAATCTGCCGAGCCGCATCGTTCACAGCCTCGAGGCCCGAGCCGCACAAACGGTTGACGGTTACCGCGGGAATCTCGTACGGCAAACCTGCAAGCAGCAAAGCCATGCGCGCAACGTTGCGATTGTCTTCTCCCGCTTGGTTTGTTGCGCCAAAGACGACTTGATCGAGCGCCGCCACGGCGGCTTCATTACGGCGCGCCAAACTCGAAATGATGTGTGCCGCCAGATCGTCAGGACGAACTGTAGACAAACCTCCGGCATAACGACCGATGGGTGTACGGACGGCGTCGACAACAAACACGTGGCGCAAGCTGTTTTGAGGAACCATGCGGCGAATCTAGTCCGCGCCAGGTGTCGATCGCAAAGGGTTCTACTCGTCAGGACGTACGTTGAACATTGGCTTGCGAACATCTGTATGGCGCGGGGGCGTTGCAGTTGTGCCGCCATGCTCAACAACTGCATTTTATACGGACATCATCAGGAGAATGTGGCTAGTGTCAGTCCAGGGTCAGAAACAGGGGGGACCTGCGTATGGACGCTGCGAATTCGACACGTCACAGCGAAGCTTTTTCCGCTTCACTACGATTCAGCGACGAAGATGCCTCCGCGACTGCGCGCGATATCGAAAAACTCGAGCAAGCCAAGGCCGCGGCGGAAGAAACGAGCGCGCGTCTTTTGCTGCTGCAGAAGATGACGGCTGCGTTATTGGATGCGACAAACCCAACGAGCGTCGCTGAAATTATCGTTGATCACCTATCAATCATGCTTGCCGATAGTCGACCGATCATTGCCGTTCTATCGGAGGATGGTGAGTATATCGATTACGTTCGCGACATTGGAACGCCGCCGCATCCAACGAATCGATTCAACCGTTTACCGTTGACACACAACGCACCGATAATCGACGCAATTCGCACGAAAACGCTGATTCTTGTCGAAACCGCCGACGAAATACGTCGGCGATATCCCCATCTGTCCATGACAGAGTCCGAGCAAATTGGCGCAGTGATTGCTTTACCGTTTGTCGTGGACGGTCGAGCCATTGGAGGATTGGCGATACGTTTTTCCCAGGCCCGACACCGCCGCGAAAAGGACCACGATTTCATCGTCCACGTCGCCAACACCTGCGCTCAATGCCTGGAAAGAGCACGTTTGCGCGAAGCCGAACGAATTGCTCGCGCACAAATCGACACGGAACGGCGGCGCTTGAGTGTACTGGCCGAAGCGGGTGCCGTATTGAATGCTTCGCTCGATGCTTCCGCCATCATCCATTCGCTTGCGCACGTCATCGTCCCCAATTTCGCAGACTTTTGCATTGTGCATCGCCGTGATTCCACCGCGGTGGTGCAGCTCGAATGTGTCGTTCATCGAAATGCGGACCAAGAAGCGGTCTTGCGCCGACTCGTCGAAGCCTACGTCGTTCGACCAGAACTGAGCATACTCCAAATCGTTCAATCCGGTAAAACTGTTTTCATCGACGACATCGAAGCAACCTTCTTTCGCGATATTCCTCCCAGCGAACGACGCGTGTACGACGAGCTTTATCGCCTGCTCGCGGTTCGCTCGGTCCTCATCGTGCCGCTGCTTGCGCGCGGCGAGGCACTTGGACATTTGACGCTTGGTTCCGCGAAACATCGTTTTCAAGACGCAGACATCGTTTTCGCCGAGGAGCTCGCCCATCGCACGGCAATGGTCTTGCACAATGCGCAACTTTATCACGAGGCACAAGAAGCCAATCGCGTCAAAGATGAATTTCTGGGCGTCGTTTCGCATGAATTACGCACGCCATTAAATGCCATCCTCGGGTGGGCGCGTATGCTCCGAACCGGAGCGGTTCGCGAAGGTGCACAACCGCGGGCGCTCGAAGCGATTGAACGAAATGCAAGCCATCAGGCGAAACTCATTGACGATTTGCTCGATGCTTCACGGATCACTGCGGGCAAATTGCGACTCGATACCACCATCGTCGAACTCGGCCAAGTGGTGGAATCGGCCGTGCAATCCGTTTTACCTGGCGCAACCGCCAAAGGAATCCGCGTGAACGTATCGTGCATTTCTTCCGGTCTTCCCGTATTTGCCGATACCAACCGCCTTCATCAGGTCGTGTGGAACATCTTGTCGAACGCCATTAAATTCACGCCCAAAGAAGGCACCATTCATGTTCATGTGCACCGTGAAAATGACGAAGCACTCATTCGCATTTCCGACAATGGTCGCGGCATACGCGCCGACGTGATCCCTCACATTTTCGAGCGATTTCGCCAGGGAGACGGCACTCTGACGCGAAATTCTGGCGGCCTTGGTCTCGGCTTGTCGATTGTGCGGCATTTGGTCGAAGCCCATGGTGGCGTCGTTCATGTAGAAAGCGCCGGCCAGGACAAAGGGGCAACATTCACGGTTCGCTTGCCCATTTGCAAACCCAAAACCATTACGCCCCCGAAACCCATGGCCGCAACGCCCAAAGACGACACGCGAAAACTCCTGGGGCTGGGCATTTTGGTCATTGACGACGAACCCGATGCACGCGAAATCCTCGAGGAAGTGCTGACAATCGCCGGAGCGAGCGTCAAAGCCGCCGCTGACGCGGCCGAAGCTGTACGCATTCTCGACGCCTTCGTTCCCGATATCATCATTTCCGACTTGGCGATGCCCGGCGAAGACGGATTGTCTTTGATGCGAAAAATCCGCGCGCGTGCGCCCGATCGTGTCGCCAGCGTGCCCGCCATTGCGCTCACCGCATATACGCGCACGGAAGACCGCGTTTTAGCGCTCAATGCAGGGTTTCAATTACATGTACCCAAACCCGTCGACCCCACGGAGCTGGTAGCCACCGTCGCCAGCTTACGCACGCTGTTGGTCACGTAAAACTCGACACGTCTTCGTCATTGGCGCCACGCCACCCGAAAACTAGTAAATGCATACGGATAATCACGGCGATACCAATTCCGAAAACTCCGCCGTAGAAACACCTCGTCCGTTGCCCACGACGCACCGAAAACCACGTTATGCTCGCCGTCGAAGAAATCTGCGGAATACCCTGGATATGAACGTACGTACGGGGAAAACCCCGCCAATGGTCCAAAAACCGTCGACGTCCATTCCCAGCCATTGCCCACAAGTTCTTCCACGCCAAACGGACTCGTACCGGCGGGATGTTTGCCCGTCGGCGAAGGATACCACCGCGAAAAACCAAAATCTCCGGCGTCTTTGTCCCGCACAGCCGTTCCCCATGGCCGTTGCCGATGCGAATCGTCTCCGTAAGCAGCTCGAATCAATTGCCCAACATCCGGCAAGGTTCCACCGCGCCAAACACAATAATCCTGCGCTTGCGCCGCGGAGACTTGCACGGGCCAACCAGCAGCCACGTCAAAAGGCACGAATCCAAATACGGTTCGTACATACAAATCGCCCGAATGCTTGGTCCATGATGCGGGGAACCATCGATCGCTCAATTTACTTGCGCGCATAAAATCAGCCCAGTCGCGATTGCGCACAGGCAATGACTGGATACGAAATGCCGGAACCGGCCATTCTTCTGCGCCAAACTCGTTGTCCCAACCGAATTCAATTTCGTCGAACCTCGCCCCAACACGGGCCAATCCTTGCGGAACTTCACGAACTTCAGCGTCTTTACCTGAACCATCGTCCGGTGGCAAAACCCAAGAAGGCCGCGCGACAAATCCCTCGGAGCATTGCGCAAACATGTACATGAGCGTTTCGTGGTGCATCAATTCGTGCTCGACGGCCACATGTAAAATGCGCCCATGTTGCCCCAGCACGTCGTCTGAGCGCTCGAGCACCCGCGGCAATCGTTCCCGAATGGCCGCACGCACGCGATCTCGATATTCGAACACCGCTGCAATTTCGGGCCACGTGGCAATCGATTGCTGCTGGGCCTGTTGTTCGTCCGAAGGATCGATGCCGCGTTCGAAGAGACAATCGAACGCAACGTCGAAATGCCCTTCACCCAAAAAACTTCGGCCGATTTGGTTCCAAGTAAATGCTGGCAAGTGCCCGAGATAAAAGAGAAACGGATGCCGCAAACCAATGGGCCGCTCGAGCAAGCGGGCCTTCGGCAACAGGTCGAAAATCGTGTCCGAACGCGCCCACGCAGCCTCGAATGCCTGAGTAAAACGCTGTTTCTGTTCGCCTGCATTCATGCGTCGTTCCTCCGCAAAAGGGCCAACGCAAAAAGCTCATCCGGGTCGGAATACCAGCCCGAGATCGACAACCCCGCCTCACGCGCATAACCTTCGAGCGATTCCTTCGTGAACTTGCAACTGATTTCCGTGCGAATCTCCGCACCTTCACGCAACGTCAAATCCAAATCGAGCTTGTCGAGACGCACCTGCTGATGACGCAAAGCCACGAGACGCATTTCAATCCACGCATTCACCTTGTCGTAAAACGCGCGGTGACGGAATTGCAACGGATCGAAGTTTGCTCCGAATTGCCGATTGAGCACCGAAAGCATATTGATATTGAACGCGGCGGTTACGCCCTCGGGATCGTCATACGCCGCTTCGAGACGCCTTGAATCTTTCACGAGATCAACGCCAACGAGAAAAGAATCCGTAGGCCCCATCTTTCGTGAAAGATCGCGCAAAAAGCGCTTCCGTTGAGGTACATCGAAATTCCCGATCGTTCCGGCGAAAAACACCACAAGTCGCCTGTCCCCGGAACCCAAATCACCCAGTTCTTGCGTAAAATCGGCCACGATTCCACGAAAACGAATGGCCGGGTAATCGCCACCGAGCGTCGTGATCGATTGCCGCAAAAAAAGCTCATTGATGTCCAGCATGGTGCACGCCCGATCCCGACCGCTGGAATCGCCCCACGCCTCGAGCAGCAACCGGATCTTCCGCCCCGCACCACTACCCAATTCGACAATGTGCCGCGGGGATGCCTGCGCCATGATCTCCCCGCCAAACCTTTCGAGGATCGAAACTTCGGTCCGCGTCTGGTAATAGGCGTCGAGCTGCGTAATCCGCTCGAAAAGCTCGCTGCCTACATCGTCATAGAAGTAACGCGGCGGCACTTCAGGAAGTGGGCGAAGGAGTGACTCGCGTAAAAGAGCCCGTTCGTCCCGCCCCACATCCGTAACTTGCTGCAAAACCTCGACAAACTCTGACTCTTCAACGCTGTTTCCGTCCATGACGCCCGGCACGGTAACATCGTTTGTGCCCAAAGTGTCAAAAATCGTCAGGGCACAACGATGACGTAAAGATCGCGCGACTCCGTACGATCTTTACGGACAACCCGAGCGTTTGTCACTACATAGGAACGATCTTGAACACCACGCCTGGTAAGTTGATGCCCGGACCTCCAATGCGTAACGTGCCTTCGACGAGAGTGATGTTCGTCGTCGCTTGATCCACCGTTTTAACCGTCCCCGTGACGAGCGCGGCGTCGCCAACGCCCGTCGGACTGATAGGCAACGCAAAACTTTGCATGTAGAAATTGCCTCCATCGATTCGCAGCCAAACCTCCTGGCGTTGCTGCGTGCCAAACGTCACTGGCTTTACGACAACGGCCAAGCCGCCGGGGCGCGGGACGTCAACGGATTCGAGCACGTAATCGAGCGGAATGATCATGCCCCCGGGCCCAGGCACCGAAACGGTCATTTTCATATTTTTCGACCAATTGCCCATGGCTGGCTGCGCCACTTGAAACTCCGAGGTTCGCTCGGCCCAAAGTGCACCTCCCGACAAGAACGGTAGGCCCGGAAGAACCCGGAAACGATAAAACGTTCCGGCCAAAAGTGGTGCGTCCGGTACAAACTCCACAACCCCGCCGGTCACTTCGACTTTGCCGGCAACTTTATCACCGGCGGCCGTTTCGAGGGTCACGAATTCTGCGGCCGCTTCGACAGCCGTTTTTCCGGGCAATGAATCGTCGATCGGATCTGCAAATGCAACCCTTGGACGAACATTGGGGTACACGCCGGCTGCACTGTCGATGTCCGGCCAAATGCCGAGTGGATGCGCGCCCTTTGGCGTGAGTTCGTAAAGGAAGTCGACAAGATCGGCCTTTTCGTCCGTCGTGAGCGAAACTTTCACGTACGCGAGCGCCACATCGACAGCCGCTTCCAACGAACGGGCTTGACCATTGACGAAATACACGCCGTGACGATAAGCTCCCAAAAGCGACGGAACATCTGCCGGTACGCCCGATTTGCCCACGGGAATGTATTCACGCGTCGTATAAAGCGGCGGCAAATGACAAGCATAACAGCCCGCTTTGCCATTAAAAAGCGCCTCGCCGCGAAGTCCTGTCTCCGACAAACTCCCATCGAGTTGCGTGTGTCCGGTTTCTCGAGGGGCCCCCAAAAGCGAGCCGAGAAATGCCTTGAGCCCCAATGCCTCTTCCGGCGTCGCTGGACGCGAAACAATGGACGAAGGACCTTGATACCCGAAATTATCAGAGCTCGACACATAGGCGCCCCATTCGAGTGGCGTCGTTGCATCGAGCAATTGCAAGGGCCGCGCATTGTGCCAAATTCCTGGGCCAAAACGCCAAATCATTCCGTCATTTTGCGCTTCGATGTGGCAGCTCGAGCAAGAATGGTTTGTCGCGAATGACCCACCGGGGCGAGTGAATACGCGCTCACCCAAAGCCACATCCGTCGGTCGAGGATCCTTGGTAATTGGAATTTGTTGGACGACGGTCCCGGCAGCATCCACCAGGGTCATTTGGAATTGCTGATACGAATGCACCGCGATGCGATTGCCGACTTTCACGAGCGCACGAGCGCCCGCGCCTACGGGTGTGCGCGACTTTTCAGCAAGCGTCATTCGATCAAGTGCGACGACGACGTCCGATGATTCCGAGGACACCCATAAGGTATCTCCGACCGCAAGAACGCCAGAC
>JBGAOI010000381.1:0-7086 GCA_044221885.1 Polyangium sp. (in: bacteria)
GATCGTGATCGAGCCGGAGACGATGCCTATCACACTGGCCACCAGCACCAGCCATCCCCACGGTCGGGCCGAACGTTCAGAAGGTGGGGTGGGCGTGGACTGCACTTCCTCGATGACGCTCATACCACCAGTATCGGCGCGAACCTCTGGGCGGAAGCGCGTTGGCGGTCTCGGGCATCATGTTGGCCCGCGCTCGCACGATGGGCGCCATTTTGCAGCTTACTTTTGGTATTTTGGGGTTGGTCCTGTCCGGTGCGTGGCTGCTCATGAGCCTCGTGGGCGGAGTCGTGTCACTGTTTGCCCTGGCCAGTCCGTGGCTCGCTGGCGCAGCGCTCGGAATGGCCGTGGCCTCGATCAAAATGTGCGACGAAGTCAACGGGGCACGTCGACGCCTTGCCGACAAAGGGCTCGATTTGGGCGTGTAGCCGCAGCTCATGCGACTCCATACCAACTCCGAACGTGCACCGTGCGTAGCGATGGTGTACTCCTTGACCCGTGAGTTCCTCGACGAATATTCTTTGGCGTCAAACGATTTCACCGGCCGTTGCGGTTTGTCTCTTCGCCGTGGGCTGTTCACGCGCCCCAGCAGAACCAGATCCACCGGCGTCAACGTCGAACGCGGCAGCGGCGCCAGCCGTCGCGCCTCTTCAGTGGACGGTTCCTGGACCGTGGACAGCGCTGGATGCGCCGAAATCCGGGCCGCAAAAGGCGAGTTATCACATTCCCACCGCGGGCAATGACAAAGAAGAAGGTACGCTCGACGTTCTGTTTTATGGGACCGGAGCCGAAGGCAGCCCAGACAAACAGTTTTCCGCTTGGTTCAAGCAATTCGACGGCGACGTAGGTCCCACTGCAAAACGAGAAAAATTCACCGTGGGCAAGCTCGAAGTGGAAACGGTCGAAGTGGCCGGAACCTACAAGATTCCGCTTGGACCCGCGATGGGCCCCAAGAAGAAGTCGCCCATGCAAATGGTAAAAGAAAACTTTCGCCTGTTTGGCGCCGTGGTCAAAACGCCCGACCGCGGAAATTGGTTTTTCAAATTGACCGGGCCCAATGACAGCATAGAAGCTGCTCGCGGCGGTTGGCGAACATTGCTCGAAAGCGTCAAGTAGGCTGGTTTGTCAGGGAACGGGACCACCGGGTTTGTTGTGGTCCCACGGAAATGCAAGAATCGAACACGGTGCCGAAAATATACGCACATCGCCGTCCATCCCAACTTCGGCGGCGGAAGTGATATTCGACTCGAAAGCAACGGTCGTCTCGGCAAACCCTAAAAGCTCACACATTTCTTGATCGCCGAATCCCCATTTCACGACGGCATCGCGATCGCTGTGATATTCGCACCCAAACCGATATCCCGATGCGCCTGTCATATCGATGGGCTTTTCATACACCCGTCCGTGCGCTACCCCATCGTACGGACCAAGTTGAATGATTTTCTCTCCATCGCGTGGGCCACCAAAGATTTCCAAGAAAAACCCGGCTGCCAACGCGTGCGTGTGCGGCAAAATGAAATACACCTTGGGATCGAACGTCGCGCCCGATGCGCCATAAGGGCCAGTCAAATCGCATTCTCCCACAAACCTCGATTTCTCGTGCGGCGGAATGGCCAAACCACTGTAATTGAGGTGAAATGGCACGAGCTTGTGGGCAACTTCCGCCTTGGGAATCCCATAGATGTTGAGTTTGAGCGACCCCGTCGCAGGCGTCATCGAAGGATTCAACAAATGTACGTCACCAATGATCCGCGAATACGGTGGAATACGCACCGCCACACCGTCGGGAAACTTCTGCACTTCGCGCGTCGCTTGCGTGGATTGCGCGTAAAGTACGCCGCCCGCGAGCGCTGCCGTGACTTGATCATAATCGCGCTCGCCGCATTTCCAAACGCCATCCGGGCCATTAAATTTGTCACTCGGAACGAACGTCCAATTGGAATGATGCGACCATTCATTCTGTTCGAGTTCAACTGCGTTGACCCAAATTTCTTCAGGATTGTTCAGCGTAAAGCTTTGGCACAAACCGAGAATTTCTTCCCCGGCCTGCACGGTGAATTCCGAAAATTCATGCTTTATGGCTGTGCCTTGGAGATTCTCACACGCCCCCGATGCCCCCGCATATTGGCCGGTCGGACACGGTTCGCAACGCGGCCCTTTGGAATCGTCCACGCAAATTTTTTGACTCACGCCACAAGCCAGCAAGTCACAAGGAGATACAGCAGCAGGATTGGTGTCGCCTGGTCCGCAACCCGTGAGCGAAACGAGCAAACCGGACAAACCCAACGCAAACCAGCCGATTGAACGCATCATGGAGGCACCTCAGTTCAGAACGGGCGAAGCAATTCGATAATAGATGGCACGCTTGGTTCCGCAAGCAGGACACGATACGTGCGCAATACGTAGTCGCTCGGAACCAACCGTTTCCGCAACGTGTTCGTCCACGCGAACAATTCCACCGCATTGAATACACGGCGTTGCGCGCGCAGCAATTTCCACTTCGGACGCGGAGGTCAACGAAATGGGTCGATCCGGCGCGCCCCCCTTTTCGAGCGCCGCCAGGCGAGTTTTATCCCGCATGAACTTCTGCACGTCGCGATCAGCTTGGCGCCGAGTTGCTCGGGCCCCGAGTTTTTTCTTGGCCGTCATCCGCGGAGCTTTCCTTGGTCAAACGAGCAAATCAATTCCCCGCGTCAAGTAATCGCGCGCAATGACGACTTCATGCACTTCGTCGGGCCCGTCGGCCAACCGAGCGCTACGCGCATGCCTGTACCACGACGCAAATGGCATATCGTCGCTATACCCAAGCCCACCGTGCATTTGAATCGCGTCATCCAATACATTGCACAAAAGACGCGCGACGTGCAGTTTGGCCATGGATGAATAAGGGCGCGCTTCCTTGTCAAGCCCTTTTTCAAGCATCGACGCGCAATGAAACGTCATCAAATTGCCCGCATGAATGCCCAATGCGTGATGGGCAATTTTCTGCTGCATGATTTGATGCTGCGCGAGCTTCTTCCCAAAACTCTCGCGCGTGACGAGATACGGTTTGCACAATTCGAGCGTTCGATCTGCCAAACCAAGCCAACGCATGCAATGCGTGAGACGCGCGGGAACCAGTCTCTCCTGAGCCAATCGAAACCCATCCCCAACGGCCCGAACCACAGCCTCGTCCTTTACACGCACCGAATGAAATCGAAATTCTCCTTCACGATGATCGAGAACCGGCTCGGACATGGTCGCAATATCACGAACATATTCGACGCCCGCAGCATGACGATCAACGATGAACATCGTGGCTCCATTACGTGGATCGTCACTCGTTCGCGCCATCAAAATGAGAAATGCGGCATCACGGCCTCCCGTGGAATACCACTTGTGCCCATCGATCACCCATTCATCACCATCTTTGACCGCTCGTGTGCGCAGATTCGAAGGATCCGCCCCCGCCCCCGGTGCAGGTTCGGTCATGCAAAACGCACTCGTAGTTTCTCCCGCAGCGAGCGGCCCAAGATATCGCTCACGAAGAGAGTCGCTTGCCGCACGCAACAAGAGATCCATGTTGCCTTGATTGGGTGCGTCGCAGTTGAACACTTTGGCGCCAACAGGAGATCGACCCATTTCGCGGAAAAGAATGCACATCCCCATGATGCCCAACCCAAGACCACCGTACGCCTGGGGCAAATGAGGCACCCACAATCCCGCCGCTTTGGCTTCCGATTGCAAACGTCGCAACGTGTCGTGTTTGCCCTGACGATCTTCGTCGACGATCAACCGTTCGTTTGGAAGCACAAACTCATTCATGAACGAGCGCACTTTGAGACGCAGGTCCGCGAAAGCCGGGGGAACGTCGAAATCCATGGCGCATCGACCTTTCTGCGCAGACCATGTCGTCAGGTCCGTCGCCTGCTTCATACCACGACGCGCGACAGAAAAGAGGAACGGGTTCATGAGCGTACATGTCGAACAGCAGGGGCCCATCACGACGGTGATTCTCGATCGCCCCGAACGTCGCAACGCCGTTGATCGAGCAACAGCGGAAGCGCTCGCCGACGCATTTCGAGCGTTTGACGCGGACAACACGGCGCGCGTGGCAGTGCTTTATGGCGATCATGGAACGTTCTGTGCTGGCGCAGATCTCAAAGCGATGGCGTCTGGCACGCCAAACCGAGTCGCTCCCGATGGCGATGGACCGATGGGACCGTCACGCATGCTTTTGTCGAAACCCGTGATTGCAGCCATTGCGGGTCATGCAGTTGCGGGTGGTCTCGAGCTAGCGTTGTGGTGCGATCTGCGAGTTGTCGAAGAGGACGCAGTTTTGGGCGTGTTCTGTAGACGTTTTGGAGTTCCGTTGATCGATGGAGGCACCATCCGCTTGCCACGACTCATTGGTTTGTCTCGGGCTTTGGACTTGATCCTGACCGGACGCGCAGTGTCGGCAACGGAAGCTCTGCAGATGGGTTTGGCCAACCGTATCGTGCCGAAAGGCCACGCACGAGAAGCCGCGGAGTCCTTGGCTCGCGAACTCGCCGCTTTGCCTCAAACTTGTATGTGCACAGATCGTTTGAGTACATACGAACAATTCGATTTGTCGCTCGAGGATGCGCTTCAGAACGAGCTTCAGCACGGCATGCGAGCCTTGACGGGAGAAGCTGCCGATGGCGCATCTCGATTCCTCGGAGGTGCGGGTAGGCACGGGTCCAAGGTCGAGTAAATCGAGGGGAAACGTTAGGTTTGTCTGACGGTGGTTTGTCTAGGACAGGAGCTTCAACGCGGGGTTTCCCAATCGTCTTCCGCGGACAAACCACCTTCGTTCCACGTCCAACTAATTTTTTGGTACGTGAAGCCGACCTCTTCGCGCTCGGGGATTTGCATCGCGAACTTCGATCGTGTGTTGGGCATGCGAAAGTTGATCGAGCTGATGTTCGCGTTGGTCAAACGCACGGTGTAGTGCTGTTTTTCGATGCCGGTTTTGTCGGGCGTGAAAAACTGGAGCTCGAAGCTTTGAATGTTCTCGTTCGACGAGAGGATGCTGTAGAGGAGCGGGGACGAACGATCGAGTAGTTTGGTGATGACAAACGGCTTGTGGGCGCGTTTTCCTGTCGGTCGTCCACTTGCAGGATCGCGAGGACTAACGATTTCGTGCATGACGCCGACGACTTGGATCGTCCCTTCGCGACCTTTTTGAGTTACAGAACCCAAAATGGTGCCCTGTCGTTGCGCAACAATTTTGAGGTACGCGTTCAGGGCCATGGCTGCACGATTGACGCAAACAGAGTTCGATGACGCAAACGAAGTTCGGGAAAAGTTTAGTAAGGTTTGATCACGACAACAATGGAATTTATGTAGGTTTACAAAGAAAAACCGGGCGGCCCCAAAAGACCGCCCGGAGTTTTTCGTCATCCGTGAAGGATGATCAGCCGACCGGCGCTTCCCAGTCGTCCTCAGACGTGATGCCACCCTCGTTCCACGTCCAGATGATCTTCTGGTACGTGAACGCGATCTCTTCGTACTCAGCGTACTTCATGAGTTCGGGGTTACGGTTGTTCGGCATGCGGAAGTTGATCGACGCGATGTTGGCATTGATGAGACGAACCGTGTAGTGGTTGACCTCGGTGCCGACGCCTTGTTGCGCCTTGACTTGCGGCGTGTAGTGATCGAGCTTCCACTCGGGAACGTTCTCGTTGTTAACGAGCACGTTGTAGAGGAGCGGCGACGACTTGTCGAGCTCCTTCGTGATCACGAAGGGCTTGTGCATGCGCTTGCCGGTGGGCAAACCGGAGGCGGGGTCACGCGGGCTGATGATTTCATGCGAAACCGCAATGACCATGATCGAGCCTTCGCGACCTTTTTGCGTCACGGAGCCCTTGATTTCGCCTTGCTTCTGCCCCTTCAAACGGAGATACGCATTGAGAGCCATGTTGACCTGACCTAATTCCTCTTCGATTTCGCCCCTGGTCTCAGTCTACGCCCTATTGCGCGCTGGCAGATTCGACTTCGATTTGGAATCCAGTTTCGAGTGGTCCTCTCGATACACCGGAAGGTGTCGTGAGGTGGGACCTATTCTTAGGTTTTCTCCCAAGGCGTCAAGGATTTCTTTTTGGCTTCGTTATTTTTTTTCGGAGGCTTGTTCCGGCCATTCCGTGTGGCCATAACTTTGCATGAGCGGCATCGATGAATCACCACCGAGATCAACTCTGAAATAACGAAGATCGCTCGCTTTTTTCAAACGGAGAAAAATTCCTTCAATGCCCGCATTTGGCCTATTGACCATTTGCAGCTTTCATGATTGATACGCGCCCTCCATCTTCAGATGCCCGCGTAGACTCCATTTGTGGATGCAGCGGCCCACGACATCGTTGCCGTCGATCGTGCCAAGCCAAACCTGCCCGTACGATCCAACGCGATGGCGCCGCCCGTGAGACCAAGGCGCGAGTGCAAACGCTGAATCGCGTTCCGAGTTGCTTGTTCTGGCGTTGCACCTTCACGCATCAAGTCCACGACGACATGTGCAATGCACAACCGAATCATGCCTTCACCATGGCCCGTCGTTGATACAGCTCCGGCTCCATCATCCGCGTACGTACCTGAACCGATGAGCGGTGAGTCTCCAACTCGACCAGCTCGCTTGTTGACCATGCCTCCCGTGCTCGTCGCCGCAACCACGAGCCCCGTCGCATCGAGCGCCACGGCTCCAATGGTACTTCCGGCCCAACCCGTCGACGCTTGACCTTCACGCACAGCATGCAGCGCTTCAACCGCCGCGTTCGTAACAAGCGTAGCTTCCGGCACCGAGACAAACCCGTGCGTCCGAGCGAACCTTGCCGCTCCATCTCCCGCATACAGGACATGCCGCCCATCCTCGAGCGCCGCACGCGCAATCGAAATAGGATTGCGAAATCCGGCGAGTGAACAAACGCCACCGGCACGAAGCTCACGCCCCTCCATGATCGATGCGTCGTGCATCACACGACCATCCTCATCGAGACACGCACCTGTCCCGGCGTTGAACAATTCATCATCCTCGAGCGCCCGCGCGGCCTGCTCTGCGGCATCGAGTGCACTGCCGCCGCCGCGACGTACGTCAAG
>JBGAOI010000382.1:0-7085 GCA_044221885.1 Polyangium sp. (in: bacteria)
AACCAATTCATCCCCGCTTCCACAATCGCTCGCGACTTCGTCACATACCGCTCCATAAGCGCCCGCATGTCCCCATACACGTGCCGCGCCGCGCGTGAACGTACCGCCAAATCGAGCCCCAAACGCGTCTTGCGCACTCGATCTTTCCAATCCGCAAACAAAAAATCATTCCGCGCCAAACCTTCCGCAAGGTACGGCCCAGCGACTGCGCCAAATAGAATCGCCTGCGCAATGCCCTCGCCCAGCACCGGGTCAATGCCCGCCGCTTCTCCCACCAAAAGCACCCGCGGCTTCGACAATGCTTCGGAAAACGATATCCCTCGCTCGGCAAATCGACGCACGGTATGGCAAGACGAGCTCACGCCAAGTTGCTCATTTCTTTGCGCCAATTTTTCCGCAACGCCGCCTTCATCGCCCAGTCGCTCGGGAATTCCCGGACCTCGCAAAGCATACAATCCGCGACACACCAATGGTTTACCCTGCACAATCGTCGGAAAGTCCCACGCATACCCCGACAAACCTTGGTCCTCCAAATCGAAATGCAAGACATCTCGATCGCCGTCCGTACTCGCGGCCGCCGTGTCGACCTCCATCGCTTGCGCCATAAACGTTCCGCGAGGAAAACCCGCCGCTCGACGCACAATGCCCGATACACCATCGGCGCCCACAACGACCCGCGCTCGAATGTCCCCCGCTGACGTCACCACGCGTACGCCATCGGAATCTACAAGCACTTGTTCCACTTTGACGCCGTCGCGAAGAGCAATTTGTCGCGCACGTACATGATCGGCCAATGCCGCATCGAATTCGATGCGCCGCACGACGCGCCCAATGACTGGTCCGTCGCGACGCACGACCAACGTTTGTCCACGCGCGCGCACGGACAATCCGCGAATGGGTACGTGGGGTACATCCACGTAAACGCCCACCGACGCGAGCATTCGGTCGGCTCGGGCACCGACGGCGCCCGCGCAAATTTTGTCGCGAGGGTATTTTCCGCGTTCCAAAACGAGAATGCGATCCCGGAAATGAGGCGCCGATTGCGTCAAGAATAACGCCGTCGACAAACCTGCGGGCCCTCCGCCGACAATCAAAACATCGACGTCGTACGAGGGGCCCATTCGCATCAGCTCGGAACCTCGTCACCTTCTTTGGGTGCGCCCGGACGAATCATGGTGCCCACACCCCGCGACGTAAACAATTCCGCAACGACGTTGTGCGGAATGCGGCCGTCAATGATGTGGACCGTTTCGACGCCGCCTTCGAGCGCTCGGATAATGGCCGCAGCCTTGGGCAACATGCCGCCCGTAACCGTGCCGTCTTTCACGCGTTTGTCCAATTCTTCGGCGCTCATTTCGGAAATCAAGAGGCCGTTGGACAAAATGCCGGCGACGTCCGTCAAGAAAATCAGCTTCCGCGCGCCACACGCAATCGCAATCTCTGCGGCAACCGTATCCGCATTGATGTTGTACGTATGGCCGTCTTTGCCCAATCCAATCGGCGAAATCACCGGAATGTACCCTTTGCTCAAGAGCAACTCGACAACATCGATATCGACACCCGTGACTTCCCCGACGTAACCAAAATCTTTCCCCGAAGGCGGCTGCCACTTCTTGGCATGAATGAGCCCTCCGTCCTTCCCCGACAAACCAACGGCTTTTCCACCGGCTCGAGACAACGACGCGACGACTTCCTTGTTGATTTGGCCCGTCAAAACCATTTCGACAACTTTGAGGCTCGCTGCATCCGTCACCCGCAATCCGTCGACGAATTCACTGGTTTGGCCCATTTGTTCGAGCGTTCGCGATATTTCCGGACCTCCGCCGTGCACAATGATGGGCGACAAACCTACCGCTTGCAAAAGCCGCACGTCTTCCGCAAAACGATCTTTCAAATCCGGACGAACCATCGCCGCCCCGCCGTATTTGATGACCGCGCGCGTACCTGCAAATCGCTCGATGTAGCGCAATGCCTGCACGAGCGTATCTGCCTTCATTTCAGGCGTTTTGTTCTCCAAACGTCCGTCCCGACGAACTGGCCCGTCGGGCGAATCGACAAACACGGCAGCATAGTCGGCATTGATTCGCACGTAGTCATACGACAAATCGCAGCCCCACGCGGTGGCATGACCAATGCCAGCGCCGACGGTCACATCAACGAAAACTTCTTCGCCTCGAAGCAATGCGCGCAAAGCATCCGCATCGAAAGGACGCGGTTTTCCATGTTCGAAGACGGGAACTTGCTGCAAGGTGACGGAGGTTTGAGAAGGGTCGAAACGAATGTGTTGTTCGGCCGCTCGGGCGCCAATGGCCGCAAGAATGCGGCCCCAATTCGGGTCTGTCCCAAAAAACGCCGCTTTGGTGAGATTCGATTCCGTGACAGCTCGAGCCAGCATTCGTGCAGATGCCGTATCTTCCGCGCCCCGTACGGTCACGGTCACGAGATGCTGGGCACCTTCGCCGTCACCTGCAATGGTCCGCGCCAATTCTTTGCAAAGGTCGAGCAACGTCGCGGCAAAATGCATGGCGTCGGGCGTATCACGCGTGGTGATCGGTTCATTTTCCGCCATCCCATTGGCCATGATGATGACTTGATCGTTTGTCGAAGTATCCCGATCCACGCTGATCATGTTGAATGTTTCATCCACGACCGCACGAAGCATGGCATCGAGCACGGTGACTTCAATGGCCGCGTCGGTCAGGATGAACCCGAGCATTGTGGCCATATTCGGGTGAATCATACCCGAGCCTTTGCCAATCGCTGCAATGCGCACACGATCGCCACCCAAGAAGATCTCCCGCGACGCCATTTTCGTGGTCGTATCGGTGGTCAAAATGGCTTCTGCGGCCGGCTTGGGGTCACCGCCTAGTTTTTCGAGCAGCATTGGCAAAGCTGCTTCGATTTTCCCGGCCGGCAATGGAATACCAATCACGCCCGTCGAACACGTGAAGACCGCATCGCTTGGCACGCCAAACGCATTGGCCACAGCCGTCGCCATACGCTCATTGGCGACGACGCCTTCTTCACCGGCAAGGCAATTGGCATTGCCACTGTTGGCAACGATGACCCGAGCGTCGGTGCGGGGCAATCGGGCCGCATTCCAATCAACGCACGCGGCACGGGACTTCGACCGAGTAAAACACCCCGCAGCATTCGCCGGAAGCTCCGAAAGCACCAGCGCCACATCAGGTCGTTTGACTTTGATGCCGGCCGATCCGCCGGCAAAGGTAAAACCATTGGGTATTTTCACGGGTTGCCTCTGGAAAAACCTGAAGAAACAGACGCCATTGCGCAAAGATTCTGCATCGCTTGCGATGCCGCACCTTTGAGCAAGTTATCAAGAGCCGATACGACCACAATGGCCGATCGCTCGGGAAGCAGTCGTACCCCTACACTTCCAAGCGGCGTGTAGGCCACGCGCGAAATCGTTACTTGATTCGGCGATGTGACTTCCACGAGGCTTTGGTCTTGATCATACGCCTCGTGAAACAACGCCTCGATGTCCGCTGTGGTTACGCTTTGACAAACACGCCCAAATGCCGTGACCATGAGCCCTCGTTTGACGGGAAGCAAATGCGGGACAAACGTCACTCGAACCGCAGCTTTCGCCACCCGCGTCAATGCCTGTTCGATTTCCGGCGTATGCTGATGATCGCCGACGCGATAAGGTGAAACGTTTTCATCCACTTCCATGAACGTGTAACGTTCTTCGACTTTTCGCCCAGCCCCAGAAACTCCACTTTTGCCGTCCAAAAACAGCGTTTCGCGATCGACCACGCCCGCACGAAGAAGCGGCGCGAGCGCGACAATGGCCGCCGTTGCATAACAACCCGGATTTGCCACAACCCGCGCTTTGTTTATGGACGTCGCGTCCCCCGAAGCATCGGGCACCTCGGGCAAACCATAAACGGCCTCGGCAACAAAGTCCGGGGCCGTGTGATCAAAATGATACCAGCGTGGGTATTCCGCAAGGTTCGTCAAACGAAACGCCCCGGACAAGTCCACAACGCGGGCTCCGGCAGCAAGCAACTCGGGCATCAGTTTCATCGAAACTTCCGCAGGTGTCGCAAGAGCCACGAAATTGCTTTGAGCTGCAAGCTTTTGCGCATCGTCCATGGGCGACACGCGAAGGCGCGCTGCGGGCCCGGCAATACGCATGCTTTCGCCAAGCAACTTTCCGTGCCAACGGTCAGCCGCAACGCCGACGAGCTCAAACGTCGGGTGAGCAACCACGAGACGAGCAAGCTCGGTTCCCGCAAAACCGCTCACGCCGAGAATCGAAATGGAGAAGGGTCGAGTGGACACGCGGGCGTTTTCCTAGTGGCCAAGCAGCCTTGTGTCAAACGGTTGTGCACGTGTGCCGCACGATGGCACTCGAATTGCTGTCCGAGGCAGACGAGAGGTGACCTGTGCGTAATCGATGCAACGATGAATCTCGAAGCAATCTCGGCTTGTTGCGAGCGCCAAAGAATGGACGCTGGCAACGCTGCGCGGCTGCGGGCCTTTTGCTGTTCGTCATGACCGGATGTAGCGCGTCCTTGCGTATGCAACCGACAGTGGCTGGATACGCGGTTACGCCTGTCGACGACGTGCCCATCGCTATGATGGAAGGTTATCCGCGAACTCTGTATCAGGGACGATACGCCTATTTGATCGACGGGCAATGGTACTACCCGACGAACGACGGATGGGTGGTTTTTTTGGACGTACCCATGCCACTGGCTGAATATCGAGCTCGTCTGCAATCGGCACCCCCAGCAACGCGAGCTCCCGACGTGTATTACGGATATCCGCCGACACCGCGACAACCCACACCCCCTCGTGAAATTCAACGCGAATATCGCCCACGGTAACCAAGCACAGGAGGAACTTTCCATGCGTTTGTCCCCAACGAATTGGTTATTTCGCACCATCGCGGTCGGTTGTCTCGGCGCAGCAGGCCTAGGTTGTTCGCTCGATGCGACGGTGGGCATTCCGACGACAAACCCGCCACCGCCGGCAACCCCGACAGGAACACTCACACAACGTTGGTCCATTGGCGGCCGATTCGATGCTCGGTTTTGCGCTACATATCGCGCCGATCGTATGCAACTCGTCGTGCGCGACCAAGCCGGTCGTGTGGTTGCGCAAGCGTTTCAACCTTGCGAGCAACTGCAAATGTCGTTGACGTTGCCAACAGGATCGTATTCGGGTGACGTTTGGCTCATTGGATCCGACGGTACGCCCGTGAGTACGACGTTGACCCTGCGACCATTTCAAATCGTGCGGGGCACGGAAACGTTCATCGACACCGATTTCCCCATTTCGTCGCTTTATGCGGGGCTTGGGTAATTCGGTACGTCAAACGTCGTCAATGAGCGCCATCGCGTTGCCATTTGACCCGGCCAAACCTGGCGGCTTTGTGAAAATTGCCCATGCCCAAAATGGGTGACCAAGCCGCGCCACCGTTGTCCTGCATGGCATAAAAGTTCATGCGCCAAAATGTTCCTGGAGCAGGCGGAGTCTTTCCTGCCTTGGCGAACGATGCCCACGGGATTTTCGCTTCGACCGTGTATCCTTCGTCTTTTTCGACGTCGTCATCGATTTTGCCACGTAAAACCACGGCACTCTCGAGGTTCGCCGACCATTCTTGATGTCCAAACGGGCCCGCTGGGCCGCCTCGAGGTTGGTTATAATCGTCGAATTGCGAATCAAACACCAAGTTTTGCGGATTGATCTGAATCTCGTAATAGTCCTTATTGTCCCCGTCCCCATCCGGATCAATCATCATTTCGACAGTATCGCGTTCCCATAAATGCGGATCTTTGGTGTCCGTGGGAAAACCTCCACGAATGGCCAGATCCTTGACGTCGAACGCGACATACAAGAACGAATCGTCCCACAAAAGGCGCACATCGCCATGCACCGGCAATCGCGGATTCGGCACGCCCGTGAATACATCCACGAATTCTCCCGACGATACCGCTTTTTGCCAAGCCGCTTCGTCGAGTTTTCCATCAATGGAAATGGTTTGTCCCGAAGGAAGCGTCGGAACGACCAATTCTTTGATCACGCGCCGCGCATCGGCCGATGTGGCACCTGTCGCCGGCGTCGCTTGCCGAGGTTTTTTGTCATCCGGCCGTTCGCCCGCAGTACACGCCCCGAGACCCACCACCAAAAGAAGTAAAATCTCAGGGCGTTTCATACGCAGTTCGTCCGGCAAAACGACTATTTTCGGCCTTTTTTACGGGCGTCGCGCTCTCGCTTGCGCTGGTTTTTCTTGGCATTGCGCTCGGCTTGGCTCAAGGAACGCATTTTCGTCATGCTCGGGCCATCCGCCCCTCCACCGCCCATGCCCGGCATTCCCATTCCCGGCATTCCCATTCCAGGCATGCCCATACCCGGCATGCCCATTCCAGGCATACCCGGGAATCCACCCATACCGGGCATTCCCATTCCGGGAAAACCACCACCGCCACCCATACCCGCCATGGCTTGGCGCATGTTCTTCATTTGCGCGAGCTGCTTCATGCCCGGGATTTTGCCCATCATGCCCATGTTCGAACCGAGGTTTCCCATCATTTGTTTCATGAAGAGAAACTTCTGCACGAGCTCGCTGACCGCTTCGGTCACGGTGCCCGAACCTTTGGCAATACGCTCGGCACGCTTGGGTTCACGAATGAGCGCATACGGATCGCGTTTTTCCTGGAGCGTCATCGATTGAATCATCGCTTCGATTCGCACGAGCTCCCGGTCATCCAAATTGATGTCCTTGGGCAAACCTCCAGGGAAGAAATTGCCCAGCGGGAGTTTGTCGACGAGATCTTTGAGCGATCCCATCTTTTGGATCATGCGCACTTGCTCGAGGAAGTCTTCGAGCGTGAAGTCACCTTGGAGCAGTCGTTCGGCATCTTTCTCGGCCTTCTTCTGATCAATGACGCCTTCGAAGTCCTGCATGAGGCCAACGACGTCACCCATGCCGAGAATGCGGCTCGCCATGCCTTCGGCGCGGAACTCTTCAAACTTGTCCGTCGTTTCGCCGATACCCGTGAAAAGAATCGGAGCGCCCGTAACTTCTTTGATGCTGATCGCGGCACCACCACGGG
>JBGAOI010000383.1:0-7070 GCA_044221885.1 Polyangium sp. (in: bacteria)
GCTTCATCGTCATCCCTGCAATGAGTCGTCTCGTCCAGGGAGCGATCGTACATGGGATGGACCGACTTCGTGAGGGTTTTTGAGAAATGCAGGATTTCCCCGCGGGTTGACATGAACCGAGCGATGCGCCTTCGTTATCGCCTCGAGCGAACTTGACGAGCGCGATTGATTCGTGATAGGCGCGCATCGGGCGTCCATCCATATTTCGCATAACGGCAAGAGCGAGCGTAGGGCACCATTGACGCGTCTACGCCGCCTCGCGTCGCCAACGCAAGCCTTGCGTCAAACCCCACAAGGATGCCCGCTCGACACGTTCCCACAAGCCTCTTGCTTTCCCGCGACAAACCGTCTACCGTGCGTGCCCAACCCTATGCGCACGCAAGCCCTCGCCTTCGCCCTGACCCTTGGAACTGCGGTTTTTGCTGCAACGCCCGTCGCTGACGCCTTCTGCGGCTTTTACGTCGCGGGAGCGGACCAGAAACTTTTCAACAACGCCACCATGGTCGTGCTCATGCGCGAAGGGACCCGCACCGTCCTTTCGATGCAAAACAATTATCAAGGGCCGCCGGAAAACTTTGCGATGGTCGTGCCCGTGCCGGTCGTATTGCAACAAGAAAACGTAAAAACGTTGCCGACGGCCGTTTTCGATAAGATCGACAAACTCGCCTCACCGCGTCTCGTCGAATATTGGGAGCAAGACCCCTGCGCGCCTATCGAAGTCGAAACCAAGAAAAAGAATGGGGTTCCAAAGGTTCGAATGGGAGCGGTGGAAGTGCGTGGTGCATCGCCGGATGATTTGGGCGTCACGGTCGAAGCGCAATTTACGGTAGGCGAATATGAAGTGGTCATTCTGAGCGCTCGAGATTCCGCGGGACTCAACACGTGGCTCAAGCAGGAAAAATACAAAATTCCCGACGGCTCCGAACCATTGCTCCGCCCGTATGTGCAAGGAGGGGCGAAGTTTTTCGTGGCCAAAGTCGACGTGAAAAAGGTTCGTTTCGAAAATGGCCAAGCTATGCTTTCTCCGCTGCGATTTCATTACGACAGCGAAACCTTTGCTTTGCCTGTGCGCCTCGGCCTCGTGAATTCCGCAGGAACGCAGGACCTCATCGTGCACATTCTGGCCAAAGGGCAAAGGTTTGAAACGGCAAACTATCCCAATGTCGCCATTCCGACGAACTTGGACGTCAAAGATGGCGTGCGGAATGACTTTGGAGCGTTTTATGCAGCGTTGTTCGACCGTACTTTGTCCCGACAACCCAAAGCGGTCGTGACCGAATACGCTTGGGATGCAGGCACGTGTGATCCTTGCCCCGGTCCGACGCTCGATGGCAATGACTTGATGACGCTCGGTATGGACGCCATGACGGGCGCAGAAGAGGCGACGTCCGCGACGCCCAATGCCTTGCCCATGAAAAGACGGCCTCGTTGGGGCGGAGGAAACGGGTTTGTCTTGACGCGATTGCATTTGCGTTATGGCAAAGAAGGTTTGGGCGAAGACTTGGTCTTTCGTCAAGCACCGGCAATCGTGGGTGGTCGAGAATTCGTCAAAGACGGCAATCGATTGGAAACCGGAGCGGTGCAAAGTTCGGTGAACAATTTCCAGGCGCGTTACGCCATTCGGCATGCTTGGACGGGGCCCGTCGCGTGCGCGAATCCGCGTCGAGGGATCTGGGGCGGGCCGCCCAATGGTACGCCGAAAAAAGGCGCCGAAGCGGCGCAGAACCTCGCATTCGCGAAACGTGGCGCTTTGAACCTGACGGCTATGGTCGCGCGCGATGACAATGAAACGAAAATCGACAGCGGACCGCTCATCGCAGCTCCAGCCATGTATGCGGCTGCGCCCGACGAGCCTGCGCCGGCCGTGACGACGGCCCCTACGACGGAGCCACCGAAGACGCCACCACCCGCGGTGACCGCGCCGGCGAATGCAGGAGGATGTGCAGGCTGTCAGGTGGGCGAATCGCGCCATGAATTGGTTCCATTCGGAGCAACCATTGTGGCAGCGTTGGGGCTCTTCGTGTCGCGGATGAGGCGCCGTCGGGGGTCTTGACGATAGGGGAGCGGCCCGATGCCGTATCGAAATCGGCTGCTGAGCTTTCATGTCGTTGCGGTTCGGAAACAACCATGCCCACGATTGACTTGACAACGCGCATTCATGCGCCCATGGAACGTTGCTTCGACCTTTCCCGCAGCGTCGAGCTTCACGTGCAATCGACATCGCGTTCGGGCGAACGGGCCATAGCGGGCGTCACCCGCGGATTACTGGGTCCGGGCGAACAAGTGACCTGGCGAGCCCGCCATTTCGGCATTTGGCAAAACCTCACGAGCCGCATCACGCAATTCGACCGACCGCGATACTTTCGCGATTCCATGGTGAGCGGCGCTTTTTCCCGTTTTGATCACGACCACTTTTTCATCGCCGTCGACGACGAGGTTACCGAAATGCGTGATGTTTTCGATTATACCTCTCCCCTCGGTCCATTGGGGCGAATTGCCGACGTGATCATGGTCAAACGGTACCTTGCGCATTTCCTTGCCGAACGAAATCGAGTCATTCGGCACGTTGCCGAATCGGATGAGTGGCGCGCGTTCGTCGGCTGAAGTATATGCATGGGAGGGTATTGTCCGGAAATCCCCTTGAATGACGCGAGCTTGGGATCATTTCAGGATGTCGGATTCTTGGAATGCCAAATGCAATGTCCGTCAGTGGCGGCTCGCGGGCAAATCATTCATGTTTTGCTGGATGCCGGGCTCATGATGGCTGAACCACAGCGCTGAACTTGTGGAATCAGCCTTACGCTTGTCTGGGACCAGCGCGGATGAAGCGCTGTCGGTCGATTTGAGGGGCTCCGGGGAAAGTCGAGCGAGAACCTTATGAAGAAATTCCACTTGCATGCCGGTTGAACGCTGTACGTTCAACCCCAGTCAAAAAAGATTCCGACAAGATGCTCCACGTTTTTCGGCATTGTCCCTCAACTTCGTTTACGATGGGTAGCGCAAAGCCCAATTCATACAGCAAAGGTCTTTGGTGGGCACGATGAACGATAAAGAACAATCCTCGTCGACACAGAATTCGGCCGCGAAAAAAGCTCGCGAATTCGCCGAAGCTCGTGAAATGGCCGACGCTCAATCACGTCAACTCGCCCCCGCCTTGGTCCAACATCTGGTCGTGGTTGTCGTGGGACTGCTTGCTATTGCGTACTGGGCCGCAAGCTGCGCATTGGATAGTTGGTCACCCAAGTCGACTCCAGCCGCGCCAGCGTCCGATTCGACCAGTTCGCAGAAGTAATTTCTGCGCCTGAAAAATTGGCTGGCACCTTTCGGACGACCTCGCAGCATGGGCGACGAGTCCCGACAGAGCCTCCGAAGACGCCCCGATGGTTCAGAACGAAAACTTCATGCGAATCGAGCCTGGACCTACGAATACGTCGGGACGCGGAATCATTGCGACATTTTGTTTCACGAGCACTTTGTTTTTCGACGTGAGGCCAGGGATGAGCAATGCGGCTCCAGCCGCTTGAAGCAGGCCATCGATGATGAAAATGCCCGCAATGGGACCGGCGGAAGGGCCCGCCCCAATGGCAATGAATGGGCCAACGACCGGGATGAGCAGTGTCGCCCCCACAGCATTGCCATAGCTCAATTCCCCCGCACCGAGAAAAGCTGCGGGCACGTAGCCCACGCCGAATAGGATAGATCCGGGTATCACCAATCCTAGACGCACCTTTTCCTGAACCTTGTATCCTGGAGGTATTTTCTTGCCCTCTTTGTAAGGCAAAATGTCGGCTCGTGTGTCATAAGAATCCTGGTCATCATCGCCGTTGGGATATCGTGCAAATGGCGAATCGGGCAGATTTTGCGGAGGCACCGCAGGACCTGCCGACTGTGCATCGGTGAAAGGTTGTGGAGGCGGTGGATGGTTCGGCTCGGATGATGGCGGAGGCGTCGCTCGAGCAACGGACGAAAGGGCAACGATTGCGGCGCAAACGTTATGACCAAACAACCAGGTGAGCGCACGGTTCATGCATTGGTACCTGAGCAAAACATATGCCAGCGTTTTCGATAATCCAAGATTCCCGAACGTGGAGTGGCTGGCCCTGAAAATACCGAGGTTTGACATCCAAGGATGCACATGCGGGGCATCCTCGCACGCTCACATTTCGCGCTCACCCGCAAATTTTGCGACGACTTCGAGCGCGTCGACGTGCGGACTTCGCTTCCAGACCACGGGTTAACCCCATGCGCATATGCTGACTACGCTCATTCGTGGCGTAATGCTTCAATCGGATTGAGGCGTGCTGCTTTTCGAGCGGGCAAATAACCAAAAACGACGCCTACGACGGCGGAAAAACAAAACGCTCCCGCGACCGTTCCCAGCGATACGGAATACGGAAGCGACAATGCTTTCGTGGCCCCAAATGACAACGACAAACCAAAGGCAATACCCAGAACGCCGCCAAGGATCGACAAGACCACCGCTTCGACCAAAAATTGCGTCAATACTTCGCTCGCCAATGCACCAATCGCCAGGCGCGTGCCCACTTCACGCGTCCGTTCCGTGACGCTGACGAGCATGATGTTCATGATGCCAATGCCGCCAACGAGCAAACTCACGGCTGCGATTCCACCAAGAAGTCCCGTGAGTGAAGCCGTGACGCTGCTCATGGTTTCCGCAATTTCTTGCATGTTGCGGACATTAAAATCATCGAGTGCTCCGGGGGCGATACGCCGGCGTTCGCGCAGAAGGTCTTCGATTTGCGATTGAACGATCGTGGTCAATTCCGCGCGTTCTGTTTGAACATACACCGAACCGATATTTTGATTGCCCGCAATACGCCGTTGAAATGCGCGTAAAGGCATGAGGACGACGTCGTCTTGGTCGCCACCCACAGCAGCTTGACCTTTGGGCGCCAATACGCCCACGACGAGGCACGAGACTTGTTTGATACGAATGCGTTTGCCCATGGGGACCGACTCGCCAAACAGGTTTTCTCGGACCGTTTTACCAAGAATACATGCCGGGGTTCCCGTGGACATTTCGCTCTCGGAGAAATTGCGCCCAATGTCGATTTTGTACCCGCGTACATCAAAAAATGCTTCGTCGATACCAATCGTCGATGTGGGCCAATTTTGATTGCCGATGACCACCGTGCCACTTGATTGAGCCGTGGGAGCGATGATTTGAATACCCGCAATCTCTCGTCGAATGGCTTCGACATCGTCCATTTCAAAAGGGGTTGCCGGTGTTCGTTCTGGGCCGCGCCGAGCGGCTCCTGGCGAAACGACAAGGAGATTCTCACCCAACGCGCCGACGTCTGCACGTACTTTTTGCGTTGCGCCTTCGCCAATGGTCACCATCGCAATGACCGCGCCAACGCCGATCATGATCCCCAACATCGTCAGAAACGACCGCAATGCGTTTCGACGAACTTCCCGCAGCGACATGACAAGCGTTGCCCACAACATCAGTTTGCTCCGGAAATGATCTGTCCGTCCCGAAAAACCACCGTACGCGTACCATATTCGGCCATGTCGGGCTCATGCGTCACCATGACCACCGTTATGCCGTGTTCACGATTGAGTTGCGTCAAGAGTTGCATGATTTCGACTTTTCGCGCCGAATCCAAATTGCCCGTGGGTTCGTCCGCAAGCAACAACGAAGGCTCCGTCACGATGGCTCGCGCAATGGCGACACGTTGTTGCTGACCGCCAGACAATTGAGCGCTCGTGTGCCCCGCACGATCCTGCAATCCAACGAGTCTCAACGCCCGCAAAGCTCGTTCCCGCCGCTCCGCTGTCGGCATGCGCCGATACACCAAGGGTAATTCGACGTTTTCGAGCGCCGTCGTCCGGGCGAGCAAATTGAAGCCTTGAAAGACAAACCCAATAAAATGACGCCGTAGGAGAGCCCGGCCGTCTTGATCGAGGCTTCCCACGTCCACGCCGCGAAAAAGATAACGCCCTCCCGTGGGTACGTCGAGACAACCGATCATGTTCATCGCTGTCGACTTCCCCGAGCCGCTCGCGCCCATGATGCTCACGAATTCACCCGCATCGATGACCAAGTCCACGCCGTTCAGCGCGCGCACTTCGGATTCGCCCGAGCCATAAACCTTTTCGACGCTCCGAAATTCCACAATGGGAAACGTTCGAGCGTCAACGGTCGGGCTAACCACGAGGCACCTCGACGGCCATCAAAATGACCTCCGCTCCTTCGTTGATTTCATTGGAAATGACTTCCGTCCGCACCCCGTCGCTCGGGCCCGTTTCCACAACGACGCGTTTTGGTTCGCCGCTCGTGGGCAGCCACAAAGTTGGTTCACGCGGCCCTCCGCCATTGCCTCCAGGCGCTCGTTTCATTTGATTCGGCGGTCGTCGACTCGTAGGCAGGAATTGATCGACCGACACGCCTTTTTGTTGGCCGCCCGCCGAGTCTTGGCGCCGATTGGGATTAAATCGCAGCGCCGCATTCGAAACCAGCAAGACGTTTTTGCGTTCATTGACGACAATCGTCGCTGTCGCGGTCATTCCGGGCCGAAGCAAGCGTTTTTCATTATCGACCGAAAGCCACGCTTCGTACGTCACGACCGAACTTCCCGCGGTGGGCATATTTTTTACGGCCAAAACTTTCGATGTAAACGTTCGTCGCGCATACGCATCGACCGTAAATGTTGCTTCTTGGTTCTCCAGGACGGCACCTACGTCCGCTTCGTCGACTTGGACATTGAGCTGCAATTCGCTGAGATCTGCTGCGAGCACGAAAAGCACCGGGGTTTGCAAGCCCGAAGTCACGGTTTGGCCCGGTTCAACAGCTCGATTCAAGACCACACCGTCAATGGGCGAACGAATGACCGCTTTGGAAAGGTTTGTCTGGGCAACCTTGAGCGACGCGCGGGCCAGGGTGACCTGCGCTCCCGAGGAAACCATTTGCGATTTCGCTCGTTCGTGGGCGGCTTCGATGGCTTCGAAATCCTGCTGGGCGAGCAGTCCTTGCGCCACGAGGGATTTGCCGCGGTCGAGCTTCAATTTCGCTTCGTTCGCGGTCGCTTTTGCGTTTTGCAGCGACG
>JBGAOI010000384.1:0-6803 GCA_044221885.1 Polyangium sp. (in: bacteria)
CGGCGACGGTCGCTTCGCCCCCCATACCCCCCATTTTGTCTGCGAGATTGAAAGAGGGTCCGTTGGATTGAGGGCCCTGATGGGCGCAAATCAAGGGACTTGCGCGCAATTCCCTCTGTGCAGGGGGTATGGGGGCGCAGCCGTCGGCGAAGCCCCCCCCATCGTGACTGGCACTTCGCGAAGGGCGCTTGTTAGCGCCCGTAGCGAACGTGCAAATCACCGCGTGCGTTTCAATCCCGCAGCTCAAGCCCGGGGGCGCGGTCGTTTGGCGAGCACGATGCTTACGATAAGCAATCCCAAGACCCCCAAAATTCCCGCAGTTTGCCCCGGTTTTTCCGCAGCGTGAAACACCGCCTGCACCAACAAACTTGGTGCTGGTGCCTCGACCAACCCCTCGATGCTCGCCTCTCTGACCATCGCCGTGCACTGATCGCGATTCGTCGGTTCGCTACAAAGCACCGAACACAACACGACATCCGGTTTCGTCCCGGCAAACCCCAGGATGTGTTTTCCGAACAGTTTTACGATCGTCGTCTCTCGTCGACCCGTTCCAGATAGTTGCTGCTCAAAACGTTTGTCCATCGTGGCCAGAGCACTTGGTTCCCACGTCGAGATCACGAGCTGCTCGCTCATGGCCCGATGCGCAAAGCCATTGGCCATGTTGAAGACGACGTCTTCCATGCCCGGCGCCCATCGATCCGATGGAGCTTCGACACACGCCACGAGCAAGTGCGCCTGCATTTCCCCGACAAAGCCTTGGCGCAAAGCCACATGCGCTCCGGGAAGGCCCGAAACCTCGAGCCGCGGCAGTTTGTCTGGAACTACTTCCACGGCTGGAGTTGGAACGACAAACTTGAGTGTTGCGCCGCTGGGCAGTACGGAATTGAACGGTTGAGGCTTGGATTCGGCCGTTTGGGCGTCGAGTGTGGGCGTCACGCGACGTTTCAGGTGTTGGCGGGCGGTTCATCGAAGGCGCGGAGCATCGAATCGATTTCCTCACGGATATCGATCAACGTGGCCCGCATCTTGCGCGCTTCTTCCACGCTTGGATCGTCGTTTCCCGGCGGTTCGATGCCGCCTTCACGGAGCTTTCGTCGTGCACCGGCAATCGTGAACTTGTGCGCGTAGAGCAGGTCTTTGACCTTGAGCAACGTCTCCACGTCACGACGTGAATACACACGTTGGCCCTTCGCGGACTTCTGCGGACGGATCGAGCGAAACTCGCTCTCCCAATACCGCAAGACGTGCGTCTCGACGCCGACGATCCCCGCGACTTCACCAATGCGATAGTAGAGCTTGGCGGGAAGCTCTCTGCGCCCCGACAAGACTCGTCACTCCTCAGCAGCAGCGCCCGAAGTGGTGTTGAGCGACTGTTTGAGGATCTGACTGGGCTTGAACGTGAGCACGCGACGCGCGTCGATCTGGATGGGTTCTCCCGTTTGCGGATTGCGACCTTGTCGTTTGCGTTTGTCTCGCAAAACAAAGTTCCCGAACCCGGAAATCTTGATCTTTTCGCCTCGACCCAGCGTTTCCTTCATGGTCTCGAAGATGAGATCGACGAGGTCGGCTGACTCTTTTTTCGAGAACCCCCCAAGGCGCTCGTAAACGGCTTGTGCAATTTCTGACTTGGTCATGGCACCGTTTCCGCTGAAGAACAGCAGAATAAGGGCCTAACGGTGGAAGGTAAAGCGCGACGAACGTCGCGAAGGACGATGGAGAGGAATCAGGCAGCGAGCTTGCCGACGGGGGCTTCGGCAGGGGCAGAGGCGTCACTCGACCGATCGCTCGATGCTGCGAGCACAGGCGCAACAACCTGACGACGAGCTGCTTGTTCATGAGCGACGAGCATCGAGACGTAGCCGTAACCAATCGTGAAAAGGATGGCGAACGGCGTCGCGAAGTAATGGCCCGTTTGGATCGACGCAACCGTCGACGCGAACGACATCAGGCAAAGCGCAGTCTCGAGGAAGGGCAGATCGGTACGTGCGCGGTATCGACCTTTGTTCACGCCATCCTTTGGTGTTCGAACGAATTCACCCGCCATGTGGCGCAAACCATCGAACACGGCTTTCGACAAGTGCGGCGCCAAGCCTGTTCCAAGCGCAATGAGCATGGGCAAGCGGGCGATGGCGCTGAGACGCGAGCGACCTTGGGCTGCTTCCGCGTGCATGTAAAACGCAGCGAGAGAACCGGTTGTCGCGACGCATAACGGCAAGTCCACGATGACCATCGTGAGCGTATCCGTTGCCGGCATCAGCACGAGCGCGGGCAAAAGCAACACGCTCAAGGTGACGAGCAGCGGATAGGCGAAGTGCGGGGTGAGGTGGAAGAGAGCTTCGACACGTTGGGCGAGTGTGATCTTCGACGAAAGCACGGTCTTGAGCAGCTTGCGCGCCGTTTGAACAGTGCCTTTGGCCCAACGGAATTGTTGCGCGCGAAGTGCGGAAACGTTCTCGGGGAGTTCGGAAGGAGAAACCACGTCACCGCGGTAGATGAACTTCCAGCCCTTGAGTTGCGCGCGGTACGACAAGTCGAGGTCTTCCGTGAGCGTGTCGTGTTGCCAACCGCCAGCTTCGCGAATCGCTTCACGACGCCACATGCCGCCGGTGCCCGAGAAGTTGAAGAGCAATCCAGCGCCGTAACGAGCGCGATTTTCGACGAGGTGATGGCCGTCGAGCATGAGCGCTTGGACCTTCGTGAGGACCGTCGCTTCACGGTTCAAGTGGCCCCAACGCGTCTGAACCATGCCGACCTTCGGGTCTTGGAAGTGACCAACGATCTGTCGGACAAACTGCGGCTCGGGGATGAAGTCCGCGTCGAACACGCCCACGAGTTCGCCCTTGGCGACTTCGAGACCTTCTTCGAGCGCGCCGGCTTTGTACCCAACGCGGTTTGTCCGGTGCAGGTACACCGCATCGACTCCGCGTTCACGCAGGCGATCCACATGCGCACGTACGAGCGCTTGGGTTTCGTCTGTGGAATCGTCGAGCACTTGAATCTCGAGTTTGTCGCTTGGGTAATCCATACGCGCCGTTGCTTCGAGCAACCGCGCAGCGACGGTCGATTCGTTGAACAGCGGCAGTTGGATGGTCACGCGCGGCAAGTCTTCTTCGGCGACTTGCGGGACTTCCTTGGCCTGCTCGATCTTGCTTCGGTGCTTCATGCACAGAAGCACCAGGTGCAAACGATGAATGCCGAACGCACTCAGAGCGAGGAGAACGGCGAAGTACAGGACACAGAGCAACGTGTGGAGCATCGTTCGCGCCTCCCTTGGGCGCACGTGGAAACAGTGAACATCGAGGGATTAGCAGAGGCGAACGAGCACAGTTGTCATGGACTTGTAAAACGTTGCACCCGTTTGTCGGGCCTTGTCCCAAGTCGTCAACGAGTGCCCTGTCCGAGGTCATGGGTCATGACAATCGTGACGCGACACGACACCATGCAACATCCTCGTGCTGTACACGTGTGCAGAGGTGTTTCAAGGCAGTCGACAGGCCATCGGAGTCATCCACGTGAACCAACAAGACGCTCTCGTTCCTCGCGCAGTGCTCGATGATTTGAAGTCAAAACAAATCGCCTTCTTGCAAACACGACTCGTGTCCTCCACCGCTCGCGCGGAATGGCGCGCGAACTTGGCGAAGATCCTCGATGAAATGCTCGATGCGCCGCTCGGACAGTTGGTTGAGCCAAACCTGCTCGCGACGGCTGTCGATTCCTTCCTCACGCGAACGATTCTTGAAACGTCGTTTCAGCCAGTGCTTCTACGCATCATGCGTGATGTGCGGGCGATCCTCGTCGCCGAACGGGCGGCCATCGGATCGTTCGTTCCGCCAAACTCACGCGAAGCGTTGCGTGATTTGGCCGCGCGAACCCACAGCCTCACGACACCTCTCCTTCGCGAGATCTCTGAACACGAAGCTGCGCGGCTCGTCATGACGGACGTTTTGCATGACGCACTCGTGCAGTTCTCCGATCGGGTGAACCCGTTCGTGGCCGATTGGGGTTTGCCCTCGCTGCTCAAGAAATTCTCGCCTTTTGGGTTGGGTGGCGTGGGCAAAAGCATCGAAGGCATGCGGGTCGAATTCGAAAAACGCCTCGAGCCGGAAATCCGAAAGTTCCTCATCGGTTTTTCCCGTGAAGCTCTTCGCAAAGGTACCGGCTCGATCATCGCGCAATCCGATACGCCGGCATTCATTGCGTTGCGCCAACGCATCTTGACGTTCCTTCTCGAACAACGTTTCGCGAATGTGTTCCTCGACGAACGGGATACGGAAACAGCCCTACGCGCGGCCATGGGCGTCGTCTTGCATGTGTGCACGGATGAGAAACTCGCGACGCAACGACGACAGGTGTTCAAGGAATTCTTCGACACTCATGCCCAGCAAAGTGTGCGCAGTGTGCTCGTGAAGTTCGGTGTACCAGACAAACTACCGCCGACGCTGATCGATGCTTGTGCGGAAGCGACGTTCCCTGCATTCGCTGCGGCCGTGAGCACGGAAACGGGCAAACGTTGGCTCGAAGGATTGGTCGTCGAGTTTTACGACGGACTTAGGGCTTCGGATGAAGGTCAGTCCGCGTCATAAACTGGGATTTTGAGGGGGAAGGAGGAGGGGACGACGTGGACGTCGTCCCCGTGAATGGCGTGACCGATCAGCGACGGCGTCGGCGCATTGCGAGCATCGCAAGGGCGCCAAGACCAAGGCCGAAGCTGAGCGGCGTGGTGTTGTCATTTGCTGCAACCAATCGGCAGTTGCAGTTTTCCGGGTCAACAGGTGGAGGCGGTGGAGGTGGCGGCGGTTCGCCGCATGTGCCGACGGTGTTGTCCCTGGACGAACACACGAGCACACCAGGACAACCGTTGCCATCGGCCCCACGGCAGCCGTCGACGCACTTCTCTTCGACGCAAACGCGACCGCTCGTTCCATTGCCGCAATCTTTGTCTGCTGTGCATTCCGGCGGAACGATGACGTCGTCTGCCGCGAAGAGCGGATCGGTTTCGTCGTTGTCCACGATACCGTTGCGGTTCGTGTCTTCTTGACCATCCGGCTTCGAGCCATTGTCGGTGTCAGGATCGAGCACGCGGGTCTTGGTTTGTCCGTTGTCCGCGTCGGGCAAGCACTTCATCTGCGTGTTGTCCGTGTCTGGACTGTTGCACGCGCTACCCGCTTCGGTTCCATCAAACAAGCCGTCGCCGTCGCTGTCGGCATCGAGAATGTTGATCGCGCCGTCACCGTCGGTGTCGATCGTCGGATCGAGTTCTTCTCCATCGAGCAAACCGTCGTTGTCGGTGTCGCCGTCGTTGGAGTTTGTCCCGATCGTCGTTTCGAGATCGTCGCTGAGGCCGTCTTTATCCTTGTCGATGACGTTCATGTCATCGCTGCCATCGTTCGGATCGAGCTCTTTGACTTCGATGGCCCCGTTGAGATTGGAGTCTTCGGAGCCGTCCATGACACCACCGCGATCGGTGTCTTTGAGCAGCGTCGAGGTCTTCGTGCCGCCTGCATCCTGATCCTTCTTGCAGCGGTTTGCCGCCGTGTTGGTTGCAGGATGTTGACAAGCTTTGCCTGCTTCGGTGCCGTCGAACAGAGCGTCGCTATCGCTGTCGGCATCGATCAGATTGACAAACCCGTCGCCGTCCGTGTCGTCGCTCAAGTTGTTCTCGTCACCATCGAGATGCCCGTCGTCATCGCTGTCGGCATCTTGGGTGTCGCCACCGATGAACGTTTCGAGCGCATCGCCTACGCCGTCGCCATCGAAGTCTTTCGTCTTCGCTGCGTCGGCCGGGCTGTTCGGATCAGCTTCGTTCATGTCGACGCGGCCGTTGAGGTTCGGATCTTCCGAACCATCACGAACGCCGTCGCCATCGGAGTCCGCGTTGAGCGGATCCGTCTTGGTTTGTCCGGCATCAGCGTCTGGACGGCAGTGCCCCAGCTTCGCTTGCGTTGCCGGGTCATTACACGTCTTGCCCATCTCCGTGCCGTCGAACAAGCCGTCGTTGTCGCTGTCGACATCGAGCACGTTGATGACGCCGTCGCCGTCCGAATCCGTGTCGAACGAGATTTCGTCGCCATCGAGAACACCATCGTCGTCACTGTCGGCATCGTCAGGGTTCGAACCGAGTTGCTCTTCGAGTCCGTCCCACAAACCGTCGCCGTCTTTGTCGCCACAACCGTTGTCGTTTGTGCCGTCGCAGTCGTTGTCTTTGTTGTCGCCGCAGATCTCGGGCGTGCCTTTGGGGGGCACTGCGTCGCAGACAACGCCACCCGCTGCATCACACACGGTCATGCCGCTCGTGACGCACTCACCAAGACCCGACGAACATACGATTCCAAGTCCCAAACCTTCGTCGGTGTCGCCGTCGCAGTCGTTGTCCGCGCCGTCGCATTTCTCAGCTTCGGGACCGTTGGCGACTGCGTCACATTTCGTGCCGCCGTTCGCATCGCAGACGAGCTTGCCCTGTTCGGAACAGCCCCCGATGCCCACGAAACACGTGCCGCCAACGTTGAACCCGTCGTCGGTCACGCCATCGCAGTCGTCATCGACGTTGTTACACGTTTCCGTGACGCTCCCTGGAGCAACGTCCGGTACGCACTCGAGCGTCCCTGCGTTGCACGTAGTTTTTCCCGTCTTACAGATGGAAACGTTCATCGTGCTGCACATCTGATTGGCTTCGGGATTGTTGTCGTCGATGACCATGTTGCAGTCGTCGTCGATCCCGTTGCAGAGCTCCTGCGCGCCCGGGTGGATCGCGCCGTTCGCGTCGTTGCAGTCGGTCGCGTCGGCGACGAAGCCGGGCGGGGCGC
>JBGAOI010000384.1:6813-7056 GCA_044221885.1 Polyangium sp. (in: bacteria)
CCGTTGCAGATCTCGGGCATCGGCATTTTCGGTACAGCCGTACAAACCACGTTCGGCCCGATGCACTGGAGTTTGCCCGAGGACTGACATGCGCCCACACCCGCGCTACACGGCTGATTGAAGTCCGCACAATTCGGCACCGTGACGGTCAATGTGCAGTACCCGCTGATGTTGAGCGCATTCGTATAGAGCACCGCGAGGATGCCCGTTCCGTCGTCACCAAGACTCGGCGCCCACGTGAAG
>JBGAOI010000385.1:0-7054 GCA_044221885.1 Polyangium sp. (in: bacteria)
CAAGGCAAGAAATGCAAGGTGATTCAAGACTGTGCAGGCGCTTCATTCTGTGCCGATGGCGTGTGCTGCAACAGCGAATGCAATCAACCATGCGAATCGTGCAATCTTCCGAATAGCGTAGGAACCTGCGACTTCGTTCCCAAGTATGGCGAAGATGCCACCTACGGCATGGGAATGTCGTGCCTCGGCGCGAACATGCTTGCATGCACCGGCCTTGGTGGGTGCAAAGGCGCATTGGGAGTTTCGTGTACGGGACCAACCGATTGTGCCAGTGGCAAGTGCAGTATGGCGAAAGTCTGCGTCAAAACAACGGGCGATTCATGCAATCAGCCGGCGGAATGTTTCAGCGGCTCGTGCACGAACAACCTCTGCGATTGACGATTTCTTTCGTTTCGCCCTCGTCCGTTCTCTCCAAACGTTTGTCTCTGTGATCTGTCGAGGAGGCATGCACGATGCTCCCCGGTTATCGCCTCCTCGACGTGATTGCAGCAAAGCCGCGATCCATCATCACCCGCGCCATTCGCGAAGCTGACGGGACGCTTGTCGTTCTCAAACGCGCGCGGCGGCCCGAAGATGCGGAACTGCTGCGTCAAGAATTCGCGATCACCCGTTCATTGCCCGGCGTTCATACCGTGCGCCCGGTGGCCCTCGAATTGGGTCCTGACGGTCCAGTTCTTGTTAGCCTCGATGTCGGCGGAGAATCCCTCCAAGCGTATTGCCGCAATCGTTTGACCTTGCCAAACTTTTTGCGACTTGCTCTACAAATGGTGGAGGCTGTCGCGGAAGTTCATGCGGCGCGTATCGTGCACAAGGACATCACACCGCTGAATTTTTGCTTGGATGCGCGAGGTCAATCCGTGGTTTTGGCGGATTTCAGTATTGCGGAACGGTTGCCCGAAGGCGTGGACGAATTGCCGCGCAAATTGACGCCAGGAGGAATGCTGGCTTATGTATCACCCGAACAAACAGGGCGTACCGAGCAACTCGTCGATTACCGCACGGATTATTATTCGCTGGGGGTGACGTTTTATGAATTGCTTGCGGGAAGAGTACCGTTTGATTCGTCCGACCCGCTTGAGATCGTTCATGGTCACTTGGCGAAAGATCCGCCTCCGCTTTCCAAGGACGTGCCAGATTTTCTCGCGGCCATCGTTCGCAAGCTGCTGGCAAAATCTCCGGACGAACGTTACCAAAGCGCCGCGGGCTTGCGGCGCGATCTCGCGATGTTTCGCGAATACATCGAAGGGCGCGCCACGCTTGCGGAATTAGCAATTGGTTCGTATGACGTGCCCGAACGATTCCGTATCCCGGCCCGTCTTTATGGTCGAGCTCGCGAAGTCCGCGCTCTTTGTGCAGCTTTTGAAAAAATCACGCGCGCGGACGCCGGCGCGGCGCTCGTGCTGGTGACCGGATATTCCGGAATCGGGAAATCGTCGCTCATTCATGAACTTCGCCGCCCGATTGTCCGGGCTCGTGGCCGGTTCGTATCGGGAAAATTCGATCAATTACGACGTGACATTCCTTATGCGACATTGGCGCAAGCCTTGGACGACTTGGCCTTGCAATTGCTCGGTGATCACGACACTCCTTTTGACATTTTACGCAACAATTTGCGCAATGCATTGGGACCCAACGCTCGACTCGTGTTGGACTTGAGCCCCCGATTTGGTCCCTTGTTGGGCACGCATCCGGCGCCTGCCGAATTACCGCCAGCCGACGCGAAAGCTCGATTGCATGCCGCACTGGCGCGGTTTTTTGCGACCATTGCGCAACCCGACCATCCATTGGTTCTTTTCTTCGATGACCTTCAATGGGCAGATCCGGCGAGTTTGTTGGTCCTTCGTGCACTCGTTTCCGCGCCCAACGTGAAGCATTTGCTCATCGTCGGAGCTTATCGTGACAATGAAGTCAGTCCGTCGCATCCGCTCATGCGCACGCTGGCCGATATCGAACGTGATGGAGGTCGATTCGAGGAAATCGCGCTCGCGGGTTTGCCAGAATCATTCTTGGAAGACCTCGTAGCCGATATGTTTTCGATTCGCGGTGAAGAAGCTCGCGGTTTGGCGCGTCTTTTGTCCGAAAAAACGCACGGCAATCCATTTTTTGCTCTGCGTTTTTTGCGAGAGATCCATCGCGATGGACTACTCGTGTTCGATTCGATGAAGGCGCAATGGCAATGGGACATCACCGCCATTCGTGCGCGCAAATATGCCGAAAATGTCGTCGAACTTTTGATGGGGCACATGGATCGCCTTGCTGAAAACGCGCGTCGAGCGTTGGCGATGGCCGCGTGCCTCGGAAATGTCGTAACGACGCAGGATCTTTCGATTGCATTACAACGTTCCGAAGAAGAAATCATTGAAGACTTGGCCGTCGCAGCGCGTGATCATCTCGTTTTACGCGTCGCGAAGGGGTATGAATTCGCCCACGATCGCGTGCAACAAGCCGCGTACGAGCGAATTGCGGAAGCTGACCGACCGCAAGTGCATCGGGAGCTTGGATGGAGCCTTTTGAAAGGTACCGAGCCGAGTGAAATCGACGCGCATATCTTCGATATCGTTTCGCAATTGGGGCGAGGTTTGTCGGCGATGAAAGGTTGGGAGGAAAAACGCCAACTCGCCGAACTGGAATTGCAGGCTGGGCGACGTGCGCGTCGTTCATGCGCATTTCGTACGGCGTCGAAGTGTTTGTCCATTGGCATCGATGCGCTCGGCGCGAATGCGTGGGACGCGGCTCCTACGACGATGCGTGAATTGTGCATTTTGAAAGCCGAATGCGATTTCTTGAGCAGTGAATTCGCAGCCGCGGAAGCTCTTTGTCGCGAACTCATGTCGCGTGTTCCCAATGGCCCAGAAAAAGCCGCGATTCATCGGACGATGATTGGCGTATATACCGCGACGGGGCGTCCGGTGGATGCCGTTCATTGCGGTTTGGACGCATTACGCGGCCTTGGGATCGACCTTGCGGAGCGCCCGACACCGCAGGAGGTGGCGCAAGGCCTGGGCGGGGTCATCAAGGCGCTCGAATCCCGGCCGCTCGAAACCTTGGCCGAATTGCCGCAAATGGTTGATCCGGTAAAACGTGCCGCGGTGTCCATCTTGTTGGATATCGGCCCGCCTGCGGTCTTCATCGACAAGGGACTCTATTCGATGGTGGTCGCGTTGATGAGCGAATTGACGCTGACGTTTGGTACGACCGACGAATCCGCGGCGGCCTTCGGGTATCTTGGAATCATTCTTGTCGATCGGAGCGTCGGGCAATATCGATTGGGTTGGCTTGCTGGCAAATTGGGATGGGACTTGGTCGAGCGCCGTAATCTCTTGGCATTGCGGACGAAGCTCGGGTTGTTGTTTGGCAATATGGCCAACTCCTATGGTTGCCATTACCGAGAAAATCGCCGCTATTTGATCGAAGGATTGCAGGCAGGCCAAGAAAACGGCGATCTGATTTTCTCGTGCTACACGTGCAATCACTTGCTGAGCAACATGCTCATTTGTGGGGATTCACTGGACGAGGTTTTCCGAGAATCGCGAAGACTCAAAGACTCAGTCGAACGAGCCCGGGATCAAAACATCATCGACATCGTTCTGTTTCAACTACGCTTGATTGCTTCGTTGCGTGGAGAAACCTCATCCGTAGGGTCGTTTGACGGCCCCGATTTTGATGAAGACGCCTTCGAGGCGCGCATTGCAAAAAGCCAAATGGCGCTCGTGCCGTGCTGGTATTACGTCCGAAAAACCGAGGCACGCGTCTTCGGTGGTCGATTCGACGAAGCTGTGTTGGCAACGGAGCGGGCCGATGAACTCTTGTGGAGTTTCACCTGTGAAGGGGAATTGGCCGAGCATCTCTTTTTTGGAGCGATTGCATTTGCCGGAATTTGGGAAACGGCGTCCGAGGAAAAACGGCAAAAAATACGCCGGGTTGTCGCGGAAAATCACCGCCAATTCGATGTATGGGCCGAATATTGTCCGGACAATTTTGAATGCCGTCGTGATCTGCTCGGTGCAGAATGGGCCCGCATCGAGGGCCGACAAACCGACGCGGAACATCTTTATGAAAAAGCCATTGCGGCGGCCAGGACGCATCGGTTCGTCCACGTAGAATCCTTGGCAGCCGAACTCGCCGCGCGTTTTTATCGCCAACGCCATTTGTTCATTCCCGCGGTCGCCTATCTACGCGCCGCACGTGACGCGTATGCTCGATGGGGCGCTGTCGGCAAACTTCGAGCTCTCGAACAACAATTCGCGGACCTGCCCCTCACGCAAGGCACATCTTCCGAACATGGCTCGACTTCCCTGGACTCGTCGACGGCTGATCGCAACTTGCATACGACGCTCGATATGGTCGCAGTGCTTCGGGCTACGCGAAGTATTTCCGAAGAAATCGTCCTTGACAAACTTGTTTCGACGGTACTTCGTGTTCTCCTTGCGGATGCGGGAGCCGAGCGTGGGCACCTCGTATTGCTTTTTCAAGGCGAACCCGTTCTGGTTGCGAGCAGCTTTGGCGATGCCTCCGAAATGCCCCGCATGACGCACGTGCCGCTCGACCATTGCGACGATGTTTTACCGACGTCTCTTGCGCGATTGGCATTACGAACGGGTGAAGCTGTCATTGTGCACGATGCTCGGGAAGATACGCGGTGTGCCGCGGATCGATACATCTTGCGGCACCATCCACGAGCTCTCGCGAGTCTTCCGATCGTCAATCAGGGAAAACTTTTGGGACTCGTGGTTTTGGAACATCGTCGACTCGCTGCCGTGTTTTCTCCCGAACGATTGGAATTGATTCGTATTCTCGCCGCTCAAGCTTCGGTTTCTTTGGACAACGCTTTGCTCTATGCCGAACTCGACCGGCGCGTCCGAGAACGCACGCGCGAACTCGAAGACGCCCAACGACGCTTGGTCGATATCGCGCATCGTGCGGGTATGGCGGAAATTGCGACGAATGTATTGCACAACGTGGGCAATGCATTAAATAGCGTGAGCGTCAGCGCCGATGTGGTTTTGGGCCGGTTACAACGCTCGCGTATTGGGACCGTTGAACGAGTGGCCCAGCTGCTGCATGATCACAAATCGGACCTATCAGGGTTTTTTACGACCGATGCGCGCAGTCGAGCATTGCCGGACTTGCTGGATTCGTTGTCGAAACACCTCACCGATGAGCGACGCGCCAACGTGGAGGAGCTCGAGCGCATTTACAAGCATCTGGGTCATATTCGGGACATTGTGTCGTTGCAGCAATCGTTTGCCCGTGCCCCTCGTTTGGTCGACAACGTAGCCATCAATGAAATCATCGATGACGCCATTCGCATCAGCGCGATCCGGGAAACGCATCCAGGCATCGTTCTTCGGCGTGAAGTCGACATGGCGGAAGCCAATTGGCCTCTTGAGAAACATCGCGTCTTGGAAATTCTCGTCAATTTGATTTCCAATGCGGGACATGCCTTGAGCGCCAATGGCGAAAATCGTCCACGTGAACTCGTTGTTTCCGCGAGCGTCGAAAATGCGGAACGACTGCGTCTCGTCGTGCGTGATACCGGCTGCGGAATTTCACCCGAAGCGATGCCGCATTTGTTTACATTTGGTTTTACCACCCGAACCGGGGGGCACGGATTTGGTTTGCACTCATGTGCAGTCGCCATCAAAAGCATGGGTGGCGAAATGATGGTGCATAGCGATGGCGTGGACCAAGGTGCAACGTTCACGCTCGTTTTGCCCCGCGGACGATCGAATCATGCGCGAGCCGGAAAGCTCTGATTCTTGATTTCCCGGATGACCACGATCGCCGCGGCCTCGAACATGGGCCCGATTCTCGCGTCGAACCTGCGGTCAGCCTCGGTATCGAAAAATTCGAATTGACAAATCGCGCCGGTATCCATAACGCGTGCAAGCGTTTCCAAAAGGCGCTGGTGATGGACCGCAGGGACCACGTCGAGTAAACCGACGGCGGATAGATTCGGCAAAACATGCCCGTCCGCACAGGGCAACTCCAATGGCCGACCATTTCGATCCACATAATGCATCGTATCGGGCAACGCTGAAAAAAGAGCTCGCCATGACGCGCTTCGCTGCACGAGCGTGGACATCGAGTGCACCTGTTCGCACCAGATTGCAATACGTGAACACAATTCTTCAAGAAGAGCAATTTCTCCACGATCCGGAACGGCCTCGGATTTGCGCCACAATTCGAGTACGCCAAAATCTAGATTGGCCGTCCGAATGGGCAGGACGAGCGCACCTCGTAAACCAGCCGTCGTGGCCAACGTCACGCGATCGTCGCCCTCGATCGACGGCACCGGAAAATAACTCGCCGCATCGAATTGTTTACTTGGTAAAACACGTATCGGCTCGTCAACGGACAAACTCAGCGCTCGGAGTGATTCAAGCTTATCGTCTCCCGAATCGGCATAAGCTCCCACGCATTCATCAGGAGCTCCTTGGTGGCGTTGCCACAAAGCGACAAATGACCATTCCAGCGTTTTTCCAACCAATTCAGTTACTTCGGGAGCGCACATGGTGGGCGAATTGGATCGGACCAAAAGGCGTGTCACGGCATGCAGCAATTCCTGCCGCCGATATGCTGCGTGCAGCGCTGCCTGCTCGGACCATTTCATGGTCATTGCCGCAGCCATCTGCCGGACTTCCGCCGCATCAAATGGCTTTTTCAAAATGAGAAAACGTCCTTCATTGTCGATTCTTTCGGCAACCGTGCTCCATGACCAATCCGCATAAGCCGTGCAAAGTACCGCCTGAATGTCTTGATCGTCGTCGAAAATCCGCGCCAACGTTTCCACGCCATCAAACCCCGGAGGCATTCGCACATCCACGAACACCAAGGCATAGGGGTGCTTTTCCGCACGAGCTTGCCGAATTTTCTCGATTGCTTCAGCGCCCTGATAGGCGCTGTCCATGTCAAACCGTATCCGCCGAGCTTCGGGCGGGCGTGTTCCAAACACGGCGGCTTCCATCGTATCGAGTTCCGTTGGTTCCGCATCGCCAACCAAGATCTTGCGAAAATCTTCGTGAATCGCCGACTGATCGTCGATAACGAGAAC
>JBGAOI010000386.1:0-7029 GCA_044221885.1 Polyangium sp. (in: bacteria)
ATCAGCAACACCAATCTGCAAGCTGCGCACGTCATCGATCGCTACGTTTCCGGCGTTCCTTCGAGTGGTTGGTACGTTGGTACCGATAGTGGATTGATTGATTTTGGCCTCGCCGGGGACATGCCTCTTTATATGGACAACCCGGTCCCCAATGGTTCCTGGCACCACGTTGCCGCCGTCGTCACCGCATCCGCAGGGAAGTTTTATATCGACGGCGCTCTCGAAGAAACCGACACGACGTTCGGCGGGCTCGTCGACGCCATGGCTCCGCTTTATATCGGTGCTGGAAATCCCACAACCTACTTCTTCAGAGGCAGATTGGACGAAGTTCGTATTGCTCGCACAATTCGTTCCGATGCCTGGCTCAACGCCGAAGTTGAAAATGCTCAACAGCCCGACCAATTCGTCACCCTTGGTCCTGTCGAGATGTACTGACCTCGCTTCGTAAATGTGGTCCACGCCCCGTTTGAATTGCAAAGCAACGTAGACCACTTCCTGATTCCCATTTCCGCTCACACAGCGCAATGGGTTTGGCTTAGGGACATCATTACGAGTCTCACCGGGCGCAAGGTCCGACATTCCTAGCCGGGGGTTGTAAACGGTTCTTCACGGACGCGCCTCTGGACTTCCGAGAATTGCCCAGGTTTTCCCAGGTTTCGACTCGAAGTCAGGGGTGGCACAACCATTGCTGAATGGGTCGCCGTCGCTTCGAACCTTGGGAGTTGAGCATGAAAAACGTTCGTCTTCGCGTAAGCATTGGCTTGATGATCTCTGCATTGAGCGGCTGTATTCTCGGGCCTCAAAATGACGGATATCAAGTAGCTCCACCGGATACCGTTGGCGGCGGAAGCGTCAGTGATCGAACTCCGCTCGGAGGTTCGGGCGAACCATTGCTTACCGGCGTGATGGAGGTTTCTCCGAGCGGCAATTACGCGATTATGCAACGTAATACGCTCACGGTTTTACTGGACGTCAAGAACCAGGTGCCGCGCGAATTTCCGGTGCAGCTTTCCCGCGTCGTTCTTTCCAAAACGGCCGATATCGCTTACGCGATGTATGGCAATACGACGCTCGTCGCCTTGGATCTTGCTACGGGTGGCCTCGAAATGTGGCGTACTTCGCGCACTTTCTCCAACGTGTCGCTACTTCGCGTTTCCGACGATGGCAAATCGCTCGTCGTCGTCGAAGGAACGAAGGCCGTTTCCATTGATCCCGCAACTGGTGTCGTCAAGGGCGAAGTCAATTTGCCTTCGTCGGCAAGTTATGGTGCGTTCCTGCCAAACGGCTCGCAGATCTTGATTGCCGGTCACACCGTATTTACCGACCACGTCCCGGCAACGCCCGTATCGCTTGTGGATCTGCAAAAAATCACCGTCAAAAATGTCTCCGTTCCGAACTGTGAAGCGCCGATTTCGGTTCTTCCAGATGGAACTCGGGCCATGCTTTCTCCCACGTTTTGCCAAGAGGATCGCCCCGAAGGTACGCCCCAGGATGCGTGGACAAACCCGGATCCCGTGAGCATCATCGACATTGCGGGGGATACTATTTCCTTCTTGAAAAACCTTCCCGGTTTCGGCCCTGTTGCTTTGAGCCCCAACGGATCGACGGCGGTTGCTTATCTCGATATGGCGCGTATCGATCGCACGATGTTCACGGATCCGGCACAAATTCCGGATGCAAAAGGCCCGCAATATCACCTCATGGTCATCGACCCGAAGAGCCTTGGATTTGAATTGTACCCCATAGGAAATGCCTTGCCGCGATTTGCCATGTCGCGTGATGGTCAGGGGCTGCTCGTCGATGCGTCGGTGCAAATTACCACGCGCGTCAACATTGAGGTGCAGGCACAAGCGACGGTGTCCGTGGGTATCGACGGCGTGACGGGAGACGCGAAAGCCAGCGTTGCCGTGTTTGGCACGGACGCACCCTTTGGGTATTTCAACCTGTACTCGGGTAAGTTCTCGGGATTCAAAGGCCCGAAAATTGGACTCGATCGATTCGTTCAGCTTTCGGACAATCGCACCGTGGTTGCTCTTTCCAAACGCCCCGATGGTCTTGGAGGCGAACCTTACCGCATTGATTTGCCCTCGGGATACATTGTGCCGCTTTATGGCGATTACGGGCGTGGCCTTCGCGACATTGGTCTTTTGCCGGACGGAGTCACGATTCTTTTGCGCTTGCGCCAGCCAGCACTGCAAATCGATCGCGATTACTTCGGTCGTGAATCGTATGGCGCGTCGCTCGATGGGTTTACCTATCAATGGCGCGTCGAATATCAATCGACGAATCCGTTTTACACGGAACCTCCGCCGCCTCCGCCCCCGGATCCGAATGCACCGCCTCCGCCGCCGCCGCCTCCTCCCCCCATGAATGGCTGTCCAGACGGTCACGATTGCTGAACGTTACGTCCGCTGCGATTTCCTCCTCGTTTCTCCGGACCAAACCTCTTGTCTCCCGCGCATTCTGCGACTATGCGAGTGCACATGAGCGAAATCACCGGAACCCTTGATGGCCCGCAACTCGAAGCCCTCGTTGAATTGCTTTACTTAGCCGCAAGCGCGGACGGCGATTTCAGCGACGACGAGCGTAAGCTCTTTGTGCACAAAGTATTCAAGTTGACCGGCGATCGCATGACCAACGAAGCGCTCGAGGATGTCGTGAAACGCGTCGAAGTCGAAGTCGCACGAGATGGGCGAATGGCGCGCGTTGCTTCCGTACGCGAACGACTCGATTCGGACGGCGCACGCCACGGTGCTTTGCTCATGGCCATTGACATCACCATGGCCGACGACGTGTTGCGCACATCGGAACGCGAAGCCATTGCCGAGATAGCCGAGGGACTGGGCATTGAACCTGACGTTGCCGCCGATTACATCGCACGCATGAATCGATAACCGACGTGCTCACTTCCACGGCGTCACGGCTCCATCGGAACTGAGTTCCACGACGTCGTTTGGTTTGTCCCCTACTTGTATTTCCAGTTTGCCCGGCGCCACGTTACGCACGCGAACTCGTTCCATGGTTCGTCCGCGACGATGCCCCAAAGCGACTGGCGTGGGCCATAGTTCACGTCCCCGACCATCATAACGCATCGCCATGATATTCCCGTCATTCGGCCGTCGTTTTTCATTTTCCGCGGCGTCGACACCTACCACGACAAACGAATACTCGGAATCCATGGCGAGCGTCAATGCGGTTTTCGGCATCGCATGCCAGGGCAGCGCAATTCCCGCAGAATCCCAGACGCGCATGCCATTGACCGCAATCATTCCAATGCGGGCAGTCGTTTCTCCTGTCGAACCAATCAGATGTCCCATGCCGGGGATGAACATCGCCGAGATCAATTCACAATGCGGAATATCCATCACCTCGAAATCTGCATTGATGCTCCCATCCGCATTCCACATCCTCAACGCTGCGCGATTACCCGTTGAATCACAGAATGCGATACCCACAGCAGATTCTGCGCCGCGCACAATGGCGATATCTCGCACGCCCGGCACGATTCCTGCCAACGGCATTTCCTTCGTCCACGCCCGTGTTCCATTGGCATCGATGACCATGACAAACGGTCGACCGGCCTCGAGTTTTCCCGGAATCAACACCGCTCGACGATTCCCTGGCAAAGCTTCCACCTGCGCGGCAAATGGTGATGGTAGTTCGTCTTTGAAAAACCCTACGACTGCATCGCGTTGTCGCGCCAATTGCGGATCGTCATCCACCTTTGCGACGATTTTTCGCAACGCTTCTGCCGCGGGCACCGTCGCGTCCTCGGGATCGGGCAAGAGCGCAGGGGGAACCGTTGCCGACGGCGTCGCTTCGACTGCTGTCAGAGCAAGCGCATCGTCGCCAGCATCTACGCCAGCGTCGTTTGTCGCAGTCGTTTGGCGGGAACAACCAAGTGCCACGACCAAGCCGAGGACACTCACGCCACGTTTGCTCGTCACCATCGACGCGACGCTACGGCATTCTTCGTTCGCTTGAAAAGCCCCATGCGTGTTCCACAAGGTCAACGTCAGCCTGCTCGGCGAAACGCCATCTCGGGAAACAAATCCTTCATCGCCGTTGGCAGTTCCGCACGCACACTTTCAATTTCACCGACGGACACCGCGTCTGCGATCACGTCGCACACCGAATACAAAATCTCGCCCGCTTCTTCGGGAATCAGATGCAGGGTTTGTCGCAGGTCCGCTTTGAGTGTGTCCAGCGTGATCGTTCGGTCCGGCCCTTCGTACGGACGGTCCAGTAGAAGCACCAGCTTGGACGGCAGTTGCGCAACGAGATGCTCCGCATTCTGCGGTGTGAGCCTCCGACAAACGTTTGAAAGGACAATCCTGACGGCATGCTCGGCTTCCGTCGGCGTTTGCAAACCCGTATGCCGTTCGACTGCGCCGAGCAGTTTTCGGTAGGTATTTTCTGCACGCGCAGTGCGTCTGCGTTGCACACGTGCCCGTCGTGCCTCCTGTTCTGTTCGTGCCGGCGCAGACGGATGGGTTTGTCCTTCTGGCTTGAACCGCGCCGCTGTTTCGAGTTGCGCTTCGATCACCGAACGCGCATCGGCCAAGTCGATCCGGTTGTCGAGAATCAAGTCATCGAGCGTGATGATGCCGATCGCTCTTCCGCCATCGAGAAGTGGCACGCGGCGACATGCGTGTTGGCGCATGGTTTCCAGTACCCTCGGCACATCGTCATCGACGTTCACCGTCGCGATCTCGTCGCTCATCACATCGCGCACCGTCGTCGTCGATGGATCGAGTTCGGCAGCCACGGCATCGAGCGCAAGATCGCGATCGGTCACAACCCCAACCAACTCGTGTTCGTGGGTTACGAGCACACAACCAATGTGATTGTCCGCCATGGCTCGAGCTGCTTCTTGAACGCTCGATCGCGGATGCAAAACGACGAGTCGACTTCGACGATACGATTCGAGAGACATGGGGACTCCTGCCTGGTGAGGGTTTGCCTGCGGACTTCTCGGACGTGGTCCTGCGAGAACGATGCCGTCGTGAGGAAGGGCCAACTTCATGCACGAACGTCGAGTTCATCTTTCCCTCGCGGCCCGAGTCGAGTACACCCACGCCCATGACCGAGGCGTTTACGATTCGCCATGATTGGACCGTCGACGAAGTCGTCGCGATCTACGAGTTGCCCTTTCTTTCGTTGATGGATCGCGCGCGTGCTGTGCATCGAGCGCATCACGTCGATGGTGAAGTCGAGCTCTGCACGTTGCTCAGCGTGAAGACCGGCGCGTGCCCTGAAGATTGCAAGTACTGCCCGCAATCGTCGCACTACGAGACAAACGTCACGCCGGAAAAAATGCTCGATGTCGACGATGTTCTCGGCGCAGCCGAACGTGCCAAAGAAGCCGGCTCCACGCGTTTTTGCATGGGTGCCGCATGGCGCGAAGTGAAAGACGGTCCCGCGTTTGAACGTGTCCTCACGATGGTTCGTGGCGTGAAATCGTTGGGGCTCGAAGCATGCGTGACGCTCGGCATGCTCAACGAAGACCAAGCGCAAAAGCTGAAGGACGCAGGCCTCGACGCGTACAACCACAACCTCGATACGTCACGCGAACACTACCGTTCGATCATCTCCACACGCACGTACGACGAACGCTTGGTGACCCTTCGCAACGTGCGCAAAGCGGGCATCACCGTGTGCTCGGGCGGCATCATCGGCATGGGCGAGAGTGTGCGCGATCGTTGCGCCATGCTCATCGAGCTCGCGCGCTTGCAGCCGCATCCCGAAAGCGTTCCGGTGAACGCCCTCGTACGCGCCCCAGGTACACCGTTCGAGCACTTTCCGCCGGTGGATCCGCTCGAGTTTGTCCGAATGATCGCCACCGCGCGCATCATCATGCCGAAGAGCCGCGTGCGTTTGTCCGCGGGCCGCACCGACCTCACGCGCGAAGCACAGATGATGTGTCTGTACGTCGGGGCAAACTCCATCTTCTACGGCGACAAGCTGCTCACGACGCCCAACCCAGGCGAGAACGAAGACACCGCGCTCATTCGCGACGCTGGTTTGTCCGCGCGCAAGCCCGCGTACGCAGCCGTGTGATGAAGTTCTGGGGTTTCACCCCAGACCCGACCAGGGGCTGTCCGCCCCTGGACCCGGACCAGCGAGCGCTGGACCAGTATTGAAATGGCCGCGATGCGGCCATTTCAAATAGGCTCAAGTCTGCTATGGCCTCCTGACACGTGTTTGGTTTGGCCACGTAGTGGACAAACCAATACCCGGGTCAAGGGCCCGGGCCCTTGCGCGGGTCCCGGGGCGCGGAGCCCCGGGTGGGTCAGGGCGAAGCCCGGGTCGCGTTTTGCGTTACGGCAAAACCCAGACCTCGACGCCGCTCAGCATATCCTTGCTCCGGTGCACCCGATGCGTCGCTTTGACGTAATCGCTCGCTTTGGCCTCGAAAATGTTCGGGACAAACGTTTGCGGATTGCGATCGATGACCGGAAACCACGTGGATTGAATGTGGAGCACAATCCGATGCCCACGTTTGAACGTGTGCAACACGTCATTGAGGACAAACTTCACGCGCGTCGGTTCATTCGGGACAAATGCTTTGGGTGATTCCAAACTATCGCGAAAACGACCCCGAATCGGTTCACCTCGCACGAGCAATTGCTCGGCGCCTTTGGGCGGATCGTCGTCGGAGTCATCCGCGGACTTTGCTGGTTGTTCATCAATGAGTTTGACAATCCAATCCGCATCGGTACCCGTCGTACTCACCCATAAATCCGCCGTCAACGGACCGGCGAGCGTCACGTCGTTTTCCAATTCGGGACCACGGTAGACCAATACGTCCGGACGAAAGGCCGCAAATCGTTGATCTTCGGCCATATATTCTCGCGTGTAGTCCGGCCCGATGTTCTTCGAATATGGAACCGGTTTGGCCGGGTCGCTGATGTATTCATCAAAACCCGTGCCCGCTGTTATTGATAATTTATTATCCTGGTTTAAATAATATTTACGGTTTACCGCTTTTTCCGGTGGCCAGGAAGTGTATCTTCTCCATTGGTTGCT
>JBGAOI010000387.1:0-7026 GCA_044221885.1 Polyangium sp. (in: bacteria)
GCAACGCTTGATCGAAGAGATCCTGGCGTTTGGCTTCGCCTGCGTCGCCCTGGAAAAACCAGGCGGGAGATGGTGTTTCTTCGATGATTTTTTGATGGCGCCGCTGAACGCTGCATTCACGTTCGCCGAGGGCGACCGCATTGCCGTGACCGTCGCACAAGACCTGCACTTCGATGTGTCGAGGTCCGCGCAGGTATCGCTCGAGATACACTCGCGCGTCACCAAAGGCGCTCTTGCCGCGGTCGGAACACGCTTGGAGCGCTCGCGGAAGTTTCGCCAAGTCTTCGACGATTTGCATGCCAATGCCGCCGCCACCACCTGCCGCCTTGACCAAGATGGGCGTGCCGATTCGTTCGGCCTCGCGTGTTGCTGCTTCCACATCGTCGGCTGACAGCGGTCCGTCCGTACCCGGAGGAGGACAAACCCCGACGGCTTTGGCAACTTCACGCGCTTTGATCTTGTCGCCGAAGGCATCGAGCGCTTTCGGAGGGGGCCCAATGAAGACGATGCCGGCTTCCGTTACCGCTCGACAAAAGGCTTCTTTTTCGCTCAGCAATCCATATCCAGGATGAATTGCGCGAGCGCCCGTCGAACGTGCGGCATCTACAATGGCCGCAATATTCAAGTAGCTGTCTTTGACGGGCGGAGGTCCGATGCGGACAGCTTCGTCCGCCATACGAACATGCAGCGAATTCGCGTCGGCGTCCGAATATACGGCAACCGTGCGAATGCCCAGGCGTTTGCACGTACGTGCGATGCGGCAAGCAATCTCGCCGCGGTTGGCTATCAGGATCTTGTCGAACACGTTTTGCGATGTGGTCGTTTGTCGAGCCGTCGTCAAGAGGTGGCTTTGGTGGTGTCTGTCTCGCGAAACCCTTTCACCTTGGGTTTGCGCCCAAGCAGCGCAAGTTGACCGCATGCGGCAGATACGTCGTCGCCACGACGGCGGCGGATGAAGCACGAGTAACCCGCGTCCACGAGGACCTGTTGGAACGCAAGCACGCGGCGCATGTCCGGGGGCCCCAGCGACGACGCTTCGATCGGGTTCATCGGGATGAGATTGATCTTGACAGGGATTCCGCGCAAAAGTTTGGAAAGACGTACGGCTTCTTGAGGCGAGTCGTTTTTCCCGGACACAAGCGTGTATTCGATCGTGATGCGTCGTCGGGGTGGAAGCGGATACGCACGAAGCGCGGCGAGAAGCTCGCTGAGAGGGTACTTGCGGTTGATGGGCATGAGTGCCGAACGACTCTCGTCATCGGTTGCATGGAGCGAGATCGCGAGCGACACTTGCCCCTGAAATTCTTTCCCGAGACGCTCGATTTCCGGCACGAGACCTGATGTCGAGACCGTGACGCGGCGCGAGGACAAACTGATGCCTTCCACGTGTGTGAGCAGCCGAAGCGCGCGCGAAGTGCTCTCGTAGTTGTGCAGTGGTTCGCCCATGCCCATGAACACGACGTTGCGCAGACGTTCGTCTGGTTCACACAGCGCTCGACCGATCAGCACCTGGGCGACGATCTCTTCTGGCCCGAGATGTCGCTGCAAACCAGCCACACCGCTCGCACAAAACACGCATCCCATGGCACAACCAACTTGCGTCGAGATGCACTGGGTGACGCGAGTTTTCGCTAGGTTTGTCGTGGGCTCTTCGTCTTCTTCGTCGTCATCATCTGCGGCGGCCGCGTCGGCGCTTGGTTCACTCTGCGCATTCGGTCCGCTTACGCCTGGGAGCAATACCGTTTCGATCGTGGCTCCATCGGCGAGTTTCAGGACGACTTTCCGCGTTCCATCCGCCGAACGATGTACGTGGGCGATTTCGGCAACCGGGCCGAGTCCACCTTCGGCGAGTTTGGCGCGAAGTCCTGCCGCAAGGTTTGTCATGGCGTTCGGGTCGAAGATCCCTAGCTTGTGGATCCAGGAAAACACTTGTCGTGCGACGAACGACCGTTCCCCGAGAGCCGAAAGATTCGCTTGCCAGTCTTGAGGCAAACGCGCGATGGGATGGAGAGGCCTAGATTTCACGGGGCAGTGCGTATCGCGCGTGTGGCGTTGGGGCAAGTTGTGGGTGTGGGGATGATTCGGAAAGCGCGAGAATTGTCCATCGCCGTGAAAAACGGCGTGCGGCTGGAACTTTACGTGCTCCTCAAAGTAGCGTACATTGGGGCTTCCAAGTCGAACCGGACCTCCTAGGGAGTGCACATGGGTGTGAGTTTTTCCCAGGCGGCGCGTCGTATCGCGTCGAAATATGTGGATTCAGCGTCTCTCGATGCAGCGCTCGAGGTGCTGGGGCCGCGCGCGGAAAAACATATCGACGCGTTGGATGCTGAGGGCAAGGCAGGCCTGATCAGCTTTCTCGTACGCAATCTTCGCGAGTTGAGCGTCGAGGAAGCGACGGATCTCGAACGGAAATTGCTTCGTGAGATGGGAGCCGTGCCGCGACCGACGAAGACGTTGACGGTCAAAGACGAGATCTCGGTCATCACCCTGCGAAACTACGTGCGTTATTTGTGCGTGTATCTCGGCATGGAGTGGAACCGCGGGATGCTTCTTCAGTCGGCAGTTTCGGATCTCGCGCGATTCGCGTTGGCGCGTGGCGCAGGTACGTTCGAGATCTCGGCTGCGCGTGAGAAGGTGAGTTTCCGAGTGCATATCGACGGACAGTTGGCACTTGGTGGTGCGTGGTTGTCATCGTCGAATGAGCCTCTGCTTGCGGGCGTGCGCAACCTTGCGCGTGGTTTGCGAAGCTCGTCAGGCGCTCAAGGATCGCAGCTCGAGTTCGACGTCGAGTGGGGCATCGCCGCTTGATCTTGGCTCGTCAAATCGTTGGTATTCAAAGGAAAAACACCCTTTACACCGGGAACGGGTGAGGGTATTGCGCTTCGCGTAGGATCTTCGTGCCACCACTGGCAGAAGAAGGGGAGAGTATCGTCATGGGTATCGTTCTCGATCTGTTTGCGCTTCCGCGTGCAGCGAAGTCCCGCACACGCAAGCTTCGGGATGCATTTTTCGAGTCGTACATGGAGAACAACCCGGGCACGCAACGCATCGAAGTCGACTTGGCGAAGGACGCGGACAAACTCCCGGCTTGGGACGAGTGGGACGTGCAGACGAAGTTCGAGATGCTTTATGGTGAAGGCAATCTCGACGAGGAAATGGCTTCGCGCTGGAATGCGCTCGCGCGTTGGACGGACCAACTGCATCAGGCGAATCTCATCGTCGTATCGACGCCGATGTGGAACTTTTCGATTCCCTGGCAATTGAAGCGGTGGATCGACGCGGTCGTGCAAGCTCGATTGACATTCGATTACGATCGCAAAAAAGGCGAATTCAAGGGGCTTCTTGGGGGACGTCCTGTGGTGCTGCTCGTGACGCGTGACGGAGCGTATCCACCCGGATCGCCTTATGCCGCTATGGATTTTCAGGTTCCGTACCTCAAAACGGTGTTCGGATTGCTGGGCCTCGGACCATTTCATGAAATCATTGCGGAACCAATGGCCATGGGCGGTCCGCAAGTGGCCAAAGATGCCTTGGCGGCGGCGACTGAAAAAGCAATTGAGCTGGGCAAGACGCTGGAAATCATCGATCCAGGCGATACTGTGGCCTGAGAATCGCCGCGTCGGTGCCCTGGTACGGGCATGGCGCGAACTGCATTCTCGATTGACCACCCCATTCCATTTCCACAAATCCGAATCGTCGGCGCGAACGTAATATCTTTCGCGACGATTTCATGCTGTTCTGGACTCATCGGAGGCACCGATGAGACGACTTGGCATTTTCTTTTCATTGGCACTTTGTGCAGTCGCCGGATGTAGCGACAACGGCGGGGTGTCGGCTGCTCCGTCTGCGGATGCAGATGGCGATGGCATTACGAATGAGGGAGAAGGAATCGCGACGAAGGTCAATACGGACGGGGATGAATTCCCAGATTGGCTGGATCTCGATAGCGATGGCGACGGCATTCTGGATGCGGATGAAGCCGGTGACAAGGACTTGGCTTCGCCGCCGCGAGATACGGATGGCGATGGAACGCCTGATTTCCGCGATACCGATAGCGATGGCGATGGATTGAAGGACAACGAAGAACTCGATGCCGCATTCGCCATTGTCGACACCGACGGAGATGGCACGCCGGATTTCTTGGACCTCGACAGCGACGGGGATTCAATTTCGGACAAACACGAAATCGCTGGGGAACCTGATAAGGACAAGATTCCCAATTTCCGTGACGACGATAGCGACGGGGATGGAATCAAGGATGCGCTCGAAGCGGGAGATGCCGATCTCGTTACGCCGCCGGTCGATTCGGATGGTGATGCCACGCCGGACTTCTTGGATGTCGATTCCGATGGGGATTTCGTGCCCGACGCGCAGGAAGATCCCAATGGCAATGGCATGGTGGATCCTGGTGAATCGTCACCTTTGTCGGCGGATACTGATGGCGACGGGACGCCGGATCTCGTTGAAAAGATTGCCGGAAGTGATCCGAATGATCCGACTGTGTCGATTCCGCCGGGCGATTTTTATTTCGTCCTGCCGTACCTTGGACCGGAAAAGTCGGGGCAGCTCGATTTCACGACGACGGTTCGTCAAGCCGATGTGTTTTTCTCGGTGGATACGACGGGATCGTTTGGCGAGGAAATCGCGGCCATTCAAGCGGCTCTCGACAAGACCATCGTGCCTGGCGTGAGCGCGGTCATTACGGACGCCGCGTTTGGCGTGGGTCGTTTTGAAGATATGCCGCTGGCTCCGTTTGGACTTCCCGGCGACAAACCGTACGAACTTTTGCAGTCGATTACGACGGATGTTGCAAAAATCAGCATGGGTTTGTCTCTCTTGCCGCCCGCGGCTGGTGGTCTCGATGTGCCCGAATCTGGGTATGAATCGCTGTACCAATGGGCGAGCGGTACGGGGCTTCCGGATTTGGGGTATGGGCCATTTGCTCCAATGGGGACGATTGGTGGTGTGGGATTCCGCAAGGACGCATTGCCCATCATTTTGCAAATTACGGACGCCATTTCGCACGAAGCGCTCGATTACCAAACCGTGGTTCCCGGAGCGCATAGCAAGCAAGCGGCATTGGCGGCGCTTGGAGCCATCGGGGCGCGGGTTGTGGGGATTGATAGCTTGGAAAACGTCGGCACGCCGAATGATCCGCGCGCGCAGCTCGAGGAATTGGCCATTGCGACAAAAGCGATCATTCCGCCGGATATCAACACGGGCAAGTGTTTGACGGGGGTTGGTGGAGCGCCGAAGGATCCGACGATGGTCGGCGGAAAACCCGTTTGTCCGGTCGTCTTCGACGTCTTGCCAGATGGAACGGGACTTGGCGACTTGATTACGTCGGCAGTCGTGCAGCTCGCGCAGCTTGGCGTGCTGGATATCTCGACGGACAAGATTGGCGTGACCACGGGATTGAAGGGTGAAGTCGTGACGCCTGGTTTTACCACGGCCGATTTCATTCAATCGATTACGCCCGTTGCGCCTCCGCCTGCGGGGGCGACGATCGATGGCGATATTTTCCGCGGTGTTACGCCGGGAAGTACCGTAAAGTTTGACGTGAAGGGGTACAACGACTTTCAAAAGCCGCTCGAAGTGGATCAGCTTTTTGCAGCCGATATTCGTGTGCTCGGGGACCTCGTGACGGTGCTCGACGTGCGCAAGGTGTACATCATCGTTCCGCGTGAGATTCCGGAACCCCCGCCGATTCCGAAATGAGGAGGTGCGTCATGAAAAAACGTTCTTGGGCATTTTGTGCGGGGATTCTTCCGCTCTTGATGACGACGAGCGCCGACGCGCATAGCGTGGCGCAGGTTCAAACGGCCAAACGCATTAGTCAAGCGACGGTTGTGGCCTTGGATCCGCAAGGCAATCCGACGCCTGGGGGCATGGGAACGGACACCAAGGCGAAGGTGGGCGACGTATTGACGTTCATCATTCAATTCACGCCAGTGCCGAACAACGCGTCGCGAGGGGCCGGTGGATACATTACGGAATACGTTCCGGCGAATACCGAAGTGGTTGGTGCACGAATCATCGATCGCAATGGGAAAACGGTCGCGCCCAAACGTGGTCCGCAAATGGACGATGGTTGGGGACCTCGAGGCAATGGCAATTTCGGCGGCATTGGGCTCGAGAATGGCTCGCTCTCGCAACTTTATGCGGACACGGGCATTTTCTACAGCAATGATGCGCGAACGATTCGCAACCCTGGCAATGCCTTCATTACGGTGCAGAATGGAATCGTGGTGAATCCGGTGCCCACGGGAGCTGGGCAACTGGACAACTTCCTGGGATTTTCTGGCCCTCCGTTTTATGCGCACAACGAATGGGATCGCATTCAAGCGGTGGCGTACGGTGCGAACGGCGGAATAACGGGTGGAACGGGCGTCACGCCGTTTGGGTTTGGCTCGGCCGTAGCGGGACCCGAGACGCATTACAAATACGAGAAAGTGCTGTTGCCGAAGTGCAGCGATGGCATGGACAATGATGCCGATGGCAAGATGGATTATCCAAATGATCTGGAATGCAAATCGGCATTGGACGACGATGAAACCGCGAATTCGGATGCGCCGATTGGTCCTTGGCATCGCATTCGTTCGATGGGCGCCGAAACGGGCACCGGTATGGCTACGAATTGCCAGAGCTGTGCGGGCGGTTATGTGCGCGTCGGTGTTCCCACGGATGCGGGATGGGATTTGTCCCTGGACAATCCATTGCCTCCGGATACGAATGCCATTCGTTTTGCCGTCGGGGAGCTGATTGTCGGTGAAGAATACTTTGCCGAAGTTTCGTTGCGGGTCAAAGCGTTGCCGCTCGATCCGACAATGATGATGGACGTGAACTGTTCGGAAGTGTTCGGCGGAGATGCGGCGATGCCGCAAAATGGCCAGGACAATACGTGGCGGTATTTCGTCCCGGCGCCGGCGTGCGTGTCGCTCAATTTGTTCTTCGAACTCAGCGTAGACAAACTGCTGGCCGTGACGGGGGATGTTCTCACGTACACGATCAAGGGGAAAAACCTGA
>JBGAOI010000388.1:0-7011 GCA_044221885.1 Polyangium sp. (in: bacteria)
CCTGTCCGTCGGGCAGCTCGTCGATTGGGACAATACCGTGTACTTCACGCGGGATGGCGATTTTAACCAGGAAGACATCACGAATGATTCGGTGGCCGTGTGGAGCAACATGAGTTGTCACCATTTCGAGCTGAACGACAACGCGGGCGTCGATCACTTCTCGTTGCCGGGCGATGCAGGCGTGTTGCAACGATTGCTCATGCACTTGCAGCAGAGCAAGTCTGTTTGTCCGTGAGGACCTGGTCGTTCACGACTCCTTCCCAACCACGCGGCGGACTTTTGGCGCTCGTTTCTAGGTGACATTTTCGCCGCGTCGGCCCACGATTTGTCTTCCTTGCGCCCTCATGATCATGTAGGGTTTTCGTAAAACCTTCGGAATGGAGGCTGTTTTGAGCGACAGCGCGAACGTGCGGTATCGAATTCTTTCGATCGATGGCGGACCAGCGGCTCCTTTGCAGATTCGCATGTTGCGCAAACTCGAAGCGGCGTATCCGGGGTTTCTTGCCTCCACGCATCAATTCGCCGGTACGTCCGATGGAGCGCTCATTGCTTTGTTCCTCGCTTCACGACTGCCCAAGGATTTTGAAGCGGCCAAACGTATATCGCTCGATGTGCTCGACGATGCCATTGCATTTTCCAATGCCACAATTCGCGCGCTCCAACCCACGACGTATTCGACGCTGCGTTTTTTGAGCGGCACAGGCGCGTTGGTCGATGTGGCGCCATTGCGACGGATTCTCGAGCAATCGTTCGGCGATATGAAACTAGCGGACCTCGAGCGCGATTGTCACGTGAATTCATTCAACGTTGACGACATGAGCGGAGAAGCCGTCGTCAAATTGGGCGGGTTTTGCCCTCAGAATTGGACGCTTGTCGATGCCCTTCTGGCGACGAGTGCATTGCCGATGTACATGCCTCTGCACAAGATTGACGGGCGGCGATATGTGGATGGCGTGATCAGCGCCAATGATTCCACCTTCAATGCCGTAACAGCGACCGCATTTATCTGCAACATGAGGGCAAAGCAAATCGAGAGGAATCCGTCGTCGCCATCGGAATTGTCTCCAGAGTTGGATGCCATGGTGGCCCGCGCACTCAGCCCAAGTCTCGAAGAACGTTGTGCGGGATTTCGTGTGTTGTCGCTGGGCATGCAGCAACATAACCGTTCGGTTTATGTTTCGGAGACGCTTTTGAAACGTTACTTTGGGGACCGATTCAGCGTGTATGACGAGAAAACAGACTGGGGGTGGTTTCAATGGCTCATGAACCGCCCGCGTCTTTTGCCCGCCATGATTTATGGCGCAGGCAATGACAACATGAGTTTTCTTTTGGAGCAACTCTTCATGCGAGTTTACTTCCGATATGCTCCCAGTGACGAAGTCATTGGCGAAGTTTGGCGCGTGATGACGCGGCATGCACAGGAACTGCTCGACCATGCCGAAGAATTGGCGACCGTGTTGTGGCAACAAGGCATTGAACGCAAATCGCCATACGAGTTTCCGCCCCAAACGTCCTCGCTCATGGATTTCGTCAAAGCAGAATGGTTCGATGCGCCCGTGCTTCCGGACAAATCCGGCGCTTCTGATCCCCAGAAGTGAATCGCTAGGACGCTCGAGCGCTTGTTTGTCGTGGACGCTTCGAGCAGGATTACAGGCTAGAATACGACGCCAAATTTCCTTGCCGCATTCTCGGCACAGTCCATCCTTTGCATATCGTCGCGTTTTTCGAGATCCCTCCGGGCGACGACGAAGGAGCTGCGATGCGTCCTTTCCTCGTGTATGCAGGTGCGATCTGCATAAGCTGTTTTCTATTGTCTTGTCAGGACGAACTTCCTCCTGGAATGACGAATTCTCAATGTGACTCGGGCACAAATGCCGCCGTTCGGGCCCCGTTACGCCGATTGACGCGAATTCAATACACGAACGCGCTGCACGGTTTGTTTCCGGATGTGCAGCTTCCCGTGTTCAAATTGCCAGATGAAACCATTGCGCGCGGATTTGAAAACAACGCGGACGTGCAAAACCCTTCCGCTCTCTTGATCGAGGCGTATCATCAAGCTGCTCGAGGGGCCGTGGCGGCGGCCATGGTAAAACCGGAAAACATTGTGCCTTGTCTTGGCGGAAGCGCGGATCCGAATGCGTGCGGACATGAATTGATTCGTGATTTTGGTCGACGTGCGTTTCGCCGCCCATTGACGGCGGAAGAAGTGGATCGGTACGCGGCATTGTTCACGTTGGGTTTGGCTCAGCCGGATGGATTGCGGATTGGAGCCAGTCTCGTTCTTGAAGCGATGCTTCAATCGCCGCCTTTTTTGTATGTCCCGGAATTCGGTCAATCCACGACGTCACCCAATGCGGTGGATATCGCTTTGACATCGCATGAACTTGCGGCACGCTTGGCGTTATTTTTGTGGGACGACTTGCCGGACGACGAACTTGCCCACGCTGCCGATACCCAGGCATTGACGAACCTCGACGAACTGAAATCGCAAGCGCAGCGCATGCTCGACGACCCACGTGCGCGAAAAATGGTCCGCAGTTTTCATCGTCAATGGCTCGATGTGGGACGACTCGAAAAAGTATCCAAAGATCCGGCTACATTTCCCACGTGGAATGCGGAATTGCGCATTTCGATGCAAGAAGAAACGTTGGCGTTTGTCGAGGAAACCGTCTTCGATGGTTCAGGAACCTTGCATGAATTGCTCACCAAGAACACGACCCGGGTCAATGGGGCGCTGGCTGGACTTTATGGCGTGCCGCCGCCGACGAACGAATGGGAAGCCGTGACGCATAATCCAGCGCAGCGCGCGGGCATTTTGACATTACCGGGCGTTCTTGCTGCACACGGCCATCCCGTTCAACCTTCGCCGGTTCTGCGAGGGGTTTTCGTGTTGGAACGCCTGTTATGCGCGCCTCCTCCCGCGCCTCCGCCGGGCGTCGAGACAAACATTGAAGCCGCGGGCTCAGGCAGTGTGCCGCAAACGAATCGCGAGCGTTACGCGGCGCATGTGACGAATGCGGCGTGTGCAGGTTGTCATGCGACCATTGATGGCGCGGGTTTTCCATTCGAACAATACGATTCCATGGGTCGTTTCCGTACGACGGACAATGGTTTTCCCGTGGACAGTTCGGGTGAATTGAAAGGATTCGACAATGCAGGTCCTGTCCGTGATGCCGTGGATCTTGCGCATCGTCTCGCGGACAGTGACGACGTGCGCCTGTGCGTGACGAAGCAATGGTTTCGTTATGCGTTTGGGCATATTGAAGAAACGGCAGAACTTTGTGCCATTGAAAAAATGGATCAGACCTTCTTATCGGCAGGCGGCGATATTCGCGAGCTGATTCTGGCGCTCATCACATCGCCTGCGTTTTCGCACCGCCCAGCAAGGAGTGGCCTATGAAATCGAAACGTTTGAATCGTCGAGGTCTGCTTGCTGCATTGGGTGCGGGAGGTGCAGCCACTTTGTTTCCGTCCTTGTTTGCCGATCACGGTTTTTCCGCGCGTGCAGAAATCGCGACGACACCGCGACGTATCGTGTTCGTGGGCACCGCGCACGGCACCGTGTATGACCAATTTCGATTGCAACCGTTGGGAATGTCCGACGAAGTGGCTCGCTTTTCGAATTGGCAAATGCCTTTGACCGGGCGCAAAGCTGCAACGATGAAGCCAGGAGGTCTCGATTCAGCGGGGCAACCGTGGCCTTCGGCGTGGGATGTGGAAAGTGTGGGCGAATTTAGCCGTATTCTGGCGCCGCTATCGCCATTTGCTGCGAAAATGTTGATCCTCGACGGTTTGTCGTTATTGCCGTGTATCAACGATCCGCAGGTGGTCTCTGACGCTCACATCAAAGGCGGGATTTGTCGCTGGACAGGCAATCGAGTTCGCGAGGCCAATGCGGGTGTGTATACGGCATTCGGGCCATCGCTGGATCAAAACATCGCAGCGGTTGTGGCTCGACCCGACCGCATTCCGTCCCTCGAGCTCGGAACGACCCCCAACGATGCTTGGCTTTCCCGGTTTGATGCCGAGGGCAATCCTTTGCCTACGGAAAAGTCGCCCATGGCCTTGTATTCGCGGCTTTTTCAAACGGGTAACGTGCCCGCCAACGATCCGCTCGAATTGGCCCAATCGAGCATTCTCGATTTCGTGCAAAACGAATACAAATTGCTGGCTCCCAAGCTTTCGGGCGCCGATCGCCAAAAACTCGAAACCCATCGCGACCTCGTGAGGGACTTGGAGAAACGCCTCGCGGGTCTGGCGCAAGCAGAATGCGCCGCGCCGCCCGTGCCCGCTGAACCCTTGAAGGGTTTACCTCAAGAAATGCGTATTCGCTACGAAGCATTCATGCCTTTGATCACGATGGCTTTGGCTTGCGACTTGACGCGCGTCGTGACGCTTCTTTTGCCGGGCGCGGAAAAACCGGATTTCGATGGGCCTGCTGGCGACTTGCATGCCGACTTTGCGCATCATGCCGAGGACTTTCCGCCCGACGATATCGCACATGAAATGATGACGCGTTACCACACGACCAACATGACGCTGGTGACCAAGCTCTGCGCATTTCTCGATTCCGTGCCCGAAGGCGATGGCACGTTGCTCGACCATACCATTGTCGCCTGGTTTGCCGACGTCGCGACGGGTAGCCACGATTTTCACAATTATCCGGTGATTCTGCTGGGCGGTGGAAAATTCCTCGCCACGGGTCGCTATTTGCATTACGCCCAAAACCTCACGCCTTACGGCTCATGGGAAGGTATTCTTCGTACCGCCGGAATGCCTCATAACAAGCTACTCACGACGCTTGGGCGCGTATTTGGCTTGGCCTCGAATTCGACGGGAATGGAAGTCGTGTCCGCGGTGGGGCACGATATCGATTGCACCGGAACCCTCGACGAAATCCTCCTTTGAAGGACGTGGACCATGATTTCGAGATTTCTCCTTCACAGAACCGTCTTGGTCATGGGCGTGTTTCTGCAGACGAATGCGTGTACGCCGAACAATGACGGGAAAAACCATCAACCCATCGGTGGGACAACCGGTTATGGCGACGTGATGTATCCCGAACCAGAATTCGATGCAGGAAGTGGCGGAAGTGGAAATGCCGCCAGTTCTTCCGGCAATGGGCAAGCGAGCAGCGAATTCGGCGCACCGCCTCCACCAACGAAGGATTATGACCTCGACGCCGAAACGGCGACCAGCAAAACGACGGGGCGGATGTGGTTACGCGCGACGCTCGACACGCGGTTTACCGGCGGATCGTGTATCGATCGTTGTGGGGACTTGGTAGCCGAAGGAAAAGACGATTGGCGTGCCCCGACACTCGATGAACTAAAAGGCATTTTGGTATTACGAGACCATTGCCCGATCATTGACGAAGATGCATTTCCTCTGACGCTTTGCAGTTGGTATACATCGTCGGACACCCCGACTGGCAGCGGGGATGATTTTCTCATGTTGAGTTTTTTGTCGGGGGACGTGAAAACGCGATCCGAAGCAAGTCCAGCAGAAGCGGGTTTCCCTTGTCGTTGTGTGCGATGAATTCGCACCAAAAGCGTGGTCGGTAACCACACCGCATTGCCGAACGAAGGCAGGGCATAAGCGAGTTTGTCATGTGGCGTCACTCATAGCAACGATGCCCGTTTCTCGCCCCCGGGCCCAACGGGAATACCCACCGAGTAGCGTCGATACGGTGTTTTGGATACCGTGAACAACGGACGCTGGTGTTTCGTCGGCTCAGGTTGTTTCTATACATCCCAACCCTTGTCTCTGCCAAACGTTTGACGAAAACAATCTGCTGCATTTTCTTGACCTTGGGCATTAACTGCGAGTAGCGTGACAATCTCGACCTCTTCGCTCGGCCGTAATCCACGTCCAGCGTTGAAGGCAACGCCCTCGAGCCGGAGCATCCTCGTGTCAGACTCCAACAAGACCTGTCCGCACATCGGAGCCGTTTACAACCCTATGGTCACGACCGCTCGGAATGACCTTCACGCGCATTTTACGCGTATGCGTCAAGAGCAGCCCGTTTGTCATAGTCCGTTGTTCAATATTTGGTTTGTCAGTCGTTACGACGACATGTTGCGTGTGGTTCAGGATCCGCAACGTTTTACGGTTGCCAATTCGTTCAACAAGCTCAGTGATCAATTCACGCCAGAAGTTTGGGCGTTATTGCAAAATTCGCACACGTTCATGGTTCCGAACATGTTTAATTCGGACCTCGACCACGATCGCCTTCGCGGCCCCTTCAGCAAGCTTTTTGCTCCGACACACGTCGTGCGATTCGAATCCATGATTCGCCGCATTGCCAAAGAACTGCTCGACACATTTCCGCAACAAGGCTCCGTTGATTACGTTGCCGAATTCGCGTTTCCATTTCCTTTGCGCGTCATCATGGAGATACTGGGTGTACCCGAAAAAGATGCTCTTTTCATGCGCCAGAGTTGCGACGCCGGCACTCGATTGATGACCTCGATTGTTCCTCGTGAAGAACAGCTCGAGCTGGCGAAGCTCATTCTCGAATACGAGGCATATTGGATCAACATGATTGCCGAGCGCCGCGCAAATCCTGGCGACGATGTGATCAGTCACGTCGTACGCGCCATGGACGTGGGCGAAGCGAAACTCAGCGTACCCGAGCTCGTTTCGACGATCAGCGCGAATCTCGTGCTAGCGGGCCATGAAACGACCGCGCGTGCTTTGGGCAATGAGTTATTTATTTTGCTGTCGCATCGTGACCTCTGGCAAACCATTGTGGATGATCCGACAAAGATTCCCAGAATGATCGAGGAATTGCAGCGATACGACAGCACCACCATGGGTTTTTTCCGAACAACCACGGAAGATGTCGAACTCGATGGGCAAACCATTCCCAAAGGGGCCACGGTGTTTCCGTTGTACAGTTCGGCCAATGGGGATGAAACACGATTCCCGAATACATCCGAAATAGACCTTCAGCGCCCGAACATGAACGAGCAGGTTGGGTTTGGCAAAGGTATTCATTTTTGCCTTGGT
>JBGAOI010000389.1:0-7010 GCA_044221885.1 Polyangium sp. (in: bacteria)
GTTCTTGGCGCTGCACTACGTCCGATCGGGCGAGCATTGGATTTCGAAACAATCAGGGTTGCCGCTTTTGGCATTGATGCCAGCCCACATCATGGGATGGTGTGCCGACATGAATTCGATTCGCGAATTTTGTCAGCGTGTCGAATTGCCATTGGTCGAAGATGCCGCCGAAGCGCTCGGTTGTTTCGACCTCGAAGGAAAGCACCTGGGACACCATGGTCTCGCCGCGTGTTTCAGTTTTAATGGGAACAAGATCTTGACCACCGGGGGCGGTGGTATGCTCGTGTCGAACGACGAAGCTTTCGCTCGACGCGCCAAACACTTGAGTACCACCGCGAAAACCGATGGATTGCGGTTTGTCCACGATGAAGTGGGCTACAATTTTCGCCTCGTGAATTTGCTTGCGGCCCTTGGGTGCTCGCAACTCGACAAATTGCCGTATCGGCTCGAGAGAAAAACCCGCATTGCTGCCCTCTACGGGCAAGCGCTCGAAACGGTGCGCGGCGTGCGTATACATCGGGAACCTCATTGCCGTTCGAACCATTGGCTCGTGAATCTCGTCTTCGACGAACCCGCGCATCGCGAGGCGGCTTTGTCGGCGTTGTTAGGCGCTGACATTCAGGTACGACCCTTGTGGACGCCGAATCATCTGCAACCCGCATATCGTGAATTCGACCAACCTACGCGCGAATATCCTCACGCCACGTGGATGTGGGAACGTTGTCTTTCGGTTCCCTCGAGCCCCCAGCTTCCCGACGAAGTCATCTGGCGCATTTGTGAAATCATCGGCGCCGCTGTGGGATCTGGGACGAAGAGTGCCGCAGGCGACCCGAAGCTCCAACGTGATTGACCTGGGGGACGAACGGCCGCTCCATGAAACTCCAATATTCGCCCAACTGGAAAGCCGCGCTGATTTCGCCCGAAGCAACGATTCGACAAGCTTTGCGGGCGATCAATGAATCGGGCGGACTCGTGGCGTGTGTCACGTCGTCCGCCGGAAAACTCATTGGAATTTTGACGGACAGTGATATTCGACGTCTTTTGCTTTCCGGAATTTCTTTGGATGCGACCGTCGAAGCGCGATTTAATGCCAAGCCCGTGATTGCGCACCACTCGGCGTCTCCAGCGGAACTCGAGGCTTTGTGTGAGGAACGCGGGATACGTGAATTGCCGGTGTGTGACGACGGTGGAGCCGTCGTCGATTTGTTTGTGCTGGGTCGTGCTCCGGTCGTCGTGGGGTTTGCCGAGCAATCACCGGCGGCGACCGCGCTGCCGAATGCAATGTTCATAAGCGCCGGGGGCCGGGGAACTCGATTGCGGTCCGTCGTGCACGATCGCCCAAAACCCTTGGCCGAAGTTGGCGGACGTCCCATTCTCGAAACGATCATTCAGCGGGCCGCAGCCGGAGGCATTCGGTCCTTTTTTGTTTCCGTCAACCACATGTCGGAAATGATCGAGGAGCACCTACGGCAAGAACAATACGCTTCATATCAACTGCAAATCGTTCGTGAAGACCAACCTCTGGGCACTGCGGGAGCCATTGGACTCATCGCCGACGAAGTTCGCTGTCCGCTGATGGTCTCGAATGCCGATGTCCTCACGACGGTTCCTTACGAACGCATTCTTCGATTTCACGAACGTCGCAAGGCCGATGTCACGTGTGTGGTACGTCCTCACGAAGTCGCCGTGCCTTTTGGTGTGTTGGACATTCAGGGCAACGTCATCGTCGATATTCGAGAAAAACCCACGTTCACGTACTTTGTGAATGCCGGAATCTACGTATTGAGTCCCGCGGTTTGTCACATGATCGGTCGTGACCAACGTGTCGACATGCCCGAACTCATTTTGCGTGTGACCCGTGAAGGCGGAAAGGCTTGCCCGTTTCTTTTGCACGAATACTGGGTGGATGTGGGTCAGCCCGAAGATTATCGCAAAGCCAATGACGAGTTCGTGGACCATTTTGGAGAGTGAATCTTTTCGGTATGTCACGCAAGATATGCATTGTTTCCGGTACACGCGCTGAATATGGGCTCCTGCGCCCACTCATGAAAGCCCTGCGCGCCGATGCCGGGTTTCGTCTGCAATTGGTCGCGACCGGGGCGCACCTCAGTCCGGAATTCGGGCACACGGTCGACCATTTTGCCGCCGATGGATTCAGCGTGGACGCGTGTGTCGATATGCTGGTCCACGGCGATTCTCCCGTGGCTGTGGCAAAGTCCGTCGGCCTGGCGTGTATTGGTTTTGCCGATGTGTTTCAGCGTCTTGCGCCAGACCTCGTGCTTTTGCTCGGCGATCGTTACGAAATGCTCGCGGCTGCCCAAACAGCGCTTTTGGCCAATGTTCCTATGGCCCACCTGCACGGCGGAGAAGTCACCGAAGGAGCCATTGACGAAAGCATTCGCCACGCGATTACGAAAATGGCGTCGTTGCATTTCGTTTCCACGGAAGTCTACCGTCGGCGCGTCATTCAAATGGGCGAGCATCCCGATCATGTATGGTGCGTCGGGGCCATCGGGCTCGATTCCATCTTCGAACGACCTCTGCAAAGTCGCGAAGCGCTCGAACACGATCTGGACATGGACCTGTCCGGGGACGTTTTCATGATCACGCTGCATCCCGAAACGAAGAAATCGGTGGACGAAATGGCTCGAGCAACCGAGCAACTGTTACAAGCATTGGCGGGTTTTCCCAATGCCGCGATGGTGTTCACGGGCGCAAATGCCGATGCTTTCGGGCGGCGCATCAATGCTCGGATCCAGGAATTCGTCGCCCAAGCCGCCAACCCGCGGCGGATTCAATTTCGCATGTCCTTGGGGCACGAACGTTATTTGTCTTTGGCGAAGATGGCGCGGGTGATGATTGGCAATTCCTCGAGCGGCATTCTGGAAGCGCATTCGCTCGGACTTCCTTGTGTGAACATCGGTGATCGGCAGAAGGGACGTATTCGACCTCCTTCGGTCGTCGATTGCGAGGCCGAGCGCGAGGCCATCGTGCAGGCGATCCAAACCGCTACTTCGGAAGAGTTCCGTAGCCGAACGCTGGGTTTGTCGTCGCCGTACGGTACACCCGGCGTGACCGAACGCATCGTGACCGTACTTCGGGACATCGATCTGAACAAGTTCCGGCAAAAGTCGTTTTTTGACATTGATTTCTCCAATGGAACCGAATGAGGTGCGTCGTGCCCTGTACAATCATTGCTGAAGCCGGAGTCAACCACAATGGTTCGGCAGAAATGGCCCACAAGCTTGTGGACGTCGCGGTGGATTGTGGCGTGGACGTCGTCAAGTTTCAAACGTTTCGCACGGAAAAACTCGTGACGCGAAATGCGAACCGGGCCAAATACCAGCAGCGAAACATGCAAGAAACGGGAAGTCAGTTTTCGATGCTGAAAGCGCTAGAACTCGAGCCGCATGATTATCGGGAACTGGCTGCACGTTGTCGAACCAAAGGCGTGGAATTTCTTTCGACACCGTTCGATATCGAGAGTCTACAATTTCTGGTCGAAAACAAACTCATCGAACGCATCAAGGTGGCCTCGGGAGAACTCACGAACCTTCCTTTTTTGCTCGAAATTGCCCGTACAGGAATGCCGATCATCTTATCCACGGGAATGAGCACGCTTGCGGAAATCGAAATGGCGCTCGGGGTTCTGGCGTTTGGGCTTGCTGCACCGCGGACGGCGCCTTCGTTGCAAGAATTCGGACGGGCGTATTGTTCGGACCAAGGCCAGGAGCTTTTGCGGCAGAAAGTTTCGATTCTTCAATGCACGACGGAATATCCGGCGCCGCCGAAGTCCATCCATTTGCGGGTCATGGATACGCTGACGCAAGCATTTGGGCTGCCGGTGGGATTTTCGGATCATTCGGCAGGCATTCACATTCCGGTTGCGGCGGTGGCTCGAGGCGCAACGATCCTTGAAAAGCACTATACGCTCGACCGTTCTTTGCCTGGTCCGGATCACAAAGCATCGCTCGAACCGGCGGAACTTCGCAATATGGTGACCGCCATTCGGGAAGTCGAAATGGCTTTGGGTCATGGGAAAAAGTATCCATCTCCCGAAGAAGTGGACAATCGCCTCATTGCGCGCAAGGTCATTGTGGCCAGTTTACCGATTGCTGTGGGACAAACCTTTTCCGCGGAGAACATTGAAATCAAGCGAGGAACCGGGGGCCTTTCATCGGACAGGTATTGGGAAATCTTGGGGCGCACGAGCCAACGCGCTTTCGATGTGGACGAACCCATTTCGTTCGAGGAGACGCGGGCATGAAGACTCCGGCGATCATCGTTTGTGGAGGCGGGCACGCGAAGGTTCTTCTCGACACACTTCGGCAACTCGATTGGGTCGTTCAGGGTTATGCCGATCGAAATGAAACGGCTCTGTCGAGCAAAGGAATCGCGTATTTGGGACCGGATGCGGCCATCGAGAACCTCGATCCGACCCAGGTGATTTTGGTCAATGGACTGGGTTCAGTAAAAAGCACCGAAGCGCGAAAGGCGATTTTTGAGCGTTATCGTCAGCTTGGTTTTCGTTTTGCGACGTTGGTGCATCCGAGCGCCATTGTGGCTCGAGATTGCGTTGTGCACGAAGGGGCGCAGATTTTGGCTGGATCCATCGTGCAGCCCGATTGCGAAATTGGGGAAAACTCGATTTTGAACACCGGATGCCGCATTGATCACGATGGTCGTATTGGCCGCCACGTGCACATTGCGCCGGGAGTGACGTTGTCCGGCGCGGTCCACGTAGGTGAGGGGACGCATGTGGGAACTGGGGCGGTTGCGATTCAAGGCATCAACATTGGTCGACATGCGGTGGTTGGGGCGGGGGCCGTTGTTACGCGGGACGTGAAGGATCATGCCGTTGTGGTCGGCGTACCGGCACGAGACATTTCAACGAAGAATTCGAATGCCCATGAAACATGAATTTCCCATCCATTCGGGCCTCGTGGATCAAGTCGTCATCTCTACGGGGGTGGCGGGGCTCATTGGTCGAGCAACATGCATGCAGCTCGCGAAAGGTGGGGCGCGGTTATGCCTCGTGGATCCGGCAGCAGAGCGCCTCGAGGCCTTGGCCAACGAAATTGCGCGGGAAATTCCCGACGCTCGCTTGCTTGCGGTAAGTGATTGCGATACGTCGTCGGCAAGCGCCATTGACAAACTTCTCGATCGGGTCGAAGGCGAACTGGGGCCCATTGGAAGTTTGATCAATTCGGCATATCCACGTACCAGTGATTGGCATTTGCGTTTCGAGCAGATCCCGATGGAGTCTTGGCGCGAGAATGTCGATGCCCATTTGAATGGGTATGCGTTTGGCGGACGAACTTCAAGAATGATTCCGTTTACATTCAACCTGAATTGATACGCCGACGAAGGAGATGACCCGCCCATGAAAATGCTCTGCACGATTCTTGCTCGCGCAGGATCCAAGGGAGTTCCCAACAAGAACATCAAACTGCTGCACGGAAAACCATTGATTGCCTATTCCATCGAAACGGCACGGGCAACCAATCTGTTTCCAACGATTGCCGTAAGTAGTGATTCCGAGGAAATACTTGCCGTCGCCAAGCAATATGGCGCCGATATCTTGATTCGTCGGCCCGAAGAACTTGCAAGCGATACGGCGCCGAAGCTACCAGCCATCGTTCATTGCGTCGAACAGGTCGAACGCGAACTGGGGATTGCCTTCGATGCCATCGTGGATCTCGATCCAACGTCGCCTTTGCGAAACGTAGACGATGTGCGCGAATGCGTAGACCTGCTCGTGCACGGGGACGCGACCAATGTGATCACCGCATACCCGGCCCGAAAATCACCATATTTCAACATGGTGGAACTCGATGCGTCGTCGGTTGCCCGCGTATCGAAACAACCCCGAGAGCAAGTCTTCTGTCGGCAGGACGCGCCGAAGGTGTACGATATGAATGGGTCGATTTACGTGTGGTGGAGACGTACGTTATTCGAAAATCCCAACGTTTGGCAAGAAAAAACACGTCTCTTCGTCATGCCGCCCGAACGTTCCGTGGATATCGATTCCGAGCTGGATTTCGCATTGGTGGAATTATTGCTGTCGAAAACGAAAAAGACGCCTTGACGCGTGTAGGACCTTGTGTTCGCGAAGGACTAGCACCCATGCGGAATTTCTTGCTCATTGCTCCCAATTTTGCGCCTCAAAGTACCGTGGCTGCTTTCCGTTGGGTCAAACTTGCGCGGCATATCGTCAAGCTTGGATTTCGTCCGATCGTGTTATCGGCCACGTTTCCTCAGGACCTGCACGATCCGGGGCTTCTTGCGGCAGTGCCGAAGGAAGTGCTGATTTTCGATGAATTCCTCGACAAGCGTATTTTGGCAGCGAACCGGATATTTTCGAGCAATGAAGCCAAGCCTGCACGCAAAGAATTACAACCCATGAAAGGACTGCATCCGGTTCAATCGCTGGGTGATCGGTATTGGATTCATTGCTTTCACGCATCAGGTGTGGTCACTCGATTGGCACGTCAGTTTGCAACGGAAGCCATTGTGATGAGCGCTGGGCCGCATACGGCGGTGCCGATGACGCTTCGCGCGGGCCGGAAACTGGGTTTGCCCGTGATCTTGGACTTTCGCGATCCTTATGGATTGCACGAAAGCGGAGAGGAACCGCCGCGTGGCCTTGGGGACCGATTCCGCGCGTTCGTCATTCCGCGTATGGAAACCCAATGGATGAAAGATGCTGCGTACGTCGTTTTGAATACACGGAATGCTCTTCAAGCGTATCGTGAGCGATATCCATTTCTCGAGTCCAAGTCGTCGTTCATTCGCAATCATTATGACCTGGGTTTGTACCATCCTGTCCCGCCGAATCTGGAGCCGCCGAAACGTTTTACCATTCTGCATACGGGAACGTTACGTGCCGAAACGCGTCTTGATGACATCGCGATTGCGTTGCGCCGATTGATCGACCAAGAAAAACTGGTGCCCGGTGACATCGTGTTGCGACAAATTGGCCGATTTTCAGCATTCGAGCAAGCTCAGAT
>JBGAOI010000038.1:0-24648 GCA_044221885.1 Polyangium sp. (in: bacteria)
GAAACGCTCATGGTGCACGTCGAAGCAGAACTGCTCAAACCGCGGTTACTTCGACTGCTGCTCGATTTACGAGGTACACTCGCCACAACGACCACGGCATTGCCGCCAGAAATTCGCCGAGATTTGGATTTGTATTTGACAGTCGCGACATCGTTGTTACTCGGAAAAACCCTGCCGACTCTCTCCACAGAAGTCACTACCGACGTAGAAACGACATTGCAGCGAATCCAGAACGCTTCCGGGCTTTTCCCGGTCGATCTTTTCGGACGCACGCGCATGGTTGATTTTTCGCAATACACGCCACGTGGTTATTACGCCCATCACGACGAATTGATCCCGTACTTCAAGGCATTCATGTGGTTGTCCCGGCTCGAGCTGAATCTGGTCTCCCGTTCGAGTCGCAGTTCGGCTCCGGGAATCGTCCCGGATCCTCGAGAAACCCCGCGAGAAGCCATGACGGCCGTCGCTTTGGCGCGTCTCGTGGAAGAAGCCAACGCGTCCGCAAATTTGGCGGAAATCGAAGATACCCTGCAAACACTTGGGGGAAAACGCGAAGACGTTGGTGTTTCGACATTGCTTGGCTTGTATCGTAAAACAGGATCGGGAAAGCTCGACGATCCTGGCACATTCGAAGCTTTGAAACGTGAAATCGGCGCAGGCTTCGTGCGCACCGCTCGCCTGCATTACATGCCACAAGGCTCAACGGATTTGCCCGTCATTTTCTCCTTACTTGGTCCACGCGTAACACCAGACACCACAGTGCAACGATTGCTGGTTCATGGAGAAACGCCCAACCGCTTTGATTTACACGCCGCCGATATGGCATTTGTCTTGGGACATGATCGCGCACGTGATTACCTGCAACCTGACTTGCTCAAGTTCTCCAGCCTTGACAAACAACTTTCATCGGCTCGCGAAAAATTGGACGATATTCAAGGCAACGACTTGTACACATCCTGGCTGTTCGCCATTCGTGACTTGTCCAAACCGCCCCCAGCCAAGGCGCCTTCGTTCATGCACGCCAAACCATTTCAAGACTTGCGTATCAACAGCACGGTCGCAGCGTATGGTCAATTGCGACGTAACAACGTCTTGATTTCCGGACAAACCTATGACGAAGGCGGTTGCGAAATCCCCGACGGATACGTCGAACCGGCTCCGGAAGCGCTCGATCGATTGATCACCTTCACCGAACGCGCTACCTTATTGCTGGACAAACTTGGCGAAAAAGCACCCGCTGAGCCTACGTCCACAATGGGCCTGGCCACGCTCTTTCCCCGCATGACGCGCCTTTTCAAAGCCTTCCGCCGCATTGTCGATCGCGAAATCGCCGGCGAAGCCCTCACCGAACCGGAAAAACGACTTTTGGCCAGCGTCGCCGAAATCGTTCCCGCAACATCATCCAGGCCTCCCATGTACACGGGCTGGTATTTTCAGCTCTTCGAAACGCGCTGGACGGCTCTTCAGAATCCCTCATTTATTGGCGACTATTATACTTCGACAAACAGCGGTCACGTCGCCTACGCTGGAGCGGGTGATCCGTTGCTCGGCGTGTTTGTCGTGGATGTCGGCGGAAGCCCACGTTTGATGGTTGGTCCCGTAACCCAAGCGTATGAACTCCATGCCCCACTCACCCAGCGACTCACCGACGAAGAAGGCCGCTTGCAGCCCAACAAAGTCGCTGCGTGGACATCGAGCTACCTCGTGAACAAACCGGTCGCCCCAACATTGCGGTTTTTCGAGGACGAAACGAATTCAACCGATACCGTAAAGACGTACACGATACGGGCGACACAGAAAGTACGAACGATCAAAGTGGAATTCTTGAGCCACCATGGGCAGCCTTGCGGCACAGGACAAACCACTTTGACAGGTTTGCGCGGCACAGCCCGGGTCAAGCTCCAGAAAATGCCGAGCGACGACGCATGTAATGGTGGGTATCGTTTGACGGTGGACGATCAGCCTTTTGTAGTGGACACGAATGATTGGCCCCCGGAAATTGGATTGGGCGACATGTGGAGCATCAACATGGATGACACGGAATGATGCGTTCCGGTTCCACAACAACCAGCCCTAAAATCATCAGATCAACGCATGAACCGCAGCCGTAGCGGCGCCCCCAAAACCACGTAAAACCGTCACGGTTTGGCACAACATATCTTTGTCGGGTCTGCTCCGATAACCGCACCTGTTGCCGCGCCTCCGGTGCAAGCGGCTTTCGGCACTGACAGGTTTGGAAGTTCAACCGTCGAAATATAGGTCGGATTGCTCGTGAGATTAACGCAACCATTCGCCGTCGCCACGACTTGCCCGTTTGTCGTGCAGATCGCGTCACCCCACAAATTCACCGTCGTCGGACCCGCGCATTTGATTTGCGTGGAATCACAGGCGCACGGCGAACATGCGCGCGTGTCCGTGTACGATCCAAACGTCGAATGGTTCTCCGTAAAACCCTCCGGACACGTATCAGCACCCGCTTGCATGACGCATAAACGGTTTTCATAGGGCATTTTCAGGGCACCTAAACACGTTTGTCCACCACATCCCTCTGCATCGACCGCCGCCGGACATACGTGGATCTCCTTCCCGAACGGATCCCCAGCCGACGCCACCCCACCAGTGGCCGTGCATGTCGCCATTGCAGGCACATTACCTGTGCCCTCAATTTTGCACGATTGCAGAGTAACACCGCCCATCAATGCTGAGCATTGCCCTTCGGTAGTCAAGGTGCGATTCCCCGATGAACCCAAGCAACCGAGGTCCGAAAAACAGCTAATGGTACTCGAACAGTCGCCAACGACTTGACAATTACAAGACGAGCACGACGATTTCTCTGGTTCCTGGAAAAACCGTTCTGGGTCCCTCCCGTCCGCGCACGGTACAAGTGCAGTTCCATAATCCAAACGACGTATATGTACGTAGGTCCACCCCGCCGGTGGCGCCGCATTGCAAGAATACCACTCGCCACAATCCATCGTATCGGCGCAATCGGTGAGCGTATCACCATCGTTATCGATGCCATCGCTGCACTTCTCAGCACCCGGCATGCCGCTGCTCGAAGCCGACTCGCCCCCAGAACCCCCAGCTCCACCCGTCCCTGTCGTCTTCAAATCTGGTGCACAACCACCCAAGTAAAAAACCGCCCCAATTCCCCACAACATCACGGCCTGAATTTTCATGGCTTCACCCATGTCACCACGATCACGGCACATCGTCAACGAAAGAGCCCCGCATTCGGCCGTTTCCCTCGCGCCGCCCAAACGTGGAATTCGACGCTCGGCGTTATTTGCTGCCGCTTGTTCAACAACACCACTGTTTGTCTCGAAAACACATTTGTCGGCAAAACGAAATGCCGCCCGCTCCCCACTGTCCTCGATTCCGCATTGGTCCATCGCCATTTGCACACAACTACCCATTGGAAAATTCGCTCCGATACGATAAATCAAACTCGTGGACCAACCGCGCCTCAACAACACCACGGATTTCGTGGCCCACACGCAAATGCTGCTCGACCACGACGCCGAAAAACTCGTGGCGATCGTGAAAGCATCGTTCGAATGGCAAGACGGACAGGTCGAAATCGCCCCCAAATTCCGAGACCGCGGCGTCCGATTCGTTGACATCCCGTGGGAGCAAGACAAACCCGAGAGCATCGCGTTCCCCGCGGATCTCTGCCTCCGTAAACCAGGTACCGACGTCGTCGTCGTCGCCAAAGCCTACGCCCCCGGAGGCAAACCGGCCCCCTCGTTCGACGCGCGCGTCGAAGTCGGTCCCCTGAAAAAATCATTGACCGTCTTCGGTCGCCGCCTTTGGGTCGAAAAAGGTACCGCCCTCACCGCACCGTCACCCATTGCGGAAATCGAGATGCGTTACGACTACGCATGGGGAGGTCGTTCGGACGAACCTCCGGGAACCCCCGTCGAAGAACCTCGCAATCCCATTGGAATCGGTGTCGTTCGCGATCCGTCTGTCCTGACGCACAAACCAGCCCCGAGCATCGAAGACCCAGGGAACTTGATTCGTTCGATACGCACGCGACCAGCCCCCGCAGGCATCGGCGCCATCAGCCGAAATTGGGAACCACGACGACGTTTTTCCGGTACGTACGACGAGACCTGGCAAAGTTTCAAGGCGCCCCTCTTGCCCGACGACTTCGACGACCGCTTCAATCTGTGCGCTTCGCCCGGCCTCACTTCCGATACTCCACTCGTTGGTGGTGAAACGGTTCGTCTCTTGAATCTCACGCCAGGTGGAGGTGCCGTCTCGTTTGCGCTGCCCAAAGTAGCCCTCGAAATTGCGTTTGATGTTCCAAACCGCGAACGCGCTGTTTTTCGTCCACACCTGGATACTGTCGTGCTCGATTTGTTCGAACCAAGTCCCAAGAAACCCGTCGCCATCGAGATGGTCTGGCGTGCGTTTGTCCCGGCACCCAGACGTATGCGGGACGCCGAAGTGACCATTCGCGAGCTGGGGAGTGGACGATGACCCAAGCCGTGATCGTTGGTGTCGGAGCTCGTTCCTCTCTGGGCCTCAATGCCGCACAAACCATGTTTTCCCTGCGCGTTGGTTTGCCCGCGATGCGCGAAGCTCCCCTCGTCGATGAAGAAGGCGAACGCATCACGATGTGTTTCTTGCCCACCATCGATCCGCATCTCACCGGCCCCGCCCGCGGCTTCGAATTGGCTCACCCCGCACTTGCCGAAGCTCTTCGTCCCATCTCGAGCCTCAAAACATTGCCGCTGCGTGTGCGCATGGCCCTCGCTGTGGATGAATTCGTCGATGCAACGACTGCCGCGTCCCTGGCCAATCGTCTCGACGATCCGATCAAACCAGTCGCAGCACAGTTTGAACAGACAATCTCCACGCGCGGCGCCGCAGGCGGCGGATATCTCTTGCGCGATATCCTCGAAGGATTCGCTGCCAACCGTTTCGATCTCGCTGTGCTTGGTGGTGTGCACACCGACTACGATCCAGCGCGCATCGCAGAGCTCGATCGCAGCCAACGTTTGTTCCGACCACCCTCGGACCTAGCCGCCGTCCTTCCCGGCGAAGCAGCAGCCTTCGTTCTGCTCGCCCAACCCATGCTCGCGCGACGCTTGGGTTGGGAGGTGTTTTCGGGAATCGTTGGTGTTGCAACGGGTTTCGAACAGGCGCGTCCCGACAACGATGCCTCGGCTTTTCGAGCCACTGGGCTCACGGCCGCAATGCGCTCGGTGTTGGGCATCCTCGAAGATCAAAAACAACGCGCCGGATGGGTGCTCTCGGACCTTGGTTTCGAGACCTATCGCCACTTCGAACAACAAGCGGCCATCACCCGCACACAACGCTATTTCACCGAACCACAACAACTGGACAATCCCGCACAACGCATGGGCAACTTGGGCGCTGCCGCCGTGCCTCTGCATCTCGTCATCGCCACAAAAGCGTTCGAACACGCCTGCGCGCCACACCCGATCGCATTGTCCACCGCAGGCAGCGACGCCGGCGAACGAGCTGCAACCGTGATTGTCCAGACAAGCTAATCAAGTCGTGTCCGTTTGTGACAAACCCACGTCAACCGTCGTAGAATTACGCCTTTTTGCGGCCCGGACGAACCCACATGCCCGGTGAGCTGGATGCGGCTCGCGCCGGACCTTGCCAATCTCGGATCGCTTGCTCTTGCACCATCACCAAGTCTTGCGGATGCAAACGAACGACCGTACCTGTACGTACAATCAGTTCTCGTTGGAGCAGCAACCTTTCTGTCGGGGTTCGGCGTTCCGCATCGAGCTCACGCAACACGATCATCGGCGTGTACGGTTGGCCCAATCGATAACGGCGACGCATGTCGAACTTGCCCGCGTTTTGCTGCCACCATGCCCGCCAACGCGCAACGTCCGTCGAGGGTCGCTCCAGGAGATCCGGCGCAGGTTTGTCCGGCTCATCTCGAGGGTCACTGATCACTTTCACGAGCTTCGGTGCGGCGGGTTCCCCAACGTCTGGAGATCCCGGTTCCGGCGCATCGAGATTCTCCGCCGGCGTCTCGGCTTCTTCCCACAACCCAGCCCCCGTAATACGTTCCAAGCCCCACGCCGCAGCCGCTCGAAGTTCACCGCTTTGTGACTCGAGTAACTCGAATAGCGGAGCAATAGCCATGCCTGATCCGCTCCACCCCAACGCCACGGCAAACGCTCGGCAGGGAGTTTGTCGGGACCGATGGAGCAAGTGTTGCGCATCCTGTTCGTCACCCAAAAGCGCCAGACAAACCGCAGCCGTTTCCACACTGCGACCCTCGAGCGCCGCAGTCAAACGGTGCACATCACGCGAATCACCCGCAACAGCCAACGCAAACAGCGCCGACTCACGAAGGTCAGCGTTCTCGGATGCCAAGGCCCGCTCGATAGCCGCATCATCCAGAATGCCAAACGTCATCGCCAAATGCTCGATCGCCGCTGCCGCCACCACGGGTTCGTCCTGACATAACGCGGTCAGCTCTTGCGCCGTGGCTAGATTACGATGACCCAAGACTCGAACCGCCAATGCCCGCAAGGCTGGTTCGTCATTCCGCAACAACGTGCGCATCGCTTGCGGCATCATGTCGTGCGGAACGATGGACAATGCGACGCCAAGTTCCCGGACAAACGCGGGATCGAGCTCCCCTTTGGAGAACACGGTGCGTTCAGCCGCGGCAAGAGCATCACGCCCGGAAAAACACCCCAGAATCATGCCTGCCGCAAATGCGCGACTTGGATCTCGAACGGGAGCATCCACGACGAGACGCGGGATGTATTCGAGCGCCGGCGCACCCATCGACGCGATGAGATCGATCGACGCGAGCATTCGTCGTTCGAGAAGCAACGAACTGCGCCAACTATCTCCCACGAGTGGCGTGCGTTGCATGCCCACCATCGCCACTTCTTCAAAGCTCGTACGTGTTCGGTCACGAAGAAATGCGAGTTCCGTAATGGCCGCATCGATCTCGCGAGCAAACCCGGGCGTCGGTGGCGGCAACGCTTTCGGTGCATCCGCTTCAGGTTTGGCTTTTGGAACCCCGGCCCGAACACCAACGTCACGACCTTGAGTTCCGCGTTCTTTCAACGTGGCGACAGCTTGTTGCAGTTGGGCAAACGTTTGAGGCTTGCCGATCGCTGGCGGCAACACGACGGCATGCGTGGTCTTCTGCGGTTTGACATCGAGCGGCGGAACGATGGACGCCCGCGCCACGAAATGAAGACGCGGCACATCGGTGCTTGCTCGCAGGGGCGTGGGAGCATTCGCGTTGGACAAACCAGGAACGTTGAGTCGTTCCATCACGCGCGTCATCGCCGTACGTGCGCGTGTTACATGCTCGCGAAACGTCGTGACCTCGTACGCATCACCGTTTTGGGTCGAGTTTGTCGCGTCATCCATGGCGGCTTGTGCCGCAAGCGCCGCTTCGAGCGGCACACCACGACCGTCGAACACATCGAAGAGCAAACCCAAAGCACGTTCTATGGAACGAGCCGCAGGGATGGGATCGAACGAGGGTTCGTCCAGACGCTCCAACTCGGCACCCGCCCGACGCAACTCGTCGTGGGCTTCTTCCAAAGCCAGTTGCAGAGCGGTACTTGCAACGAGTGCGGGGTCACTGCGAAAAACCAGCGGTTCCATGGTCGACATGGGTCGTTGAGCTGGTGCTACCGCGTTCGTTGGCCCGTGAAAAGCCATTTGGCTCCTCGACGTAGTGATGAGGTACGCTGCACGTCGTGAACGCGAAGTTGACTGAGGATATCGAAGCGTACGCAGCCCTTGTTGCCGCATTGGCCGATCCGTCAGCGGATCGCGCGGCAACTCTCGAAGCTCACGGACTTGACGAAGAGCGTTGGGAAGCGCTGGACAATGCTTGGCAAGCGCGCATTTCGGCCGATGAAGAGGCTTGTGGTGACAAAGTGCCCCCGCTTTTGGCCGCATATTCGGACGCTTTGGCTCGCGCACAACGGGCGCGCCAAAAGGGCGCTATTCTGTCATTCGAAAAATTCATCGAATTGGTACGTGCATTGCGATACGGCGGGGACGTGACCGCAACGCTTCAACGATTTGGCGTGACATTTCAAGTGCTTATGGCCAGTCAGCAACACTGGCTGGAGGAGATGAAGAAAGACGACGTGCTGGCCACCCGTTGGCAACGTGCAATGCGCTGAGCGGCCGGTATTGCCCTTGACCGAGCGGCCCGATTCAAGGGATCATGCGCTATGCGCACCGCTCCGTTTCCGAATATTCCCGCTATCCCTGGAATGAACCCCGGCATTTGGATCATGGCTGGCGGGGGCGGCATGGGTGGTGCCAGTGGGAGCAAGAAAAACCCTGGCAAGGGCAAACAAGGGGCCGATGGCGAAGGCGGCGGCGCGAATGCAACAGGCGGCGGACATTGCGCCGGTGCCGGAGGCATGGGTTGTCCGGTACATACATCGAGCCCGTCGGCGGGTGATCCGATCGAGCTGGCGACAGGACGTGTTTTTTCGACTCCCGTCGTCGACCTGAAACTCCCGGGACCTCTTCCTTTCGAGTTCAAGCGTAGTTATTCGAGTGCTTCGTGGGCCATCGATTTGGGTCTTGGACCGGGTTGGTCGCACTCGTACGCATGGAATCTGCATTGCGGTCGGCGTGATGTCGACGTGTTGAGTGGCCAGGGCGAACGTGTTGAATTTCCCGTTCCGGCGAAAGACGGAACGTCGGTTTCGAGCGTCGAAGGTTGGCAGCTTTGGCGCGAAGAAGATGGGTTTGTCCTAGATGCAATGGACGGCGTCTTGCGCCGATTTCGGCCCAGCACGGAACCCAACTACTACCGACTCGTGGAAGTGTTCGATCGCAACAAAAATACGATTCGCTTCGAATATGAAGGAACGTACTTGGCAAAAGCCATGGATTGCGTCGGACGGCACATTGCATTTCGACGGGACTCGACCGGGCACCTCGCAGGCCTCGATGTGTACAATGCGGTTTCTCGCGGCCAATGGGTCTCGTTTGCCCGGTATCAATACGATCAAGATGGCGATCTCATCGAAGTCGGCGACGGCGACGGCGCGAGCACGCGATTTCGCTACGAAAACCACCGAATGACCGAATTCATTCAAGCTTCGGGCTTGGTCATTCATTATCGTTACAATGAAGACCTCGTGTGTATTGAAACGTGGGGCGATTATCCAGGTCGCGTGGACGAAAGTTTGTCCGACGACGTACCGGCCATGCTCGCCGATGGAGTTACTCCTGCAAAAGGCGTGCACCACGTCAAAGTGACGTTTGCCCCCGATGGTTATGTCGAGGTTGCCGATTCATTGCAAGTGCAACGCGTAACCACGGGACAAGGCCACGGCAAAGCGGAAAAAACCGTTTCTTCCGGCAGCGTTACGACACGCGCCTTCGATAAATATGGATACCTGAGCGAACTCACCGATCCTCTCGGCAATACGACCAAGTACGAACGAGATGAACGCGGCCACATTCTCGCCGAAACGAATGCGCTTGGACACACGACCCGTTATTCCCGTGACGAACGCGGGCTCATCATTGAAATGGTGCTCCCGGATGGCGCCGTGTCGTCGTACACCTACGACAAACAAGGCAACATTATCTCCGAAATGGACACGCAAGGAGGAATCACGCAATACACGCGCGATTCTCGGGGACTGGTTACGGATGTCGTCGATTCTAGCGGCGCGAGTACACAATATCGTTATGACGCCATGGCCAATGTCGTCGCCGTCGTCGAAGCCAATGGTGCAACGACGACCATTGAATACGACTTTTTTGGTCGCCCCGTTTTGTTGCGTGGCCCGCTCGGAGCCACCATTCATGCCGGGTACTCGAATGCCGGTCGCTGCACGGCATTGCGAGATGCCGACGGAACCACGACGTATTACACACGCGACGGCGAAGGTCGCGTCACCGAAATAATGAATGCGCTCGGCCAAACCTATCGGTATCGTTATGCAGGTAGCAGCCGGCTCGTGGCCATTGAAGCGCCTGGAGGCGATGTCACGCGATATCGCTACGATCGTGAAGGACGTTGCATCGAAGTTTGGAACGAAAAATCCGAACGTTTTCGCGCGCAATTTAATCCCATGGGCCTCGTGCGCGACGAAACGTTTTTCGACGGCCGAGCCATTTCATACAAACGAGATGCCATGGGGTTCGTGACCGAACAACGCACCCACACCGGCGATTTGACGAAATTCGAATACGATGCGCTAGGTCACGTCGTCAAGAAAACCTTCCCCGACGGCACCGAACACGAATTTCAATGGGACGCTTGCGGACGCCCTCTTGGAATGCGTTCACCCGCGGGCGAATTCTTGCTGCAACGAGACGCACAAGGCCGCATTGTCAAAGAAATCCAAGTGGTTGACGGCCAAAGCTTCGAGGTTCGTCACGCTTACGATCGAGCCGGAAGAAATACCGAAATCGCCGGCAGTTTCGATTATTCACAGCGCATTGAACGCGACGCGGTTGGAAATCCCATGCGAATTCAAACCGGCGACGGCGCGGAAATGACCTTCACCCGTGATGCCAGCGGTGGAGAAATTGCCCGCACGTTTGGCGCGGGCGGACGATTGGAACTCGATTTCGATCTCGTTGGCAACTTGACCCGCTTGCGAACGCGTTCGTCCCGTAAATCAGGGCTCGGGCAAAATTTGCCTGCTCTTGGCGCACCCGTTGGTCCCGACGTATCCTTCGAGCGGCAATTCGCCTATAATGCCATGAGCGAACTCGTCAGCGCGTGGGACACGTTGCGCAAGACTTCCATTGAATACGCCTACGATGGACGGCATCGTTTGACGAGCCAAACCAATGACGGGCAATCCAAAACGCAATGGGAATACGACGGAACGAACAATGTTTTCCTGCGTGGCGAATCTCGACGTTATGGCGCCGGCAATCGCCTGGAACAACACGACACGGACGCCTACGATTACAACGACCTAGGTCAAATCATCGAGAAACGCCGAGCAATTCCGGGTGGCGGCGTTGAACGGACGCGATATTCGTGGAATTCGAGCGGAATGCTCGACAAGGTTGAATTGCCCAATGGCAGCACCGTGTCCTTCCAATACGATCCCATCGGTCGCCGCGTCTCCAAACACGTCGAACGCAAGGTCAATGGGAAACTCGAACGTTCCACCACTCGTTTCGTTTGGGACGGCGATCGCCTCGTTCACGAAATTCGACGGCAAGCAAATGCCAGTGGCGATCCCATTGTCGAAGAACGTACCTATGGTTGGTCCGAAAATGCGCTCGTTCCGTGGGGCATGAGGGTTCGTCACAACGAACAAGATGCACAATGGGCGTATTACGTGCTCGATCAAGCGGGCATGCCCATGGCATTGGTGGACGGATCGGGCGAAGTGCTTTGCGAATACGAACGTAAAGCTTGGGGTGAATTGGTGCCGCGTGCGGATGCTCGAATCGATAGCCCCATTCGCGCACAAGGCCAATATGCGGATCCGGAAATTGGCCTCTTCTACAATCGCCATCGTTATTACGATCCCCAGACGGGCCGTTACATCAGTCCCGATCCTTTGGGTATCCGGCCGGATTTGAATCAATATCGGTATGGCGACAATCCGATCACGGACGTCGATCCGTTTGGCTTGGCACCTCACGTGGCCACAGCAACGCACACGGCCGGCAACGGGCCCGCCGTTCCTGTGGAAAATTCACAAGCGCAAACAGAAGCGGGTCGTTATCAATTTCAATCGGGTTGGTCGGGGCGTGTTCACGACAACTACGACCAATACATCCAAGACCTCCGAGCCGATGGAGCCACCTTCGGTACGTGTTATCGCGAGTCGCATAGCGAATTCAAAATCATGCGCGAGCTCGCAGGGGGCGATCCTTCGAAAGTAAATCCAGCCTTGCGTGGAACCACCGCACGCATCTCCGGCGGTTCTCGTTCATGCCCCAACTGCGCCGCTGCACTGGAAAGGTTTGCCGCGGCAAACCAAATGCGCATCAGCTGCAAGTTATCGCTGACGGACACCTTGTCAGCGGTTTGCCGAAGCGGTATGGGGTGCGTCCAGAGGAACCTCGATGAACACCCCGGCCAAGTTCACCAACGTTGACGAAGCTCTTGCCCATGCCGACTCAGCTCGCGAGCTTTCGCTCCGGGAACAAAAGCTGCGTGCACTGCCCAAGGAAATGGCCCGCCTCAAACATCTCGAGGTGTTGGACATCTCCATCAACCCATTGCAGACGCTTCCGACGTGGTTGTTTGAGCTCAAAGCACTTCGCGTCTTGAACATCAACTGCACCGGAATCAAAGCGATTCCCGCGGAGATCGGCGCGCTTTCGGAACTGGAAGAACTCTCCGTTGGGGGCTTCGATCCCATCACGCAGTTGCCCGCAGCCGTCGTGTCGTTGCCCAAGCTGCGAAAGCTGGATCTCACCGACGCAACGCATCTCGTTTCACTTCCAGATTTGTCCGCAGCTACCGCCCTCAAAGAGCTGTTCCTCGTACGCACACAAAAATTGAAGAACGTGGACGAACTTCTTCAGCAGTTGCCCGCGTTGGACACGTTGATCCTCAACGCAGTGTCGCTGTCTACGTTCCCCGACGAACCCGGACCATTGGCCAACTTGCGCTCGCTTCAGATATCGGAAACATCGATCACCGAGTTGCCGTCATGGCTAGGAATGCTCGACAAACTCGAACATTTGTACATCGAAGACAATGAAGACTTGGAATCCCTGACCGATGAATTGGGGAGATTGTCGGCGCTCAAAGACTTGTACATCGGGTTGAGCATGACCGTCCCGCTTCCTGCGTCCCTCGGCAAACTCTCGAAACTGGAACAACTGAGCCTCGTGAGTTGCGGGCTGACGGAGATTCCCGCGTGGGTGTTTGGCTTGGAAAACCTCCAGCGTCTGTACGTCGGGGTCAACCCGCTCGAACGTTTGCACTCCGACTTTTCGAAGCTGAAGAATCTGCGACACCTCGATCTTGGATTCCATCCCAACCTCTGTGCGCAACGCGAGCAATTGCGGAGCTGGCTCCCGCAATGCGAAATCCTGCTCGAAGGATGAGCGACGAAGCCGCACACGTTGAGCGGAGTGTGTCAGGATGAACTCGAATCACCGACGGTTTCCACATGCGCTCCATGGGCTGCTGGGCCTTGGCGGACCACGCCTCACAGCCCTCGCTGAAGCAACGCACCTCTCGTTACGCGGCGTTCATCCCTCGCCGGGCGCTCGTGCGGCGCTGCTACGAGACAAACTCGCTTCGCCGGAACTTCTACGTTCGCATCTCGTCGCGAACGACTACGATCTGATCGGCGCGCGTCTTCAGCTCGGCCCGCGTTCCGATTGGAAAAACCCAGCGCACTCTTTCGAGGATGCAGTCTTCGACAAACTCTTCGCCGAGGATCCGCAGGCGAAGCAAGAACCGTCAAAACCCGTGCGGAGCTCGCGAGATCCAGCAAGCGCCGAAACCTGGCCCGAACTTCACGGCATCGAAAGGTGGGTTTGTCTTGACGATGCACAGCAACATCGTGTGTCGCTTGAACTCGCGACGTCCTTGGGACCGCACGTCGAGGTGCTCGAACCGACACGGATCAACTTCTTTCCGCGTTTGAAAGATTCGTCGACAGGACGCGTCTGGGTAGCGATCGCCGGCGATACATTTGAAATGGGCCTGAACACCGCGGACAAACAGGCGCTCACGCGCATGACGAAAGGATGGAGCGAAGAAGCCAAGATGCAGGCGCGCGAATTGGCAACGATCGCTCGGCCTGTGCACAAGGTGTTTGTCCCGCCGCTACTTTGTGCGGAAACGCCCGTTCGAGCTTCCGAAGCCAAAGATGCCCAGGGAGTAACGATTTCAGGCGAGGTTTCTCTTTTCGAACCCATGGCAGCCGTCGAGTACGCAGCGCACGTGGGGGCGCGACTTCTCACGGAAGCTGAATGGGAATACGTAGCGCGAGAAGGCGGAACACGACCCTGGCTTTCCATGGGTGACGATGCGCGGAAAAACAATCCCGAGCAGTTTGTCCGGGACGCACTTGCTGCAGGACTCGATGGCGAGCCGAGGCATGTCTTTGGAATTCGCGGGATGGGTTGGGGCACATGGGTTGAAGATGGTTGGCACCCAACGTACGAAGGAGCGCCTGACGATGGTCGAGCTTGGGATCCTGGGGAAATTCCCGAGGTCGTGCGAGGCGGCGCATATTTGTCGTGGCCTTGGCAAATGGACGGTGAAGCGTTGCTGATGCATGCCGCACACCGGGAACGAAAGCCTAGAGGCAATTTTCCGCTGTTGCTTGCACGCAATTTGCCATCAAGACGCATGATGTAGGTTGCCGACGAGACGTGCGCCGTGCGATCATTGCGGCATGGGGAAGGTCACAGCTTATTTCCTCGACACCATCACGCAAAAATCGGCGCATTCCCAAATTGGGTTCGCGGTCAGCGTTTGTCTGACTCCTGCGGCCCCTGCGCCTCTCCCCATTCCGTATCCAACGTTTGGAAATACGATTGAGGGCATTACGGATCCGTGCATGCGCACGAAGATCGAAGGATCAAAAATCCTCACGGTCGGTGGATGCATGTCGAAGTGTCACGGCAACGAACCGGGCATATTGCGCGAGATTGTCAGTCTAAACATTACGGGACCGTGTTTTCCCTGGCTTGGTGCTCCGCTGATTCTCATTGAACTTGGGATGGCGGGCATCACGGGTTCGCTTGGACAAATGAACAAGAGCCCGACGTTTGGAGCTGGTGCAAATGCATCGGGTGCCAGCGGAGCGGGTGGGCCTGGTGGAGGTCCGGGAGGACCGGGTCAAGGCGGACCGAATTCTGGGGGTCCTTCAGGACCAAGCAATGGTGGTGGTGACGGCGGTGGAAGCAATTCAGGCGCAGCATCACCCAATGCGCCCGCACCGCCCGGAGCAGAAGGACAAGCCGCGGCAGGTCACCCAATCGATGTTGTGACCGGAACGATGTATACCCCGGAACACGTGGATTTCACGATGCCCGGGTATATGTGGGTGCGGTGGAAACGCAATTATCGCACATCGGCAGTAGGTCAGCGAATTGGATTGGGCTACGGTTGGTCGCATAGTTTGGCCTGGCGTGGCGAACGAAATGGCCAACGTTTTACTCTGGTGGACGATGGACATGCCGAGACGACATTCGAATTGCCCGCATCGAATGAACTAGGATTATTGCCTTATGGGCGAAAGGTCCGCGCTGACGGCGATGCCATCATCGTTGATTTGAACGATGGGCTTTTCCGAGTCTTGCGAGCGGCAGAAGGCTCGAATCGGTATTTCCTGTCGGAACTACGCGATGAGAATGGCAATACTGCTCATATCACATGGAAAGACGACGAAGTCGCGAGCATTGTCGATTCCGTGGGCCGACGTGCAGAGCTCCAACGAAATGGTTGGGAGTCGACCTGGATTCTGAAGTTTGTCGACGGCGATGGACTGGAACATCAAAAAACCCTCGTTTCGTATTTGGTGAATGCCAATGGCGATTTGGTGCAAGTCACCGACGCTGGTGGTGTCATTACGCGTTACGAATACGACGAAAACCATTACATGGTGGCCGAGCATCAGCCTGACGGAATCACGTACCGATTCGTGTATGGCGAATTCTTGGGTGAAAAACGTTGTATTGAAACGTGGGGCGAGCGAAGCAATGCGGACATCTTGACCGAATTGGGATCCCTGAGCGAAGGCGGTTATCGACCGAAAGGGATTTTCCACGCCCGCGTAGCTTATGGTCCGGGACGACACGATTCAACCGTGACGGACGCGCTCGGAAACGTGCGTCGATACAGCGGCAATGATTTCGGGTTGGTCGAAAAATTCATCGACCCGCGGGGTCATGCCACGATTTTCCGTTATGATTCGCTCGCCCGAGTCATTTCAATCACGGACGGCGCATTGGGCGTGACACGTCGTCAATACGATGCTTCGGGACGCGTTGCCGTTTTGACGATGCCCGACGGCGCGACATTGCGTTTTCAATACGACGACGCCACGGGAACTCGCACAATGGTGCTTCCGGGTGGCGGGCGGGCGCGCGTACGCATGCACAAAGGCAAAGTTGCCGAGCATATCGATGAAAGCGGCGCAAAAACGGCGGCAAAATACGATTCTCGTGGGAAAAACACGGCTGTCGTTTGGCCCGATGGTAGTCAAGACGAACTCGAATATGATGCTCACGGGAACTTGACGTGTTACAAAATGGGCAAAGGCGGGGAATTCCGCTACACGTTCGATTTGCTCGGACAACCCATTTCGTTACGTACTCCAACGGGCGCCGAATATCGATTGGAATATGATTCTCGCGGCGATTTGGTCAGTTTCGAAGGGCCAAACCAACAACGCGTCGAATATCTCCCGGATGCAATGCACAAGGTCACTGGCGTACGGTTTGCCGGTGGTGGGGAACGACGCAATCGGTGGGTTGCGGGAGCTCTCGTCGAGCAAGTGCAAGCAGACGGCGGGCGTTTCCGCATGGGTTACGATGCGCTCTTGCGTTTGCAATGGATCGAAAATCCGGCAGGAGAACGCTTGAGCATTCGTTACGACGCCGCGGGTAATCCGATTCGCCAACAAACCTTTGCGGGTTTGGCCTACGGGTACGAATACGATGGTGTCGATCGACTGTCGATGATTCTGCAGCCCGATGAAAATCGGGTCATGGAACGTCGTGACTCTCTCGGACGCGTCATTGCTCGTGAATTCCCCGGCGGTGGTGGGCCACGTTATGCCTACGATAACGACGGGCGCCTCATTCATGCCCGCTCGGGCGCGACGCAAGTCGAATATGTGTACGATGAAGGCGGACGCCTCGTACGCGAAGTGCAAAGCGCCGGCGGTTTCCGATTCGAAGTGAAATACCGGCACGATGCCGAAGGGCGAATCGTCGAACGAAAATACTCGACCGGTTGGGCCATCCAAACCAAAACCGACAAGGCGGGCGACGTACTTTCCGTGAATTCGCCTATTGGTTCTGAAACACTGCACGTCCAGCGCGATGTGGCCGGCCGCGAGGTTTCGCGAAAACGTAGTGACGGTTTGGCGATTGAAACAGCCCGCAATGCTCTTGGATTTCCCGAGCAAATTGCCATCAAGAATGAGCGCGGCGATGTATTGCGCGAGCGCGCTTATGCGTGGTCCTCCGTAGGTCCTTTGACGGATGTCCGTGATTCGGCAGCGGGAAATCGTCATTATGATTTGGATGTTTTCGGCCGCCCATTGGCCGTACGCGGATTGGGCGCAGAGGAACGATTCCAATATTCGCCTCATGGAACGGCGATGCCCGAAGGGCAAAATTGGTGGCTCGGCGCGGGCGGACGACCAACTCGTGTTGGTGATGTGGCCCTTTATTGGGATCGACGAGGGCGTTTGTCAGAACGTCACGCTCCAGACCCGATGCGCACGTGGCGCTATGTTTACGACGAAGAAGACCAATTGACCGAAGCCATTCGTGGCGACGGAATGCGCATTCAATACCTCTATGATCCTTTCGGACGCCGAATGGCCGAAACGATCAACGGAGCGACGACATGGTTTGGCTGGGACGGGAATTCACCGGTCGAAGAACAAGCCACGACAGGCCAACGCGTTTTGCGCGTATTCGCTGAAGATGGTTATACACCGCTGCTCGAAGGCCGCGATGGCGAAGGATTCCAGCTCGTCGCTACCGATGGAGCCGCAACGCCATTTTTGTATTTGGGCAAAGAAGGCGCAACGGCCGAAGTCGAGTTTTCAGCGTGGGGCGAGGTTGTCCGGTCAAATGGCGAAGTGGGAACACTGCGTTTCGCGGGTCAACGCGCCGATGGCGTGACGGGCTTGCATTATAACCGCAATCGATATTACGCGCCGGATTTGCACGTTTTCCTGACGCCCGACCCGCTCGGCATGGAAGGTTCGGTGCAAGATATCGGATTCGTTCCGAATACGACGTATTACATCGACCCGCTCGGTTTGCTGACGATCATCACGGCCTCGAACGATCCTGGCCTCAACAATGACTACTACGTCAACTATCCAACCCAATATCCCGGCGCAAGGATCTTGCGACCCGACCAAGTCACCCCAGGTAGTTTGGCCGGTGAAACACAAGTCATGATCGATACGCACGGTGCCCCCGGCTCCATTGAATGGGGCGGCAATTACATCAATGGAACGGAGCTTGGCGATCGACTGAATGCCGCCGGATTTAATGGCCGCGCTCCAGGCGCGCGTGTCGACGTCGTTGCTTGCAACAGCGCGACATCGCCGCGTGGTGGTCCGAGCGTCTCTCAAGCCGTCGCGAATCGCACGGGCGCGACTTCATCGGGCGGTCAAGCCCTCTTTAATAGCTCGTGGCTCGGCAATAAGGGTTATTCCGGCCTCGTCAGCGGAATGCCTTCCGGAACGCCACCTACAGGCCTGCGCGTGAATGGCCTTGGACGGTGGCGATCCGATATTCAGCCGCAACCCGGCAACCCCTGATCATTCGTGCTGATTCAACGCTGCGCTTTTTCAAGCGCGGCGTTGGTTTGTCCGCAATGCGACCAAGCTTTGTTCACGGCGTGGGCACGAAAAACTCGGGATCCTCGAGCCACAAAGCAAAATACGGATAACGCTGTTCCTTGCGAATCATCATGACCAGAAATGGTTGATCGCAAATGAATTTCCGCTTGGGAGGGCCGCCACGGGGAGCAAGAACGACGCCCGCGGAACGCAGAACGGCGCCCTTTTCGTCGAGACTCATACGAATACGCTGTTTGGCATCCTGAATGAACGCATTCTGGCCGACGAGCTTGCGCCCCGTCAATTCCACGTACGAGCGAATCAAATCCACTTGAATGATAGGAATACGCACGACTTCGCCAGCATCGATTTCCGTTTTTCCGCGAATGCGCGCAAAAAATCCCGGCTTTTGATTCGCGTGCGTCAACGCCGTATCCACAGTATCGAGCAACGTCGCCCCTCGAGCAATGCGAGCGATGATCAAACGATCTTCTGTCGCCTTGGTCAAAAGTTCCAAGACAAACTCGCCATTGTCATGATGATGATGCACGACGATTTGCTTCGCCCGTTGCGCGCGAACCTTCTCGTCACCTTCCGCCCAGAATCCAAAGTGCGCAACGCGAGCGCCATTGCGGAACATAATGCCTGCTGCCCGATTTACGGCAAAAGGCGTGGCAAATTCTAGATCCTTCGACAAATACGCATAGGCCAAGACGGCATCCGGAGCCAGCCGCTCGGGAAGCATGAAATCGTCCCGCTCACCGAATTTTTGGCGTAATTCTCGACCAATCTTCCCCAGAAATTCGGCTCCAACGCCTCCGCCCACCACACACGACGCAGCATCCACTTCGTTTACTTTTGGCCCTGGTCGTTCCAAAGCCAAGGCCAGTGGAGGTTCGCCTTCCAATCGCACATTCCCGCCAAACTCGTTTCGCAATTCGTTCCACGCCAATTGAAACGTCGAACAAAACAAGACGTTTGTCCCGTCGGTCAGCGGTTGCTCGAGTCGCGCGGACACCTCCGTATGCGCGATCGGGGTTTTTCCGAGCGAAGTGATCATGACGTGGCCTCAATTCAGCCGCAGGAGACGCCCGACAATGCGGAATAAACCCCGCGAAGCGGCACTGATGCGACTTCCAATGAGCTCGATGTCGCCATCTTCGCGAATTCGCAATGCACCTCGACCCGATTTGAACAACACTTCCTGCTCGCCTTCGATATGAATCGATTCCGCCTTCAAGTGTAATTCTCGCGGGTTTTTCGTCTGTAGTACACCTACAATCAAAGACTCGGCGCCTCGCGTGGATTCGACCATGACGTGATCACCTCGAGCGTGCGCTTCGGCGATGAATTCGGGATCGACATCCGAAGGAATGATGACGTCAACGGGATTGGGATCGCCACGAAAAACGACTTGGGCATTTCGACCGGCAAGACGAATGATTTTGGCCGACCGGGTATACGTTGGGGGCAAATCCGGTTCCGCTGCTCCAGCACGCGTCTGAGGTATCGTCGTGTCATCGAGCAGTGTTTCGAGCGAGATTTTCGGGGCGGCATCAGGCTCCGACTCGACATTCACTTCGTTCGAAGCACCTTCGGGCTTTTGTGCCTGCATCAAAGCTCCGTGACTTTTTGCGGCAAATGAATCTTCGGGGCCAAAAACGCAACAATCGGGGATTTGATTTCAATCCCGTCTTTGTTGATTACGACTTCGCTGCCTCCGCATTTGAACGTAATGGCTCCGCCCGCTTCGATCTTGTGGAAAATGCCCACGAATGTTGCTGGCCCGCCTGCTTCGATACCTTGCGTGCCATCGACTTTGTCGATAATCGCGCCGCCAACCATTGTCGTTTTTGAGCCGCCGACGGTTTCGCTTTCGCCGCCTTTCGTGAGGACGACAAGTCCAAGGGCTTTTTCCGTTTTTCCTGCTCCCACGGTTTCCGAATAATCGCCAATCGCGAGCTGAAGCGTTCCGAGACCAACATCCTGCGTTTTTGCTGCGCCCACGTTGGTATCAATGTCTTTGATGGACGCGAGCACCTTGAGCGAACCAATCGTTTCGTCGTGTGTTCCGCCGATGAGCGCCGTCGCATGTCCGGGCCCTTTTTCGCGGTTTGTCGCATCCACACCGTCAACTTGAACATCCGGCCCGGTCATGTTCGCCCCTGACGAACCTCCACCACCCGCGGGCTCGAAACCCATGGCATGCGCGAGCGCCGTTTCTGCAGCATTGACGCCTTGACCAATGACGTTGTGCAATGCATTGCGCGACGCCTCTGCAGCCACTTGCGTGAGCGCATTGGCTTGACCCGCTACTTGATTTGCCGCCTCAGCGCCTTGATTGACTTGACTCGCGGCATCCCCAATGGCTTGACCAGCCTCGGTTGGTGGCGGAGGCGGACCAGCCAGGGATTGCGCAAATTCGGCAGCTCCGGGCAAACCGGCGGCATTGGCCGCCATGGCCCCCATCGCTCCCAAATCGCCATTCGCAACAGCTTGCATGTTGCCGGCAATTTCTTGAACTTGCGAATTGAGCTCATTGATCGGACCCATCACTTGATTGATGGCGTCTTCGACCTGCGATTGAACTTTCTCGACGGCTTTGTCCGCAAGCGAATTGAGGAAGTCTTCCGCGGCTTGCGCCGCAATCGCCAAAAGCGCTTGCAATGGATTGCCGTCCATCTCGAACTGATTGCCGCCCACGGTTGTCGTGGAACTGCCATGGACGTTCAGCGAATTGACGGCATTGATTTCGACATTGCGATTTCCGCCAACGGATACCGATTGATCGGCGCCGACAGTTTGCTGCACGCCCTTCGTGATTTTGACCGTCTGGTTTCCGCCAACTTCGAGCGAAGCGTTGTTTCCAATCATGGTCGCGTCATTGTTCGCGACGTGTCGATGGGTATTGTTTGCCGCGACAACCTTCATGTCTTTCTGCGCGGCGACCATGATTTCTTCGGCGCCAGCCTTGTCTTCGAAGCGAATTTCATTTGCTCCACCGCCACCCGGCGTATTATTCGACTTGAGCGTCGTGCGGGTCTTGCCCTCAGGCAATGCATACGGCGGCATGAAAACGCCATTGTAGAGGCGCCCCGTAATGATGGGTCGATCTGGATTGCCTTCCAAAAACTCGACAATGACTTCCCATCCGACACGCGGGAGAATCAACGAACCCGATGTCTGTAGTTGCGCAACACGCATCCAGCAGGAAGCCTTGTCGTCCGTAATGCCCGAACGATCCCAGAAAAAGCTCACCTTGCAACGACCGTGTTTGTCCGTATGAATGGTTTCGCCTGGCGAACCCTCGGGCGCGACGACCTCCGCTGTTTGCGGACCAGCAATAACGGGACTCGGGGTTTGTCGCGGTGGACGATACGGCAATGCCTCCGGAACGAGTTTGGCCCGAGCTTGGTATCGCGGCTGATTGGCCGGAGCTTCAGCACGATTGTCGTACGTGTGAATGACCGAGAAAACGAAATACGTCCCGTCAAGGTCGTTGGCGTCGATCAAATTCAAGCGATGTCCCGTCACGATACGCGTGCAGACAGCGTCGATTTCAAGCGTGTTCGTTTGAACTTGTTCGGCTTCGAGGCGTACCTGCGCCAAACGTTTGCCTTCACCCGGATCGAAATACCCACCCGGATAATCGTACAATTCGAGGTCGGTATCTTTCTTGGCGGTCGCGGTGGAGGTCAGATCGAGCTTCGGACGTTCGAAGTTGTAATCGCGAAGAACGACTTTGCCCGATTGCACGCAGCTTTTGGGTCGAAATGCGTACGCAGCGTCTTTCACGTCGAGAAGCGAGGATCGCGGCACTGACACAAGGGTTGGATTTCCCGCAATGAAGGGCGACGATTTGCTGTCGTCCGCCAAAACGATTTGTTCCGCACCTTCATCATTGGGTTCGCTCAAGAGCTGAATACCTTCGTGCTCGCAAAGCCGCGAAATGAAGGCCAACGTCGATTCCTGGTATTGCACGCAATATTCGCGTGGCGAATACGACTCGACGAGCTGCAGCTTGTATTTGATGCCAAGTTCGTCGAAAATCTTCGTAATGATGTCCGGTACAGACAACTCCTGAAAAATGCGCGACGTGACAATACGTTCGAGGAGCGCCAACACGGACACGAGCCGAATGTGATATTTCGTTTGCTTCGTATCGAACCCTTTGTCGCTGCCCCCAACGACCGTCGCGGTTTCAATGACACCTGCAAACGAACTCATGGGTTCGTCCGTGGCACCGAAATACACGGTCGCGGTTTGTCCGACGAGGCGTTCCAATTCGATGTACCCTAAATATAGGGCTTCCACGTTGGCTTCGAACGGGCGTCCCGATTCGTGTTTCTGAACGAAACGCGAAACGCGAAGCGTGTCGATGTCCGTAATGTTGATCTCTGCTTGAAATTCCCTTGCCATACGCGCCTCGCTCAGTTGTCGATGACCAGGACCGAGAGATCCGTGACGTCTGCATCGATTTTCACGGACAAACCTAGAATTGCAACGCTTACCGGCGTGAGCGACAAGATCGATGCGCCCATGACGATGGTGAGCAAATTGTCCGCCTCGAAGGTGACATTGCCCCCTGCTTTGACGATTTGAGCACCAATAGCCAATTCGGTGAACGGACCGCCGGACTTTTCCGCTTTGTCTTCCGTGACCAAATTCGCAACTGCGCCAATGGCTTTGACATCGAGCGAACCACCAATTTCTACGCCTCGGCCGCCCTTGACCGCCGCCAATTTAATGAGTCCAGCGGTTTCCGTGCGGTCCGTGCCGACATTGATGACGCGACTGCCAATGGCAAGTTCCACAAGGGCATTGCCAACCTTGTGGTCGAGGTTTGCCAGGGTATTGTGCGCGACGGCGCCGACAACCAAATCGATATGGTTGCTACCGGTATTGGTTTCGCTATTCGCGCCAACGTCGACTTTATGGTCGCCACCAACCCGCAAATCACGATTGCCCCCAATGGTCAATTCGTGATCACCAGCGATTTCTTCCACATGAAACGTCTCGACTTTGAGTGCCTGATTTCCGCCAACCTCGACACTTTGGTTCGATCCGACGTTCACGGTCATGCTGTTCGTAACGTCTTGCGTGAGATTGCCGCCAACTTTCTTCGTGTAATTGTTTCCCACCGATTCGCTGGCATTGTTTTTCACGTGCGTAGAAGCATCGCGCGAGGCATTAAAGAATATTTCCTCGGCGCCTTTGGTGTCATGCATACGCAACTCATTCGTGCTTCCACCACCGGGCGATGTCGCCGTCTGCAATGCGCTTCTCACAGCAGCCCCGGGCAAACCATACGGAGGAGGCGTCAGCGCGTTGTACATACGCCCCATCACGTACGGTCGATCGACATCGCCCGCTTCGTGGCAAACACTGACTTCCCAGCCAACGCGGGGCAATAACATCGAGCCCCCCAAAGTAAGCTGACTCGTGCGAACCCAGCGACTCGATGTGTCGTCGGTTTTTCCGGAACGATCCCAATAATACGACACCTTGACGTTGCCGGATTTGTCGACGTGGATTTCACTGCCACTCGATCCTGTGGTAACAGCCGTTTGAGTGCCAAGGATTTTGGCCCCACGTTCACGTCGTGGCGGACGATATTTGGTTTTCTCCGTCGGTACGCTGGTGAATTCGCAGGCGTATTTCGATGGGCGCTCTTTACCGGCTTGAAATTGACGCGGATCGGACCCAACGATTTTAATGCCCGTGACGAGCAATTCCTGATTGATGGGATCGTAGGGGTGACCCATGATCGAGAACTTCAAACCGGGCAACAATGCGAGCGAACCGGTTTGTCCTTCGATAATGTCCCGACCCACTTGCACGGATTCCAAGAGAATCTTGGCGCGCCGCTTGACTTCGGCGTCATCTGTCGTTCGTGCCGGATATTCGTAAATCTCCAAAGCGTGTTCGCCTTCGTCTTGGCTTTCTTCTTTGGCTTCCACCGTAAAAGAAGGGCGCTCGGGATCGTAGCCACGCAAATGGACTTTGTCGGTACGAATCGAATTCGTCTGCGACACGCGCATGACCTTGTCCATGCCGCCATCGAATCCGAAATCCTCGAGGAAATTCAAAAAACCCGAGCCTTCGATAACGCCGACGCCATCCGGATGATCGCTGAAAACGAAAACTTCGCCTTCGTCACCGGCGC
>JBGAOI010000390.1:0-6989 GCA_044221885.1 Polyangium sp. (in: bacteria)
GATGAGAACGGTAAATACTATGGCATTCACCGCGCCGAAACTCGGACGACGTGATTGGTAAAACGCATATCCGGCGGCGCAAAGGTCAACTGCGGCCGTCGCACCAACCGCCAACTTACTCTGGACGCCGATGGCAATGACCATCGGCACGACCGCAAACCATGCGAGCAAGCCATAAAATGCACCACGCATGACTTGGGCTCGAGCCTTGTTTCGCGCCCGTTCGAATTCCGGAACAGCTTCTCGCGGCACGTCTTTCGTGTGGACGATGATCTCGACAAAAAGTCTTTGCGCATCATTGTCCTCCGGATCGAGCGCCAAAGCTCGGATGATCTCGCGTAATGCCAAAACCCGCGGAGACTCGTTCGTCGCTTCGTCTCCCGGGTTTGTTGCGACAGCAGATTGGTTTACCTCCGATTCCGACGACAAACACGCCTGTGCTTTTTCAATGTGCGAACGCGCCAATTCCCGGCGCAAGGACATGTCCCGATCGCCATCGAGATATTGTTCAATTCGCTCGGCCATTTCTCGAGCCGAAGACAATCGTTCTTCGGGGGCTTGGGCCAAGGCTTCGGCGCACAAGGCGTCGAGTTCTGGGGCGACGCTGGGCAATCGCTCTTTGGGATGGGTCGAAACGCCCATGAGCGCAGCTTTCATGATTTCGTCGATACGTGTTGCCGTACGCAATCGAGACAAGGTCAATATTTCAAAAAGAATGGCTCCAAGCGCGTACACGTCGGCTCGCACGTCGACCGAATCGTGTCCAATGATTTGTTCGGGCGCCATATACGCAGGCGTGCCCAAAAGCGCTCCTTCGGCGGTCTGCAAAGCATCGTCCGACGACAAACCTTCGGGACCTCCCCGAGGGGCTTGTCCGAGTTTTCGTTCAACGTTTGTCTTGTCCGATGACGTATGAAATTCTCCTGTTTCGCGCGATGTTTCACCGAGGATTTTCGCCAGCCCCCAATCCAGGACATACACTTCACCAAAATCACCAAGCATGATATTGCCGGGTTTGAGGTCCCGGTGGAGCACACCACGGGAATGAGCATAATCGACGGAAAAACAAACTTGGACAAACGCCGCAAGAAGACGCCGTTCGGCATAACGCTTGACAAACGCTTCGTCTTTACGCCGAAGGTGATCGAGAATTCGTTCGAGTGTGTCGCCACGAACTCGTTTCATTGTGAAAAACGGTCGGCCTTGATCATCGAGATCCAGGTCATACACGGGCACGATCGACGGATGTTCGAGTTGCCCTTGGACGCGCGCTTCTCGCAAAAAACGCGCTCGAGCCATCGGAGTGTCCGTTTCTGCATGCAACGTTTTTTTGGCAACGCGTCGACCAATGCGTAAATCGCCACAAGCCCGCACTTCCCCCATACCTCCTGTGCCGAGAATGGGGCCCGATTCATAACGAGCTTGCGAAGCGAGCGCATTGAGTTCTGCTTTACCGATTTCCACAGCCCCGGCACTCAGCTCGCCGCTGGCAAGCGTAAAAGGATCGTGGCTCGTCGCATCCGTCATGGTGATGGTCGGACGCAACATGTGTGGCAATGCCGTGATGGTCGCGTCGATGGACTTCGGCGGCGGAACAGAAGCGATTGTGGGTGCCATGGGATCGGCTTGTGTGCGCGCTTCGGCCGATACAGACGGAGGGACAGGAGTCGACATCGCGCGGACTGTATCGCAAAGGGTGTGGGGAATGGAACCCAAACGAGTCAGCAGATGGGTATTTTTTGGCGAATGGTTGTTGGTTGCGGAACAAGATTCGTTACGACGTCGACATCGGCCCCGAGAGTGAGTCAAGGCGAGCTTGCGGGCCGGTTGAACGCTTCGCGTTCACCCCCAGTCAGGAAAACATGCCGACAAGCCGCTGCACGGCTTTCGGCAGTTTCCCTCAATCCAGTTTACAATGGGGGGCTGAGCCCCCCAAACCCCAAATTTCATGCGGTGCAGGTTTCGATTTGGTGGGGAACTACGAAGGGAAAAGCAAACCTGCGAGTCAGGCCGTCAATTGCACTTGTCGTCGAAACCAGGAGGTTGAGGGGAGCAACCGTTGGGACAAACTTGAACGACGGACATCGTGCCATTCGAACACAAATACAACGTATTGGTATTTCCTGGAACACCATTGCCGCCGCAATAGTACCCGTTCGACGAACCTGCGCAACTCAGCGACCCGCCGCTGGATTTGCAAGCATCGTCAAGCCCCGCCGCCATCGGTTGGCAACCATATTGACAAACTTGCGAAACGCTCAAGTTGCCGTTCGAGCAAAGGTACAAAGTACCTGGATCACCCGAAACACCATTGCCTCCGCAATACAAACCATTGGCGGCTCCCGCACAACCACCTCCGCCTCCACCGCTCGTTTTGCAAGCGTCGTCTTGACCAGCAGCCATGGGTTGGCATCCGTATTGACAAACTTTCGATACGGAAAGTGTGCCATTCGAGCAAAGGTACAACGTGCCTGGATCGCCTGAAACGCCATTACCTCCACAATACAACCCGTTGGCGGCGCCTGCACATCCTCCGCCTCCACCGCCGCTGGTTTTGCATACATCGTCGGTGCCCGAAGCCATCGGTTGGCAACCATATTGGCAAACTTTGGTTACGCTCAAGGCTCCATTCGCGCAATGGTACAGCGTATTGGGATCACCCGACACGCCATTGCCGCCGCAATAATACCCGCTCGCTACGCCCGCGCAGCTACTGCTGCTGTTTTGGCTCTTGCATTCATCGTTCGTGCCGGGCAAATTGACCTTGCAACCGTATTGACACTCCGAAACGACGCTCATGTTGCCGCCAGAGCATTGATACAATGTCGCCGCATCGCCAACAATCGTGTCCCCGCCGCAATACATGCCATCCGAAACACCGGCACAAGCCGATGCCGGATTACCTCCACCCGCTTCCGTGAAACATTGATCGTCGCTACCATTGGGCATTGGCTTGCAACCACCCGAGCAAACATTCACGACCGACAAATTCCCATTGATGCAGCGATACAATGTATTCGCATCGCCCGTGACTTTATTGCCACCGCAATAGAGTCCGCTATCAAGTCCCGCGCATGCGCCAACTTGTCCCGGATTGAGCGGTTCGGTCCGCAAATGGTACCAGCCATATTCGCCCCATCCCACCGTATGTGGCGTGTCCGAACGACGTTCGTCATTCGAGAAATTCGTGTCCATCACATAAATGAGACCATTTTCAACGTGATCGACGCCTGCGACGTGACCATACTCATTTCCGTCCGTCGGAGGATACACAATCATGTCATACGTGGTCGGCTCGCCCGACCCCGCTTCGTGACGTTCCCATACGTTCGGATCCGGAATCGCATCAAGCCACAAATGACACGCTCCCCAAGGTGCACACGCGCCATTCCAAGCTTCCGGTGCGTACGGAATTTGCACCCCAAACTTGGCACGGTAAAAATCCGACATACCGACATAACATTGACGGAAATCTGGCAGCTCGGTCCAATCGCCGACCATCTTGGTTGTCGACTTGAATGCAAACGCGCGCTTCGCGGTGGATTCACCATCCTTGAGCGAAACGGGCCTTTCGCCAATTGACTCTGGGGAACACCCAAGCGTCGACATGGCCGTGGAAACTACGATTGCGGCAAGCAGAGGAGAACGTTGGAGTTTCATAACGTCCATCGTATCGCTCTCACCAGAAATTCCAATCCTTTTTCACACGCTTCGGGGACAATCATCACGGCCAAGACCACCCGATTCAAAAACCAAGCACGGATGTCGTCTGGACGATTTTCTTTGGTCCCTCATGCACATCGCGGTAGATTCGGGACATGAGATTGGGTGTCGTATGCAGTTTTTTCATTGGGATGGTAAGTTTCGGATGCCAATGGGTCGGGGGCCTGGATGATCTGGCCGTGGGAAACGCAGGAGGCGGTGGTGCAGGAGGCCAAGGCGGAAATGGCTTGCCATCCTCAATGAGCGGCTGGTTCAGTGGAACGGAAGATTGTCTCAATGGGAAAGACGACGACCTCAACGGCGCAACTGATTGTGCGGATGAAGCATGTACCATGGTGGGTTTTACCTGTGCACCCGGCATTCCGCCTGGATGGCAGTTTGTCGCAGCCCTTGTTGCTCCTTATGCGCTCGATGCTCCAGCGATGACCTGCCCCGACGGCAATCCCACGACGAAAGTTTATGCGGAGCCAGCGACGACGGGAACATGTTCCGCGTGCAATTGCTCGTACAGCGGCGTTGAGTGTGGAGCACCGGAAGTGAGTTGTTGGTATTCGAATCAAAATTGCAGCGGCGGGGCGGACGCAAAAATTCCCGCCCAAGCGGCAGGTTGTTCGGTGTTTCCCAATGTACCGGATTCGTCTGTCGGCTCGTGTTTGTTAACGGGGCCGGCTGTCCCGACAAACAAGGGAACGTGTACCGCAACAGGTGGCGTGCTCGAAGGTCCGCCAACGTGGGGCAACATGGTGCATTTGTGCGGTGTGCCTTCGTTTGCCGGGGGATGCCCAGAAAATCAAGCCTGCATTCCCAATATGGGCGTGGGACTGATGAACAGTCAACAATGCATCATCAAGGAAGGAACGAACGCGTGTCCATTGGATTGGAGCGGCACGAAAATCGAAGCTTTCAAGAACGGGGTCGATACGCGTGAATGCGTAGGGTGCGCATGCGATGTCAATACCGCAACGTGTTCCGGAGGAATCGTCTGGGTTCACGACGAAAATGATTGCTCCGGGTCGAATGTACCGATTCAATTCGACAGTGGATGCACAGTGGTGCAATCACAATTCGATCAAGGTCGCGCAAGCGCCGCAGGAATGGCTGGTTTCTTTGCTTCGGGAAGCTGCGGTGATGGCAAAGTTCAAGGCTCCGTCAACGCCATCAATCCCGTGACGATTTGTTGCCATTGAGAAATGGTTCGTCCGTGCACAACCACTTGCGCATGGTTAGGCGCCGCCTGCACCGCCGGTTTCACCTGCGCCACCCTTGCCGCCAGTGCCGGCCATTCCACCTTGACCACCAGCGCCACCTTTGCCGCCGGTACCCATGCCACCTTGGCCGCCCGTTGCACTGCCGCCCATACCGCCTTGGCCGCCTGTGGCCATACCGCCTTGACCGCCATTGCCAGCAGTTCCGCCGGATCCGCCATTACCACCATTGCCAGCCGCGCCGCCAGCACCACCTGCTCCGCCATTGCCTCCTGCACCCATGCTCGGAGCGCACCATTGATTCATGGGATCACATTCATATCCCGATGCGCATTGGCTGTTCGTCATGCAGCTCGTTGCGCATTTGGTACCATCACACGCGTATCCTTGCACGCATGCGGATTGCGTACCTGCTACGCATACGCCCATACCATCGCATTGTGAAGCGCTGGTTTGCATCGTTCCGCTGCATTTACCGGCCGCGCATTCCGTGCCAATTGCGTACTTGGCGCACGCTCCGGCCCCATTGCATTGACCATTTTGTCCGCACGTCGACGGAGGTTGTCCCGCGCATTCATTGTCGGGATCCGTGCCGTTCTTGATCGGACCACAAACGCCATCGGCGCCTTGACCTTTCTTCGCCGTCGAACACGCTTCGCAACCGCTATTGCAGGCGGCGTCGCAACAAACGCCATCCACACAGAATCCAGACCCGCATTCATTGGCCATCATGCAAGGTGTTCCGGGCGAGCCGACCGGTTGACACGCTCCCGCCGTACACACGTATCCGCCAATGCATTCGTTGGAATTGGCACAAGGATTCTTGCAAGCGCCGCCCGAGCACACGTACGGGGCGCAATTTTGGCCCATGGAATCCATGACGCATTGACCCATGCCATTGCAGATTTGGCCCGTGACGGTGGTTCCTTGACACGTACTGGTTCCACAGGACGTACCCTGCGCATAAAGCAGACACGCTCCAGCGCCGTTGCATGAGCCAGTTTGTCCGCAGCTCGATGCCGCTTGGGTCATGCATTCGTTGTCGGGGTCTGATCCCGTGCCAATCGGACCGCAAACGCCGTCCGAACCATTGCCTTTTTTCGCTACGGTACACGCTTGGCAAAGCCCCGTGCACGCCGTGTTGCAACAAACGCCATCGACGCAATTGCCCGAAGCGCATTGCGGTCCCATGGTACAGGCACCACCGTTCGCAATTGGCATCACGCATTGACCCATGGCACACACAAAGCCCGATGCACATTCCGCGTTCGTTGTGCATGCACCTTGACACGCGCCATTCGTACACGCATACGGCGCGCAATCTTGGCCCATTGCTGCCGGCAAACACATACCAAGACCGTCACAGGTTTGCGCCTTGAGGATCGAGCCTTGACAAACGGGGCTGCCACACGACGTTCCCGAAGTGTAGAGCTGACACGCGCCCGAACCATTGCATTGACCTGTTTTTCCGCACGTCGCCGCAGCGTCTTGCGAACAATCGTTGTCTGGATCGAGTCCCGTCGAAATCGGTCCGCACGTACCGTCTGCACCGCCGCCTTTTTTGCTGGCCGAACATGCCTGGCAAAGCGTGGTGCACGCCGTGTTGCAACAAACGCCGTCGACGCAAAATCCGGATTGGCATTCCGAATTCATCATGCATTGCGCACCATTGCCAAAAAGTCCTTGGCACATGCCACCCACGCACGAAAATCCATTGGCACATTCCGCACTCGTCATGCAGGTCGTATTGCACGTACCATTGCTGCAGTTGTAGGGCGAGCAAGCCATCGGCATGCCGCTCGTCATGCACGTTCCTGCACCATCGCACGTTTTGGGTTGGACTGACGAACCCATGCAGGACGAACCGCAGTTCGTCCCAACCGCATAGAGTTTGCACCCTGCGGCACCATTGCAAGACCCATTCGTTCCGCAAGACATGGCGCCTTGGTCGGTGCATTCGTTGTCGGGATCGGTATCCACAGCAATCGGACCACACACGCCATTGGCCCCGCCGCCCTTTTTCGCGGCGCTACACGCCTGGCAGGTGCTCGTACAAGCGGC
>JBGAOI010000391.1:0-6986 GCA_044221885.1 Polyangium sp. (in: bacteria)
TCAGCCGTCTTGTTATCGAGAAAGATAGCTTTGACAAAACGTCCTTCTGTTCTGAGAGCTTCATTTAGGTGTCTGATTAGTTCTTGCTTCAAACTTTCGGTTTGCAGTCTCGTGTGAAATTCATGGAGCGAGATGTTCTTGGCGAAAACCCAAAAGCCATCCGGGAGCCAGCACGAGCGGGTACGTGAGGCTCGTGCCCCCGGACGAATATCCATTGCCAATGGACCATTCGAACGGATGTCCGAGTGCCGCGGAACGAGCAAACGCGAAGTGAATGTAGACGTCATCGAGCGGGACGGGAAAATGCCCGCCGGTTACGCGCATAGCGGGAAACCAGAACGCAAAACCGACGGCAAGGACGACAAACGCGTACCAGAGGGCGAGGGGGAGGGATAACGTCGACGAAATCCGACGCAAAGCCAACCGACTATCGGATAATCGAGCGCCAGACATAGAGTACGGAAATTAGTTTGTCGTGCCGCTCCAATACCACACGAACCTTGTACGACCCAACTCGAATCCAGGCACCTGTTGGATCGTCGGGAATGCGCTCTATATCCCCCTCACCTGTTTGGGCGAAACGCATCATAGCTGCGTCCACGCGTGCTGCGTCTCGCCAAGGTATCGCCCGCAATGCTTCCACAGCAAGAACGGACCAGCTTAGGTTCCAGACTCGCATCGAGCGGCAATCTCCGAACTTACGATCTGAGCCTGGCGAAATGGGCCACGTCTGGCCGCTTCGGCCAACCGACGTTGTTCACCTGTTTCGGGTTCTTTCGCCACTGGTGCGCGTTCGAAGGCGGCCCAAATCGGGTCGACATCGTCTTCAGCTTGCGGGAGAATTTCAGCAGCATTCGATGCTCGACGGCTCATGACGCCGAGGCTACCACGAGGACGATGGTTCTGTCGAGCCAATCTTCCACAGGACAAACTGCGCCCGAAGATCCACCCATCACGCATCACCCCCTACCGCAAATGCAAATGCGGAGTATGCTGCGCGCATGGGAACGGAGATTCGTGACGCCGAAGATGCGGCTCATTGGGACCAGGTGGAAGAAGCCACCGAGTTGATGAACGAAGGACGGTTTGTCGAGACGCTCGTGGTGTTGCGCGACGTGATCAAGCGCAATCCGCGGAACGCGTACGCGTACAACTTTCTTGGTGGTGCGCTTTTTGAAACGGGTCAGTTCGAGACGTCGCGGGAAGCGTATCGAGCAGCGTTGCGTTTGCGTCCGGGGTACCTCGGTGCCCGTATCTCGCTCTCGCACGTGCTTCGAAAACTGGGCGATGCGAATGGAGCATTGTCCCAAGCGAACGAGGCGCTGCGGCAGGCGCCAGGAGACGGCGACGCCTTGTATGCAGCGGCGCTGGCGAACGCGGCTCGAGGCAATCGCAAGACGGCCAAAAAGCAACTCGAAGGGTTTCTATCGACGAACCCCGAATACGAAGCGCAACTCGAAGTCCAACAAATCTTGGGCATGCTTGGGCTTGGCGACCAGAACGGACCCATCGAATTCGAGTAACGAACGCCACTTGCAGCTCGCAGGCAATCTTCCTACGATGCGACGATGAAAACTTTCTTCCCGCTCCTCATGATGCTGTCGTTCGTCATGGTTGAATCCTTGGCGGAGGCTCGACCGTTTCGCGTGAATGACATCCCCAATGGGTCCAAGTTCGGGTGCTTGAATTGTCATGGCGACTCGAAAGCCAGTTACAATACGGACTTTGGCTCCGACGCTCGCAATTACCTGATTCCAGGCGGCGTGGTTTCCGCGCAACACGTGGATTGGACGCCCTTGTGTCCGCTCGATTCCGACCGTGATGGCTGGACAAACGGGCAGGAATTGGGCGATCCGGATTGCTTGTGGAAGTCGGGGGACCCAGCGCCCAAAGGATTGCTCACGAATCCGGGCGTATACGAATCGGCGCCTCCGCCGGTGTGTGGTAGTGGCAAACTCGAAGCCAACGAAGCTTGTGACGGAGACTTATTGGCCGAGACAAACTGCGCCTTTGTTGGTGCGGGAGAAGGCACGTTGGCGTGTCTCGCGGACTGCCAATTCGATTACAGTGGATGCTCTGATCCTCCGGGCACGACGCCCCTTCCCAATCAATCGGGAAACGTTGGCGAAGATTCGGGATGCAGCGTGAAACGAGTTGGTGATTCGGGGTTGTCGGCTGGAGCTGCGTTCTTGGTCTTGGGAATGGTATTTCTGGCCAAACGTCGACGCCGTTCGATGTGAAGATCAACCGATGGCTCGACGTCGACAAACTTCGGCGAGCGTGGTTGAACCGGCAGATTCGGCAACGCGAGCGGCAGCACGAAACGCGGCCGCTCGTTCCATGCCTTGGGCTCCGCGGCGTGCTGCGCGCGCGCGCAGGTCGGCGTATTGCTCGAATGCGGCCAACGCTGCGGATTCATCGCCGGCACGGGCTTGTAGTTCTCCCAGCGTGAGCGCAGCCAGCGCTGCATCGGCTTCATTTCCTGGATAAAACGATTGAGCCACCAAGTGCGCCAAGGCGGGAATGTTTTTCTCTGCAATGGCCAAGCGCACGCGAATTTCGGGGGCCGGGTTTGGATTAGCGAACCCGACGCGGGATTCGAGGTACCCGACGAGGTCGAGGGCTACACGTCGTAAGTTTTCGAGGCCATCCGTTGCGGCTTCGAGAATGCCTCCGCCAGAGCGAATTCCCTGAACATCCAAGTCACGTAAAATAACCAAATCATCTCTTTCGCCGACGATGAAGAGGTCATCGTCCCAATCGAGGGATTTTTCTTCACGCAACCATTTCGTCGAAACGGCGGATTGTTCGGGGCCGAGGATACGCGTGCCGTCGGTCAGGTCGAGGCCATCGCAGGACACACGAAACGCCTCGAGATCCTCGGGAATCGGGCCAGCAAAGGGCCATAGCGATGCCGTCGGTAATCGTTTGGCAACCACCGACGGCGAAGCGAGAATGGATTGGATGCGGATGCGAAGAGAATTCATTATTCCGTCTTGACGAGTTTGGCAGCGCCTTCACGGCCCAGGGATTGGACAAAGAGATCGGCTTGTTCTCGGGCGCCCGGAACACGGAAAACGACGAAATGGCCATCGTGGCCTTCTGCCGGTGTCCATTGAGCGACCGCACCGGTAGTGCGATTGCCTCCGAGATTGTTCATGAGAGCGGCGGGGGCATCGGGCAAGGCGACCACGCCCGGACCGCCAGGCCAAGAAACTTCAGGGACGGCGTGGTTTGTCGGTTTGCTAATGAGCGGCAATCCCATGGCTACAGCGTGCATTTCAATGCCCCGCGGTGGAGCATAACTATCACCATGGCCGTCTGCATCGACACCCACGGTCATGTAGATATTCTTGGGATTCATTCCAGCCCGCGGTTCACGAATGATGCGCCGGGCATAGTTGATGGGGTCGGTCGTGTCCACGAGCATTTGAGCAAAGGACATGATGGGATGGTGAATGTCGAGTTCTTTGAATTCGTCGGGTTCCAAATCGAGGAGCACGTCGCGTACGATTTGGGCGACGGAAGGTGTTGGTTCGGTTTTTTCGATGAGCGTAATCGACATGAGGGCTCCGGAGCCGGAAAGAACGCCTCCGAGGGTTTGGTCGTCGGCGGCCAAGAACAAGGGACCATTGAGTCCTCCTTGTGAATGACCAAAAAACATCACGCGTTTCGGATCAAAGCGAATTTCCTCGTCCCAGACGGAGATATTTGCCGGAATCGTGATATTCGTTTCAGTGAACAATCGCGCCCGCTGTACTTCGTCGAGCGCGGATTGGCGATTGCTGGTCCGTGCGGCGATGACGTTGTCGAGGTTGAAGAATCGTAGCGCGATCGCGGTGTCTTGATCGGGTTCGGGAGCGCCTGGGCGGTTTCCGTGGAAAATTTGATCGACGCCCATGGTTGCAATGCATTTCCGCGCCAAACTGTCCCCGGTGCCATCCCAATGATAGCTACGAAAATCGCCACCTGTGCCGTGAGCATACAGGACAATCGGATATCCTTCCGCAGGCATTTTACATTCGTCTTTGGTGGGAATGGTGAGGGAAAACCGCAAATCGAACGTATCAACAACGGCGGGCTGGCCATCGACGTAATTGAAACTTCCACCATCGTCGGGAATCGAAAACGGAATCTTTCCCGCTTGATAATTCGGTGAAGGTCCGTAAACGCCGACATATTCGGCGGAAACATCGGAGGTCGCAATCAAGCGCCACGACTTCGAGTTGACCTTGGGCGCCGGCACATTGGCCCGCAAATGATCGCGAAATGCAAATAACTCTTCGGTGGGATCATTCGTGGTGAATACCGCCAAGTGAACGATATCGTCACGGTCGATCCCCAATCGTTCGAGTTCGGCCAAAGCGGGTTCGAGTTTGGTTCTGGCGTTTTGCAAATTGGGATCCGTCAGGGGTTCGTCTCCCAAAACCTGAGCCAAATCCGCGCTCGGAGCAATGGGATCGCCATAAAGACCCTTCAATTGATCTGTGACAACAAACGCATACTTCGTGTGAGGACGAAGTGGAAATCCCGGAGCGGGCATGAAGGCCAAGGTATTCGGGTGATAATAGGCTCCTTCCAGAACTTGAAAGCGAATGGATACCAAGCGTCGTTGGCAATATTCGGGTGATGTGGGATCGACATCAATGAGTTGCACGGCGGAGTCGGGGGTAACCGTATGCTCGGGAAAGGGCAACAACCTCGGGTCGACCGGCCCGGAAAAACGTACATACCCGGCAGCGGCCGGCGAAAATCCATCCAAGACTCCGTCCATCAATGAAATGTACGACTTCACATGGATCGAACCCCGCGGATTCGGAAAGTTGGTGAGTTTGACCCGGCCATTGTCGAGACGTAGATCACTCGGCCAGGGATGATCATAAAATGCGTCCCCTGACAGTTCGCTGAGCGGTTTGCCCGATTCAGGTTCGGATGCGACCCACACGGAACTCACGGTGGATTCACCGCATCCGATGAGCGTCATTCCCAAAAGAGACACGAGGATGGCTGGGAGCTGATGGCGAAAGAGCATGGCGTCGAGTATGCATCATTTGTGCTATCGCGCGATAGGCACGGAACCTGGGCCATTTCGACCCGCAGGCATTCGCTGTCGCAGACGTTGGCGCGTGCGCCATGCCCCAAGCCCGAAGCAATATGTCGTGGGCCACTTTGCGCCAAGAAAGACGTACGAGCCAGTGTGCGTTGTGCTCGCCTTGTGAACGAACTATACGTGCCCCATGTGGTTAGCGGGAAAAACAGCGCTCGTCACTGGCGGCGGTCGGGGCATTGGTCGCGCGATCGCCGAACGCTTGGCGAGTGAAGGTGCTCGAATCATCGTCACTGGACGGACTGAATCGGAAATCGACGAAACAGCGCAAGCCTTGGGTGGTGTCGCCATTCGCATGGATGCAGCGGATCGAGCGAGTGTTCGTTCAGCCCTCGATGCGATCAAAGTGCGGTCCGAAGACATCGATGTGTTGGTCAACAATGCCGGATTTGCCGAAAGCGTTTCGTACGAACGCACCGACGACGATCTCTGGGATCGACTGCACGAAGTGAACGTCACGAGTGCGTTTGCGCTTTGTCGCGCGCTTGTTCCGGGCATGATCGAGCGCGGTTTCGGGCGCGTGGTGAACATTGCATCGAACGCGGGACTCACGGGATACGCGTACAGCGTTGCGTATTGCGCGTCGAAACACGCGATGGTGGGCATGACGCGCGCTCTCGCCGTGGAAATTGCGCGCACGCCCGTGACGGTGAACGCGGTTTGTCCCGGATGGACACGGACACGCATGGGCGATGAAGCGATCGAACGCATCGCCAAGAAGACGGGACGATCGGCCGATGCCGCTCGAAAAGCCCTGGAAAACATGTCGCCACAACAACGGTTCACGGAGCCGGAGGAAGTGGCCCATGTCGTGGCCATGTTGTGCGCTCCGGGCGGTCGCAGTATCCACGGACAAACCATCGCCGTCGATGGCGGTCAAGTCATGAAGTAGGAGACGAGAAAGTTCATGAACGACAAACTTACTTTCGTACAGCCGGAAGGCTTCGCCAAACCCAAAGGGTACTCGAACGGCGTGATCACGCATGGTCCAACGCTGTACATCGCCGGGCAAATTGGCTGGAATGCTCAAGGCGTCTTCGAACACAAAGACCTTCCAGGACAGTTTGGCCAGGCGCTCGAGAACGTGCTCGCCGTGGTCCGAGCCGCCGGGGGGACCACTGCAAGCATTGCAAAGATGACCGTGTACGTGACCGACCTCGATGCCTACCGCAATTCGCTCCGCGCGTGTGGACAGGCTTGGCGCGAACGCATGGGCAAACACTTCCCCGCCATGGCGCTCGTCGGCGTAGCTGGTCTCGTCGAACGCGAAGCGCTCATCGAAATCGAAGCCGTAGCTGTACTGGACCAACCCTGAAGCACTACTGAAAACCCGAGGAACACCGTGACGTTATCTCCTACTTCGTTTGAGCTCGAAATATCCCGGGGCATCGCGCAGATCACGCTGAACCGTCCCGATCGTCTGAATGCGTTGACGTTCGAGGTGTACGGCGAACTCGCGCGCACGTTTCGTTCGCTCGACAATTGCGCCGAAGCACGCACGATCGTCATCACGGGCAAGGGTCGTGGATTCTACTCCGGTGGCGACGTGGAAGGCATCATCGCCGAGCTTTTTGCCAAAGACGTGAGCGGATTGCTGGACTTCACGCGCGTAACGGGAGCCTTGATTCAAGCGATTTGCGAAGTGCGCAAACCCGTCATCGCGGCCATCAACGGCGTCGCCGTGGGCGCTGGAGCGGTCATCGCGGCGGCATGTGACATGCGCATCTTTGCCGACAAAGCTCGCATCGGATTCATCTTTCCACGGGTCGGTTTGTCCGGAGCGGACATGGGCGCATCGTTCTTACTTCCGCGCATCGTGGGTCGCGGACATGCTGCTGAACTCTTGTTTTTCGGGGATCTCATCAACGCCGACGAGGCG
>JBGAOI010000392.1:0-6971 GCA_044221885.1 Polyangium sp. (in: bacteria)
TTTTGGACTACGTCCCCGAAGGTCCGACAACCGAAGGGTATGGGGGCACGTACGCAACGCAGGAAAACTTCCGCATCATTCGCCGAGCTGCCGATGAAGCCAGCGAAGAAACGGGGAAATACCTGGCCCAGACCAACTATTCGTCAGGATTGTGCATGAGCGAAATTGCGTGGATGGCGGCGGTCGAGCGTCTCGATATGCTGCTCAACGACGCGATGTACGGAATTCTTTTCCGCGATATCAACATGGAGCGGACGTTCATTGATCAATATTTCTCGCGGCGAGTCATTGCGCGCAGCGGGATCGTGATCAATACGGGTGAAGACAATTACCTCACCACGGCCGACGCCGTCGAAAAGGCGCATACGGTCTTGGCGTCGCAATTCATCAATGAAGCGTTCGCATTACGTGCAGGACTTGTCGAAGAACAAATGGGCCTTGGTCATGCGTACGAAATCGATCCTTGGAAAGAGGATTCTTTTTTGCTCGAAGTGGCCCAAGCGCAATTGATACGGCAGATCTTCGATCGGCATCCGATCAAATGGATGCCGCCAACGAAATTCAAAACGGGCGACATCTTCCATAGCCACATTCACGACGCGATGTTCAACCTCACCGGCATCATGACGAATCAGTCGATTGAACTGCTCGGAATGTTCAGCGAAGCCATCCACACGCCGCTCTTGATGGATCGATATTTGTCTCTCAAGAGCGCACGCTATATCTTCAATACAGCGAAACACTTTGGCGACGAAATTCAGTGGAAACCCGGAGGTATCGTCGAGCAACGGGCGGCGGAAGTTTTGAACAATGCCACCGAATTGCTGGAACGCGTGCGGCGGGATTCCATTTGGGACGCCATTGGATGGGGAGCTTTTGGGGACGTCAAGCGCAAGCGAAACGGGGGCAAAGGCCATGCTGGCGTGGTTTTACGCGACGCAACCTATTTGAATCCAATCCTTCACGTGCTCGAAGGGGGCAAATAACATGGCGAAATGGTTACGCGCCTACGGCGACCGAGAAGGCGACGGAATGGTGCAGATGTCCTTCACCTTGGCCGTTCTTCCAGGCGATCGCGCGAAAGAAGCCGCGAAGCGATTTGCAGAAGCTCACGGAATACGTGAACCGCTCGTTACGACGATGGAACAATGCTCGCAACAGCACACGTATTTCGTCGTGTATGGGCATTCCGATCATCGAGTGGACTTGGATGCAATCGATGTCAAAGAATTGGCCCACGAAGAGACGTCCCGCGAAGACATCGAATTGATTGGCAAGAAACTGGGACGCAAAATCGTCGTCGTCGGAGCTTGTACGGGCTCGGATGCGCACACGGTCGGCATTGACGCGATTCTCAACTACAAAGGGTTTGCCGGCGAAAAGGGCCTCGAGAGTTACAAAGCTTTCGATACGCACAACCTTGGCGCGCAAGTCGAAAACGTGGATTTGATCGAGCGATCAAAAGCGGTCGGAGCGGATGCGATTTTGGTCTCACAAGTCATCACCCAGCGCAATTGCCACAAGGAAAACGCCGCCGCGCTCATCGAATTGCTGGAAAAGCAAGGCATTCGCAAAAACTTCGTGTTGCTCCTCGGCGGGCCACGAATTGATCACAAGTTGGCGCTGGAATTGGGTTATGATGCTGGGTTTGGCCCAGGAACCAAACCTTCCGTCGTTGCGGCATTCATTGCCACGCAGATTCAAACGCGGGCCCGCGGCGAACGTCCCGCAAATAAGCAGGCATAACCTCGCGTCGTTTCACACATCTCGAAAATTCCGAACGTACGCATTCATTTCTCGTACCTCCGTTTGTGTGCGCGCCACGCATGTGCGCATGTGATACGCTCGCATGCAGGAGGCTTGTACATGGCTCATCCCAATCGCCGACGTTTCTTGGCGGGCCTTGGTGCTTCATTGATTGCGGCACCAGTGCTCGGAACTTTGTCTCGAAATACCCGCGCGGCCACAGCCGCTCGCCGTTTGATCGTCATGTTTTCACCAAACGGCACGATTCACAAGCATTGGCGCCCAACAGGCAGCGGAACGAATTTCAGTTTTCCGCAAGGCAGCATTCTCGAACCGCTCGCGCCACATAAAAATCGCGTCATTGTCTGCGATGGCCTCGATTTCGTGGGTGCAGAAAATCACGAAGCCGGCATGGCCGCAATGCTCACGGGCGGTGGGGGACTTGGCACAGCCACGAAAGGCATGAGCCTCGATCAATACGTAGCGCAACAAATCGGACAAACGGAGCGATTTGCGTCCCTCGAATTCGGCGTTCAAACGAGCGCCTGGGGCGGCAATACGCAAACTCGTATGTCGTATGCCGGTCCCGGCATTTTCGTTCCGCCGGACGATAGTCCCAAAAGCGTTTTTACACGTATGTTTGGAGATGCGGTTGGTGGTCCGGGACAACTCGACGCGGCATTGGCCCGCAAAAAGAGCATTCTCGATTTGGTCAGTGGCGAAATCACGACCTTGCGGGGCAAGGTTGGTACAGACGAACGCGTCAAGCTCGACGAACACCTCGAAGCCTTGAGAAAGGTTGAAAATGGATTGCAAGGTCCTTCTTGCACGGCACCAGCGGCGCCTCAAACGGTGAGCACCTACGACAACGATTCGTTCCCGACGATTGGCCAATTGCAAATGGACCTGCTCGTCATGTCGTTGACGTGCGGCATGACGCGCGTGGCCTCGATTCAATGGAACCATACGGTCGGACCGGTCGTCATGACGTGGGCGGGCGTATCGGAAGGACATCATGGTTTGTCGCACAGCGACGATGGAAATGCTGCCGCAGTGGCTGCGTTTGTCGCAACGGAACGGTGGTACGCATCGCAATTCACGTATCTGCTCGACAAACTTGCTTCGACGCCGGATCCCGACGGTGGCAATTTAATTGATTCGACCGTGGTTCTCTGGTGCAAGGAACTGGGCGACGGACGCATGCACGATTGCAAGTCCGTTCCGTTCGTTCTCGCCGGCGGCGGTGGATTGGCTGGCGGTCAATACTTGAATTTCGGCGGCAAGTCACACACGCACCTTTTGGTGAGCGTGTGTCAGGCCCTTGGTTTGTCCAACACGAGCTTCGGCGATCCGGCCAAAGGTTCCGGGTCTTTGCCGGAACTTTTCGCGTGAACCCTTGGCAGAATTCAGAAAGGACAAACACCATGCGTAACATGTTCCACTCTGCCAAACACCTTCTTTTCGGCTCGGCGCTCGCGTTGGCGGCCGTTGCTGGATGCAGCGATGACGACGCCAAAAGCGGTCCAGGGCTAAATGCCGGTTGTCCGGACGATCTCGAGTTCTTTCAGGCCAATGTGCATGAACCGTTGCTCGAGAAATACTGCTTTCTTTGTCACCGCGAAGGTGGTTTGGCCGGAGGAAGCCGATTTAAATTGGTTCCAAAGGACCAACCCGATGCGCTGAAAAAGAACTTCGATATGGTCAAGGCGCTTGCCGCGGAAGAAATCAGCGGCACGTCGATTTTCGTGTCGCGTCCTTCGGGAAAACATCCCCAGGGGCATCCAGGTGGCGTGATTTTCCAGCCGGGAAGTCCTGACTATTCGACTTTGTCGCTCTTCGTCACGCGTATCACGCGTGGCCAAGGGTGCGCTGCTCCCGTGGAAACGTGCACATCGGTCGAACCTGGGCCTCGTGTTTTGCGGCGTTTGTCCCGCGAAGAATACGATGCCACCATCAAAGATCTCTTTGGACTCGATGCGCATTGGGGACGAGCTTTCGTACCCGATATCGTGCTCGGAGGGTTCGACAACAATGCCGATGCATTACGCGTGACGCCACTTCTGGCCGATCAAATTGGCCGAGCGTCTGAAGAAATCGCGGCAGAAGTCATGAAAACCCCGGCCAACATCATGCCTTGTGATGTCGCCGTCGAAGGCACGATGGTTTGCGGCACGAAATTCATCAATGTCGTGGGCAAACGAGTCTTCCGCCGTCCTTTGGAGCAAGCAGATACGGATCGCTACATGGCGCTGTTCCAAAAAGCTGCCGCAGCGGATGGGTTTTACAAGGGCATTGAAGTTGTGCTCTCCGCCATGTTGCAATCACCGCATTTCCTCTATCGAGCGGAACTCGGTGATTCCAATTTGCCTGCGTCACCCTCACGTATTCGCCTGACGCCATATGAAGTGGCAACGGAGCTGTCGTACATGCTTTGGGGAACGATGCCCGACGCGGAATTGATGAATGCCGCCGATTCCGGAGGACTCGATACCGACGCCCAAGTCGAAGCCCAGGCCCTACGATTGCTGCAAGACCCGCGGAGTGACGCCATTATCGAACGCTTCGTCACGAGCTGGCTCGAACTCGATAGGCTCGATTCGGTTCCCAAAGATCCGATGACTTACCCGCAATGGACGGAGCAACTCCGCAGTGATTTGCGGACGGAGACGATGACGTTCGTCAAATACGTCGTTCGCAATGGTGAAGGCACGTTGCCCGAGTTGCTCGATGCGAGCTACACGTTTGTCAACGCAAACCTGGCTGCGTATTATGGCCTTCCAGCCCCCCAGGTCCCAGCTGGCGAGTTTGGCAAAGTGGATCTTGCTGGGACAAACCGCCTGGGTATTCTTGCCCATGCAAGCATCTTGGCGACACATGGAAAACCTGCAGGTTCTTCGCCCGTTCATCGAGGCAAACTCGTTCGCGAGCGTTTGTTCTGCCAACCGTTGCCGCCTCCACCACCGGGTATTGTCGCGCAGCCACCCCCTGTTGATCCGACAAAGAGCACACGCGAGCGATATTCGACGCATACGACGGAATCGCTTTGCCGAAGTTGCCACGAGCTGGCCGATCCCATTGGATTTGCGTACGAACACTTCGATGGAATCGGGCGGTATCGAGCCGACGAGAATGGTTTGCCCATCGACTCGACGGGTGAAATCCTTTCGACAACGAGCACCAACACCAAGTTCGACGGCGCTCCCGCGCTGGCTTCGGTGCTTGCGAATAGTCCCGACGTGCAAGGTTGTTATGCGCGGCAATGGATTCGTTACGGATATGGCCTTTTGGACGAAGGGCCTCTTTCGTGTTTGTCCAACAGTGTCGCGGCGGACTTCCAAGGCGGAAACCTCAAACTGCTCGATCTACTCGTTGCGCTCACGAAAACGCCTCATTTCCGCGAGCGACGGGCCGATCCGATTGATCCGGGAACCATGAATCCCGGCACCGGAGGAGCTGGCGGAATGGGCATGGGCGGCGGCGGCGGTGCCGGTGGCAGCCCTGGTCCCATCAATCCCGTTGTCTTCACGACAAACGTCGATAGTGATTGGCAAACGGGCTACCAAATATCCGTTCAAGTCACGAATACCGGCAGCGAAAAAGTCGTCTGGACGATTGCCTTCAAAGTCGAAGGAACCATTGCGAATCTGTGGAATGCTACATCCATGGAGTCCAATGGCGTCACCGTATTCAAAGGCATGGATTGGAACGGAACGCTCGATCCGGGACAATCTGCGTCCTTTGGATTCGTCGCGAATCGCTGATCCCCCTTGCACTCATGTATGTGCCCCCAGGAAAAACACCTCGGGGGCGCATTCTGCTCGCCACGCCTTGCGCGGATTGGCGAAGTGCGCAACACTTTGCCCACGTGAATCGACAACAGTCTGTCCAGCCGAGCAACGCAGAGCCTCGTAACCATTCGGAAGTCTACCGAGACGAATACATCGCGGTATTTGCGGATCTTTCAGGCAAACTCGTCCGTCTGCAACGTTCGAACCTGCCACATCCAACCCCTGCTGACTTCGAGCGGAGTTTTCGACAAGCCGCAGTCGCCGTAGATCGCATTGGACGAACCGATCGCGTCATGCTCATCGACGTGCGGGAAGCGTTGGGCCGAAACGAACCCGAGTTTGACGCGGCCATGCGTCGAATTCGGCCCATCGTCGAGGCCAAGATGCTGCGCGTCGCTGTGCTTTTGCGCTCGTCCGCAGGATTGCTGCAAATGAAACGCATCAATCAAGAGGACGGGGTTTGGCGAATGTTAACAATGAACGAGCAAGAAGCCTTGGATTTTTTGCTCGAATAACGGACCGCAAAACGCTCAACCCATGGAGCGATGGGCGAAGAATGCGATCGCCCCGGCAAGAAGTGCTCCGCCGAGAATGGGCACGACGGATTTACCCAATGCTTTTCCGCCAATCGTGACGGCCATGGTGCTTTTTACGATGGTGTTCGTGACCGCAGCGAGCGTAATGGCCAACGCCGCGACGTGCGTATCCAAGCCCGAACGATGCAAATCCGTTACGGAAAGCGTAATTGCATCGACGTCGGTGAGTCCCGCCAAAACACTGGATGCGTAAAGACCACCGGTGCCCAAATAGGTTTGTGCGGCTTTCGCGACGAAAAGCACTCCGCCATAAAGCAATCCAAACGTCACTGCCTGCTTCAATTCGAATGGATTGCGCAAGGTCATGCCTTCCCCGGCGGGTTTTGCGTCCGCGGCGGCATCGTCCCCTTTTGACTCCGTAGAACGCGTTTTGAAATACAGCGCCACCGATGCGACAAACCCGACGACGGCCATGGTTCCAAGCGACCAAACGAGGCTCGACAACAAGGCTCGATCCACCACGGCAACAACGGCCACCACACGCCCGAACATCGTGGAACATGCGACGACGATGGCGACAGCGCAAAGCGGCGCCAAACGACTTTCCTTTTTGGCTCGCCCCGCATACGTGAGCGTCACGGCGGTCGACGAAACCAATCCGCCCAGCAATCCCGTGAGCAACAAACCGCGATCTTGTCCGACGAGGCGCGATGCTAGGTACCCGGTAAAACTGATTCCGGCCACGAGCAGAATCATCATGCCAATCTTGAACGGATTGAGTACGCTGAGAGGGCCAAAGGTTTGATTCGGTAAAACCGGCAAAACAATGAGCCCCAATATCAAGAATTTGGTCGTTGCATACACGTCGTCCGCGGACACTCGACCGACGAATTGGTGCATG
>JBGAOI010000393.1:0-6948 GCA_044221885.1 Polyangium sp. (in: bacteria)
CCACTGCCAAATTCGTCGAGCATCGACGGGCGACAACATCACGCCGTGGAACGTGTGCGCTTCGCCAATCCCGTCGCCCCAGTACGTACCCATGATGGCATTGTTCGGGGCAAACTCCATGACCCACGGCGCATCGGCGACGTCGAACTCACCGCGCACTTCGCGACTGTCGATGGCTTTCGTGATGAACTTCTTTTGAATTCGAAACGTTCCGCGCGCTGTCGCCGCAGCCTCGTCGCCTTCTTTGAGCACATCGCGACCTGACGAGATCAGCGTGACGTACACCGGCTTCTGCCCTTCGTAAGCCGTGAGGGTTTGGTTTGCCAAACTTATGTCGAGCCACTTCTGGTTGCCCTTGGCAAACTCGGGGAACTTGGTCCGACGAATGACCACCACGACGTCCATCGCCCGGAGCCAATAGTCTTCACGCGCTTGTTCGTAACGAACGCCATTCACCGTGCGGAACTTGCCCGTGAGAGGAACGATGGTTCGTCGTTCCAAATCGTCGTCGTTCGTTTCTGCTTCGCCGCGGCGCAACGTCCATCCGTGCACGCCAGCTTTGTGGACGAACGCAACGGGAAGGCCGACTTTCTCGACGTCCATGCCAAACCACGTCGTGCCGAGTGCAGGACGCAAGCGGTCGACGGCGATCACGGCACCCGATGGAGTCACGCCGAATCGACGAGTCTCGGCACCTAGGTTTGTCGAGAACGTACCAGCAATGGCGACGCCGCTGTTCTTGCGCAAGACACCGCCTTTGAGTTCACCCGTTTTGGCCGCGAGTGGCGCGAGCGGGGCGATCAATTCCTTTGGGAACAAATAAAATCCACCGACGTACCTCTTGGCGGATTCGTTGGCTCCATCGATACCTGGCATCAACACCGGCGGTCCCGTGGGAACACCTCGTGCGTCGAGCGGCACGTCGTTGGATGTAGCTCCGAGAAGTTCTTCATCGGCCTTGCCGCGTTTCGAGAGAAACCGTTTTAGATCCGGCTCTTCGGTAGCTTGTTCGGCGGGCATCGGTAGGCGCGTGTAGACCGGAACGCCTTCGGTTCGTGCTCGTCCGTAACGGTAAGGCAAGGGTTTGTCCAGGTCCGGTCCTGGAGGCATCGTTGCGGCGAGAGACAGATCGGTCGTGGCGTTTTCACCTGCACAAACGAACCCCTTGGGACGCACGACGTACCAGCCTTCGTTGCACTCGCGACGCGTGTATGCGTCACGCGAACGTGCGACCACCGTGCCTGCACGCAGTTCTCCAAGCACACGCCCCGACGTTGACGGGCGGTCGTAAATCACTGTGCCTGATTGCAGGACCAACAATTTCGGACCGTCGGCAGGCGGTGATTGCACTTCGGGCGGTGCTTCATCGGCGGCTGGCTCGCCTTTGGCCAGGGCGGGAGTGTTCCCGGCCTTGCAGCTTGGCGCGGTCATCGCGAGGGTGAACAACAGAGGCAGCCCAAGTGCTGAACGGTAGTGCGGCATCGATTCGACCCATGCCGAAGTTCGCGATGTTGGGCCAAGTCTTTGGCGATTTTGCGTCGTGGTGGGTCGTCGACGCGTTGCGCCGACGCGCAGAATTTTTCGCCATGAGATTTGCAGAGAAATCAGGAGCTTGCATGCGGCGAATTCTGCAAACTCACAGTCGTGAAAGCGTTTCATCCTCCTTGCCCTGGTTCTACAAAGACAAACAATCTTGCTTCGGTTCGTCATGCCGCGACGCTGGTGCTCGCGATGTTGTCGAGTGCCGCGTTTGTCGCGTGCGGTCCGACAGCTCGCATCGACAACAACGATGCCGGCTCGGGAGGCACCAGTGGTGCGGGGGTTGGAGGTGCAGGTGGCGCTGGTGGCACTGGGGGAGGCACAGGCGGAGGCACAACGATGCCTTCGGCGTCGACATTGATGGAGATCGATCTCGGGCCGAAGAAGTTGAATGTGTTGCTTGGTTTCGAAGTGCCGGAGAACGCGCTTGGTGTGACGGCGATCGTGGAAGCTCCGACGCTCAACGACGTCATCGGGATTTCGCGATTGCGCAATCCGGCTGGTGACTACGTTGCGTTTGACTATTCGGTGACGGGCAAGGCGAACTTTGCGTTTGCCAAACAGGGTTGGATTGGCGCGGCTTCGGTGCAGTCCGATTTGCCGCAAGCATGGCCGGTTCAGTCTGGGTTGTGGCGAATCCTGCTCGGTTCGGATGGGCCACTCGATTCGGCAAACGTGACCATCTGGGTTCGACACACCGTCGACGGCGCGTTTCATGGCGGCGAGATCGATGTGAACGTGTTTGTCGTGCCCAACGGAGCGCCACAAAGTTACCTCGACAATGTGATGAGCAAACTTTTCACGGACTTCGCGGGACTGACGCTCGGCAAGGTCAACTACCTGCCGCTTGACGGAGCGTTTTCCACGATCGATACGTTTGAGCAGTATCGGGGGTTGCTTGCATCATCGGCGTCGGTGAAGGGGACGCCGGCGCTGAACATGTTCGTGATTGGCAAGTTCGGGGCCGAGTTTGGCCAGGCCATCGGCGTTGCGGGTGGAATTCCCGGGAGTGCGACGTTGCATGGACCGACGATGAGTGGCGTTGCGTATTTGCCGTCGGGAGATCCGAACTACGACGCGACGGTGTTGCGTCATGAAATCGGCCACCTCGCAGGGCTTTTTCACACGACAGAAATGGCGACGGAAGACACCGATCCGATCAGTGACACGGTCGAGTGTGCGGTCGCGACGATTCAGTCGAATCCTGAACAGTGTCCCGATGTATCGAACACGATGTTCCCCATCGCGTTTGGAAGTACAGACCTTACGCTGGCGCAAGAACGTGTCATTCAAGGCAGTGCGTTGTACCGAGGCGTGTGGGCTGCTGGAGATGCTCCGGATCCGCCCTCCAGTGCTGTTGCGCCCAAACCGAAGTACAAGCCAGAAGGTTCGTCGTTTGCCGTTGAGTTCTCAGACAAACCGATGGCCGTACCTACGACGTCGCTCGAACGGGTGCTTGGCGGCGTCTGGTGCGCGCACGGACATGCCGATTACGAGGCGTTGGCCATTCGTGTGGCAGGGGCGTCGGCGACGGATGCGTTGCGGGCTGTTGCCGTTGATGAAGGGCGCGCGGATTTGTTGCGGGCTCGTGCCTTGGGTGCATATGTGCGCGCGGCTACTGGATCTGAACGAACAAAAGCGTTGGAGCTGGCGGAGACGTTGGTGCGCGATTCGCATGGCGCAGGTGTGTTGCGTGTGGGCGCGTTGGATACGCTGACGCGGTTCGATGCGTCCCGTGCTCGAGCGGCGGCGGCTAAGCTTGCGTCGACGAATCGTCCGGTGTTGTTGGAAATGTCGAAGCGGATCCTCGCGAAGTAGCCGGAAAGGTGGCTGTTGGTTCCCTATCAAGAATGGACGACTTACACCGAATGAAATAGGGGTTTGTGGGCGCAGCGCCCATCGTAACTGGCTCGCAAGTCGAGATTCTTGTTCGTGTGGCGACTTGTGTCTGAAAAAAAGTGGTTGGCACCTCTGGGAACGGGTAGGGTAAAACCTTCGAGTCCTGGGGGTTGGTGGAGAGGTAGCCCGAACGATGCATCATAGGTCAGTCGCCAACTCGGAGACTCCGCGCGCAAGCTGGGGGGCTCGATGACTACGACCTCGCATTTCATGCCTTTGCGGGTTTGTCTGGTCGACATGAACAACGGCCATGTCAACCAAGCGATGCGTTGCTTGCGGGGCATCATCGCGAGTTTCTTTGATCGCGTTCGTCGTGAAAATCCTGGGCTCACCTGTGAACTCGGCGAAGTTTCTCCGCGAGATACGAACAACATCGTTCCGGACGGGTACGACTTGTACATCTCGACGGGAGGGCCTGGCTCACCCTTCGATGGTGATGGTCAGCCTTGGGTTGACGACTATTCCCGCTTTCTCGACACGGTAGCCGAGTCGGCCATTTGCGGTGGTGAAACACAATCGGCGCTTTTTGCCATCTGTTACTCGTTCGAGATGGTTGTTCGTCATTTCAAACTTGCCGCAATCGAACCGCGTTCGGAGCGCAAATTCGGGGTCATGCCGGTGTACACGACGCCGGAAGGGCAAACCCACCCGCTTTTGCGGGCGTTCGGAGATCGTCTCTTCGCGTTCGAGCATCGCAATTGGGAGGCGATTGACCTGGACAAACAGCGCCTCGAAGCATTGGGCGGATTGCTCTTGGCGCGTGAAAGCCGCGATGGTTTGTCCAAGGGGCGGGCCATCTTGGGGCTCGATGTCACGGCGGGCATCGAAGCGGTCCAGTTTCATCCGGAAGCAGATCGTCCGGGCGTTATGAACTGGGTTTCACGGCCCGAGCAAGCAGCAGCGTTCAAAGCGGCGTATGGAGAAGAGACGTACCAGGCGATGTTGCGGACTTTGGATGATCCGCGGCGTTTGGCGCGTACGTATTCGTTGGTCATTCCTGGGTGGATGATTCGGCGCTTCAATATGCTGGCGCCATTTCGCGGTTACAACGAATTGCCTCCGCCGAGCGAGGATCTCGGGGCGCGGTTCGTTACCCCTCCGACGCTTGCCCCTTCCGATCGTGTCGTGACGGCTCCCGCGCATTCTGCATAGAATGCCACGAAAAACCAATTCTTAGCAGCCCGTTGATTTATTGAAGAGGCGAACGTAGGGGCGCGATTTATCGCGCCCCTGCATGTGCACAATTCAATAAGCTGTTACGGCATATTCGTGCATTGCATCTTTGAGAAAAGCGGATCCGGCTGAACGCAGACGCTGTTCGTGCAGGTCAAGCTCTTGCAGTCAACCAGTGTCGAGCAGGGTTCCCCATTGGGTTTGGCGTCCACGCAGGTCAACGTTGCGGAATCACAAGCATATCCAAGACCGCACTCGAGCGTCACGGGCTGTTTCGGGGTGCAACTCGCGCCGAATGCTGTTGTGGGGGCGCATTTTCCATTCAGCAGAAACGCTTTGCAATAAAGCCCTTCGTCACAGATTTTCGTCGTATTGGGGTTGATCTCGCAGGCGGCATCTTGCGGCAAAAACGAATACGTTTTGCACGTTTTCGATGCCGAATTGCATTGCGTGAATTCGCGATCGGCCACCGACGACTTGCATTGTTCGGTTCGGTCGCAGGCGGCACCTTCCGCCAATTGACCCGCAAACACGTGTGTACAAGGTTCGAGATCTTCAGGCAATTTGTACAAATCCGTGATGCTCAAGAAACACTTGTCCGAGTATGGTTGCGTAGCAGCAATGCATGCGTCGATGAATTCGCCATCGAAGGTCATGATGCCAGCTTTGACGTCGGCTACGTTCTTTTCACATTCCGCGGTGACGGCGGCAATGCATCCTGCTTCGTCATAACCTGATGCTTGCGTGCAGCAGCTTTCGCGCATGGCGCAGGTGGGCGCGGCAATTTTGCTGCAAACGTTTTCCAAGGTGTATTTGGGGCCAGGAGGAGGGGCTTTGGTTTCGGCTGGTCCACAAGCCATCATGACGAGGCCGAAGGTCGAGGCAATTGCGGGCAGCGCGAAGAAATACCGGAGCGTCATTGTTTTCATTTCCACAAGATCCCACGAATGGAGCGATTGTTTCAAGCCCAAATCGCGGGATGATTCGATTGGGATCGTTACGCAGTGCATCGTGCGAATGTGCGTTCAATCTCGGGAAGCAATGCAGGGTGATCCAGGATCGACAAATGGCAGCCCTCGAGCCGCGGAACAGCGTGCGCCGTCAACTCGAGGTATTTCGTTCGATCAAGGCGTCCTTCGCGGGCTTCTTGCTTTAATGTCGCAATCAACGCCGGTCCGTCCGCTTCGTCTTCCAATGCTCGGATTTGATTCTCGAGCCGCCGGTGTTGAGCCAATGCCGCGTCGTCGCCCGCGAAATATTGCTTGAGTACATCCCAGGCTTCGTCGTCGATTTCTCCGAGACTCACGACCTTGTCTTGTGTTTTTCCAGCGGCTTCGTTGTCCGCTTCGATTTGATTGATCGAAAAATGAGGCGGGAGATCTACCTGGGTCAGTGTGCGCAATAGCGTGCTCGATGCTACGATATCGACATAACTCATTTCTCGCTCCATCTTGTTGCGCACTTCCACATTGACATCGGTGAATCCGTGCCATGGAGTATCGATGGCGATTAAATCCAAGCGTCGAAACATATCGGCCATGGGTTTGGCCAGACGTGTAGCGAGTGTTTCTTCCGTGCCGCGTAGTGGCGCCGAATCGATGTGGCTTTGGGTTGGCATCCAGTTTGGCTCGACGATCGAATTCATGGCCGCTCGAGCCACGACGCCACCCATCGAATGGGCAATGATTCTCACGGGATGCGACGTTGATTGTGCAATTTCCACGAGGGCATGGGCGAGGTCGTTGCCGGTTCGATCGAGATACCTGCCAGCGTCGTCATAAAAAAACAAGTAAACCTGACGGTTCGTTGTTTCCAGGATCTTGTCCGCAAGCCCGCGTAATGTGCCGGGGGCATCGTGAATGCCGTGCACCAAGACCCAAGGTTCCGCGGCGGGATTCAGTTGTCGATAGGGAACGACGAGTCCACGGCCGTTTCGATGGCTGATGAGGTTTTTCTCGCTTGTTTCGTCAAGTTGTTCGGCATTGGCGACATCGCCCAAAAATCCGTGCATGGCTCACATTACCACGAACGCGACAATGACAGTACGTTTTTTATTGATTTCTGGTGGTGGATCCATGATATGTTGCTTTGCACATTTTCACCAAAGAGCAGGTGGCCGTATGAATAGGGAACAACTCGTCGTCGATCTCAAGCGTTTCATGATCAAAGAGCTCAAGCTCAAGCGCGCTGAAGACCAAATCAAGGAAGACGCCGCCTTGTTCGGACCCGACGGTTTGGGCATCGATTCACTTGACGGAATTCAGCTCGGCGTTGCCGCAGAAGCGCGATACAACGTACGTATTCCGATCGACACGGACGAAGGCAAACAAGCCCTGT
>JBGAOI010000394.1:0-6942 GCA_044221885.1 Polyangium sp. (in: bacteria)
TGGGTCTGGGTGAAACCCAGTTCCCGTTAGGCTGCTTTGGACGAGGCGACCGCAACAGGCGGCGGAACCGAGGCGGATGCGGATTTGTGCGTTGCAGGATCAAAGACGCGTGCGGGCGGTTCTTTGATGTCCCAAACGATGTGCAGTGCAGCGAGCGCACGGAGGATGTAGTACGTCACGTCGTACTCCCACCAATAAAAGCCTTGGCGCGTGCTGTTCATGAAGTGATGGTGATTGTTGTGCCACCCCTCGCCCATGGTCAGGATCGCGAGGAACCAATTGTTGCGGCTGTCATCGTTCGATTCGTAACGCTGGGATCCGAGCATGTGGCTGAGTGAATTGATGGTGAACGTTCCGTGCCACGTAAAGATGGTGCTCAGGAAAAACCCGATGAGAAATGCGGAGGCTCCGCCGATGAAGTAGGTCGAGAGGGCCAAGACGGTTGGCGGGACCAACCAATACCGATTGAGCCAAACGAGCTCGGGATACTTGGCGAGATCTTTGATGCGACTGTAGTCGGTATCTTGGTTTTCCGGGACGAACAACCAACCGACGTGCGAATACCAGAAACCTTTGCGCGAATTGTGGGGATCGCCGTCTTGGTCGGACAAACGATGGTGGACGCGATGATGCGCACCCCACCAAAGGGCGCCTTTTTGCGCGCTGGTTTGAGCCAAAAATGCCAAGAAGAATTGGAATGCGCGGCTCGTCTTGTACGTGCGGTGCGCGAAATATCGATGATATCCCCCCGTGACCGCGAACATGCGAATCCAATAGAGCGCTGCGCAGAGGGCCCAGTCTTGCCAACGGGTGCCCGTCCAGAAGGCAAACAGCGGTACGAGGTGCACAATGACAAACGGCACCGCGCCGAGTTTATGATAATATCGCAGTGGTTTTTCCGTGTCGGGCGCCGAGGATGCGGACACGGGGCTCGGGGGAATTTCTGCAGAAGTCGAACTCACGCCGGGATGTTGACACGATGAGCCCACTCTGAAGGTCATACTCGGGTCATTTTTCGTACCGATCGTGTTTGAAAGACGGTGCTGCGGTGCGGCGATCGAGGAAATGAAAAACGGGGACACCTCCATCGGATTCATGCGTTTTGCGCTGGATCCGGCGCGCGGAGATGCCCCCGTCGGTCTACGTTCATTCGCTGCGCGGACGAAACACAGACCAGCCTCGAGTCCCAAAGGACCGTCTGCTCAGGAAGACGTGAATGCAGGGGATATGCCGGGGCAGAATGTGCAGAAGCAAGACGAGCGAGTGGTCAGGACAAACGTTCGTCGGGGAAGAATCCGAACGAGCGATCAGAAGCCGCTACGACGAATGGCTTTGTACGCTGAGGACGCCGTACGAATGCCGTACACACAACCAGCGCTACAGCCCTTGCATTCGGTCGCGTACATTGAATTCCAGCCATCGCCGGAGTTGTACATGAACGTATGGCCTGCGCCGTTGCTGTTGTAAACCATCGCATCGGCCGGTTTGACATCGCCGCGCGAAACCGACGACCATTGCGAGCTCGAGCCGACCATCGTGGCTGTGCTGATGGGGTGTTTGTTTTCGTTGAGCGCGCCCGAACCGCTGACTTGCCATGCTTTGCCGACAAACCCGGAGCAATCTGCGCCGTATTTGCCGCTATGCGAACAGCCCGGACAGCTACCGGAACAGGAACCCTTCGTCGATGACGACGGACCTTCGGGGAGCCATGCGGCGCCGCCCCAGTAATACGAGAATCCAACGACGGATTTCCCGCGCTCGAGGGCTTCTTTGCGCCCGTCGCTCAATGTGCCACCGCCGCTGCTGCCATCAGCATTGACTTTGGTGTAGTATTGGCCGGAGCTCCAGCCCGTCGTGCCATTGTGTTTGATCTTGTAAAACCCATTTTTGGAATCGGCAGCCACGACCGAAACTTCCGAACCTGCTGCAACGACGTGCAAAATATCGTAGCTCGTTCCAGGACCAGTGCGGAGATTCACGTTGGTCGTCGACTTCAACTTCGAGCCGACTTCCAACGCACCGCTCACGCCTTCCGTTGTTGATGCGACCGATTCGTCAGCTCCAATGAGTTCTTCCGAACCAAGATCGTCGCTTCCGGAACATGCCGGCAACGCGAACATTCCCACGGTAGCTGCAAGCGCAGCAACGAGAGTCAAGCGACTGGTGTTTTTCATTATCAGGTTCTCCTTACCCCATACGCGCGTGCAGCAAAATTCGTGCCTCTTGCGAGCGAAGCAGAATTCAGCTGCACTATGATTTCTGGGTGGATCGGTGATTACTCAGGGTGGATCTGCCTCGCCTCAGGCACCCGTGATCCATCATCGCGGGAAAAAGGAACGTACGCAAGAGTTTCACCTTCACGCTGAAGCTCTGGTACAACCACCGCGGCACATGGACAAGAAACATGTCACGTTGGGGCTAGGAATTGCCGTTGTCGCCTTAGGGTTCGTCGTGGCTCGAGGGTGTTTGTCAAGTCCTCAGTCTGGCCCGGCAACGAACAAGCAGCAAGCGGGCGCGGACGTAGCTCATGACAAACCTTCGCGTCCTACGGGACCTGCGGGGCCCGTGACGATCGTCGTGGATGCTGGTCCTGCCGAAGCGGGGGCTGAAAAAGGTCCCGACGTGTTTTTCTCGGCGAAATGGGGCGGTGGAAGCATCAACGAACTTGGACATTCGCGACCCTCCGAGGCCAACCCGGAAGCTCCGATGAGTTTGACCTTGGATGCTCAAGGTCGCATGTATGTGCTCGATCAGGTCAATGGCCGAATTTTGAAGGTTGGGCCGGACGGCAAACCCCAAGGTGTCATTCCGCTGAAGCAACAAGAAGCTGCGCAAGACATCGCGATTGCGAAAGATGGCAATGTTGCCGTCCTCGATCGATATTCCAGTAAATCGGTTGTCATGTACGATCAACAGGGCAATCCGCTGGGAGAAATTCAGCTACAAGGCGAAGGGCTCGAAGAAACGGGTTTGGCGACGGGCCTGTTTGTCGATGGAAACGACGTCTATGTCGAAAAGGAACACGGGCCGCTCGTTCGCGTGGGGACGACCGACGGAAAACCGGCGACGGATCGTGGCGAAATTCCGGGACGTCCTTCACGAGACGGTACGATTTTCGTGAATGCGGGCGTCATCGATGTTGCGGCTGGGCGTATGTACGTATCGGCGATTGATCGCGCGACCATGCAGCATCGTTTTACGCGGGAATTGCGCCAGGGGGCCGCTATTCATGGCATTTTGATGCTCGATACGGACAAACTCGGCACCATTTACCTGGCCACGCAACTCGACCAAAATGGCAGTGAAGTCCTGATTCTGACGTGTCTCGAGCCGCTCAAAGGTTATCCCACGGGCAGTGTGCAACTGCCCGTCAATACGCTCCCGGAAGAAACATTTCGAGATTTCGCGGTGCTCGATGACGGAGGCGTCATCTATTCGGTCCGGACCGAACAGGGCGTGAGTTACCAGCGATATGATTGTCCGTGACACATTGCCCTTGCCTTCAAACGCATGCTCGTTTTATGCTACGCGTCATGTACGACGCGAGTCAATTCATGTCTCAAAGGGCGGCCGCTCTTATCGCTGTACTGATCGTCACGGCATGTGGCAGCAGTCAAACAGGGACTCAATCGCCGGATAACAAGGATTCAGGCGGATCGAAGACACAGGCTGGGGGATCGACCGATTCCACCTCGAAGGCCACAGATGCGGCCAATACCAAGACCGACAGTAAAGCAGGTGCTACTGGAGGGACGTCATCGACGGGTGCGTCTGGTACGAACAGCGGCGCGGATGAAGACAAACCGTATCGGCTGACGCTTTTTGAAGTCGACCGTCCTCCGTTTGCTTATTCGCTCAAAACTGCGGTCAAAGTGACCGCATCGCCCGCACCGACGTTGACGCAAGTTTCGGAAAAGAAAAACAAACTTGCGAATGAAAGCGAATGGTTCGACAAGAACGGATTGAGTTTGGCGGGACGCAAGCCGACGAATGGTCCGAGTTATCCGAAGTCGCTGGCGGAGGGGTATGAAGGCAGTGGCGACGAAAAGCTGCATTTCGTGCTCGATCACGGTGACCACTCGATTCTCATGTACGGAGCGGACTTTAGCTCGATGAGGTCGCTGCTTCTTCTCGATAAAAACCAGATTGCGCGGGGACAGTTCGATTTTTCCGCCTGGATGAAGCCGCCCGAAGTCGTGGCGGGCGAAGAAAACTTTACGAAAATGGAAGTTTCTTGGGCGCAAAAGGTCGACGACGTCTTGTACATGTCCATGACGCACCATACGTTCGCCAAGAGTTCCAAAGGGAAAAACGCGTTTGTCTCAGCGATCGATGCTGAGAACGGCGAGCTTCGCTGGCAAAGCGATCCCTTGGTTTGCAATTCCGTCAACTTCGTGGTCCACGGCGCGTACATTCTTTGCGGATACGGTTTTTCCAAGGAAGATGACTTCATCTACGTGATCTCACGTGCCGATGGAAAGACGATTTCCAAGACGCCGATCAAGGAGGGGCCGACATATCTCGTCATGAAAGGCAAACAGCTTTTCGTGCGAGCCTACGACACGGACTACGTTTTCGACGTCAAGTAACGTTCGTCTGGGTCAATCCCCTACCCCAAGCTCGCGACGCACGTCTTCCACGGCCCGATGCATGTACGGCCAAGGATCCCAATTGCGGAGATCGACGTTCAGGTCGAGCCCGAGGCGATATCCTTCGGATACGGCATTCCAATCGAATCCCCCACGGCACGCGGCAATGTTGGGTAACGCAATGCCCAGGTGAAACCCAAACAGTCCAAGTGCAATTACGCCAAACCCGTCATCTTTCATGTATCCAGCTTCGAATCCCGCCATGCGCATTTCTCCGGGAACGTCTGTCGAATAACCGGTCAAGGCGTGTCCAATGTCGTGAAAAATCAGCATTTCTGGGGCACCCTTGGGTTCGCCAGGCAGCGGAAATCGATTCGCCTCCATGTACGCGCTGTAACGAGCGCCCAAGGAGCCCGGCGGCGATTGCTGCAACGATCGAAACTTGGTGGCGAGCGTCTCGTTTTTTCCGCCCGACATCGCAAATACGCCGCGTAGGATACCTCGAAGTCCGTGCGCGTTCCATTCGTTCCGGAATACGCGAGCCAGAAAACCGTGGCGCAACAGATCGAACGCCAGACGTTTGGCGTTGTTGGTTGCCGCAATCTCCATTTGTTTGATGGCCGGTTCCGTCACGCCAAGCGTCTTGGCAAAATGGCGCAACTCATTGATTTCATTCGCGTGCGCTTCTTCATCGAGCAGCGAAACAATCACCATCCGTTGCACGAGTGCCAGACGCAATTCGGGGTCGGTCAATGTGGCGGCAAGTTCGTCTGGGGTAATCGTCGCCAACGTGTCGAGGCTCGATTCGAGGCCGAATTCCTTTTGATGTGTCTCGACAAACGAACGTTTTCGTGCCTCGAAGTTGCCATCGGCAATCGCAATGGTTTTAAGCGCTCGCAATATCGGAAGTGCAGTGTCAGAATTGTAATGTAGAGGCTTCATACATCTTCTTCATTCACAGGTTTGACGCGACGAATCGAATGGTGCATCGCGTTGTGCCGCAGCGAGTTCGCCGTGTCAACTGCTTGGCGCCAAACGCGTGCTAAAATGGCAAGATCACGACGTTTTTTTGTTCACACTTCATGTCGCTCGGGTACAGTCTTCTACTGTTGGCCTCTCTATCGCCAGAAGGAGCACGCGAATGACACAGTGGGACTGCGAAGCGGATGTCGTAATCGTTGGTTCGGGTGCAGCAGCGTTGGCAGCGGCTGTGGCGGTCGTTCACAGCGGCAAGTCTGTTCTCATCTTCGAGGCTGCGGCGCAGCCTGGTGGAACGACGGCGCTATCGGGGGGTGCGTTCTGGATTCCAAACAATGCGCTCATGCGCGCGGCGGGTCGTACGGATCCGCGCGCTGATGCGCTCAAACTGATGGCGCGGCTCTCGTATCCCGCGTTGTATGATCCTGCCGCAGCAAATCTTGGTTTGCCGTTGCGACAGTTCGAGTTGATCGAGGCGTATTACGACAACGCATCGCCGGTGATCGAGCTGATGACGGAGATTGGTGCGCTCAGTCCCTACATCTATCCGACGTTCGGCTTTTCGCCGGATCCTCTTTCCGATCCTGATTACTTCTCGGACTTGCCTGAAAATGTTTCGCCTTACGGACGCGTGCTCGGCAATGCGCCTCCCGGTATTTTGGGTTGGCCTGGTTATATGTTGACGCAAGGCATGATCGATTGGCTCGATCAGGAAGGCGTTGTCGTTCGGACGAATAGCCGGGTCATTTCAGCCGTGCAAAAAAACAATGGCGAAGTGACCGGTGTCATTGTCGAGCACAATGGGTTCACCATTCGCGCCAAGGCACAGCAAGGCGTGGTGTTTGCCACGGGTGGATTCGCACATTCGCGAGCCAAGATGCTTGGGCTCTCTCGAGGGCCGATGTTTGGTACGGGCAGCGTACCTACGACGCGAGGTGATTTCCTCGATATTGCGTCATCGTTGGGTGCGGACGTGGACAATCTCGCCAATGCGTTTTATTTTCAGCTCGCGTTGGAAAAGGCCGCGACTGGCAATGGCCTCGTGGGTCTCGATGGTGGCATTTGTTGGCAAGTTTATGGGGATAGCAGCATTCTCGTCGATAAAACGGGTCGACGATGCCAGAACGAGAAACTCCCCTATCACATTCGCGGGCAAAACCATTTCTACACGAATGGTATGGACCAGCCAAACCTCGTGCAGATCATGCTCTGGGACAGCGCAGTCGCTCAAGATCCCACGCCTTGGCCGTGGCGAAGCGTGGTGCCCATGCCTGGTCCATTGCCTTCGCATGTGCTGAGCGGCAATACGTTGGCCGATTTGGCCGCACAGATTCAATCGCGACTCAACTCGCTGCGTGGTCAACGATTCTTCAAT
>JBGAOI010000395.1:0-6939 GCA_044221885.1 Polyangium sp. (in: bacteria)
TGGTGGGTGAAGGTCGTTATGAACCGACAAACTTCCCCTGGTTTACCATTGGTCAACAAGACATCGTTTGGAACTGGGCCACGTCGGATTCGAATTATTCGCTCCTCAAAGATGCCGGCTTCAAGCAAGGCAAAAACAGCAATTGGCTCATTCAATACGCCAAACCGCTCTCCGAGTGGTCGATTCGTAGCCCGCTCGAGCAAGTCGTCAATTTCCTCCCGGATCAAAGTGGTTATGGCGATCCCGCTGATGGTTATGCGACAGCATTCCAAGAACTTCAGACGGATATGGACAAGATCTTCGGCGGCGTCGATCCCAATTCGATGTGGCTCACGCGCATGAATGCTGAATTGGCGCGTCAAGCGCTCGGTCAAGATCTGCAAATGGGCGCAGCGGCCGCGCAATCGGAAGTTTCGAGCTTCTACCAGGCGACGAAAGCGGTTGGCGCACCACCTCCTTGCCCCACGTATCCGCCGTGCCCGCCATCGAGCACGACCCCTGGTGGTTCGGACAATGGCAATGTGTGGTGGGCTGATTTCGGTGACGGAAATCCGAACAACGGGACGCAGACGTCGGCGGGTTGTGCCGTACGCGGTGAATCGAATGGCGCTGCGGCGCTCAGTATCATGGCTGTTGGCTTGGGCGTGTCGCTTGCTCGTCGTCGCCGAATGGCTCGTTCCGACAAACGCTGAAATGATTTGGCCCGTCAGACTTCGCGGGCCAATTTCGTTGGTGGCTTGAAATCTGCCGGCATCGTCCCGAGCCCATCTTTCACAACACGTTCCCAATAGTTTGCTCCCGAAGCCACCATCCTCCGATGTAATTCGGGTGAACGTTTTCGCGCGGCTTCTCCGGCCCGCGCCGCCGCTCGAAATACGAAATACGCGCTTTCCGCAGGTGTTCGGGGAACGCCAAGCTGATTGGCAAGGTCTGCTCCGAGCAATTGACGGCAGAACCCATGTCCCATTTCCCTTCGAAATGTACCCAATCGTATCTCTTCGGGGGTTTTTGCATTTTGGAGGGACGCATTAAACAACCGATCGAATCAGTTGCGCCAAACCCCAGCCATCGAATTCGCTCGTGGGCAAGATCTCCGGATCGACGCCCATCAAATGCCCGCCATAACGCCACAAGTGCATGAAACTGTCCGCTTCTTCGGGATCCGTTTCAAGGCCGAGTTTCCGCACACCGACCATGAAGACCAGCGAAAACAAGAGAATCGTCGCGGCCATGTCGTGTTGATTGATCGGCTCGCCCCATTGATCCGTTTTCCACATCGGCGATTTGCGTAGCATGGAGCGCACTTGCGCGTGCATCAAGCGTACGCGTACGGTAATGGCAAACGCGTCGCCTGTGCGACGAAAACCATCGTATTGAGCGACCGCTTGGACAAACCGACTCGTTTCGGCCAAACGCCTCGGTGCGCGCTCCTTTAATTGACCGGAAAACACGAGCGGTTTGTTGCCCGCGGGGGAGGCATAACCGAAAGCCAATGATTCTGCGGCCAAGACAATTCCTCCAAGAATGCCCGAACGCAAAAGCAATTCATTGCCTCGACGCATGGCATTCCAATCCACCCATGCAGGCACATGATCGAGGTGCTCGAAAAACGTTCGAATCGCCGGTGGTCGCTGCGCCGCCGGAAAATGCGGATTCGCCAGGATCTCATTCACCAACCCAAAACCTTGTCCCGGTGGCATGCCGCGCATTTCTTCAATGACGTCATCGGCCAAAGGATCCCCACGCAGCAAAAACGGCGCGAGTCGATCCACGCGATCACCAAACTGCTTTCGAGCCGCGGGCAAATTCATGAAACGGGTGGGAATCACAATCTTCATGATAGGGCAGGAAAAGGCTCCCGACGAGTCCCTCCGGCGATTTTTCCAAGCAATCGCGAATATCGATATCCCGTGGCTCTCACAGTTGTCTCGAAACACCCTCCGCTCGTCTTGCCGAACTGATGTTCGAGACAATCTTGTTGACCCAGTAAGTTCGGGATCACGCTAGCATCGTTGCGACATGTTCCGTTCACGATCGAAGTGTTTGTCTTGCTCGAACCATGACCTCGACGCACAGGGAGGATGGCCGTGACGAACCCGAGTGACGAGGCGCCGGAAGTTTCGGAGCAAGCAGGGCCCAAATTTGCGTTTCTCCCGAAGATCGGATCGAAGCGCTACCACATGCTGCTGTCGGCCGTAGCGATCCTGATTCTGGGTCCGCTTGGCGCTGTTGCTGCGGCGTACATGAACTTCAGCCTAGGGTTTTTCGTGGGCGGTCAAGTGCTCGCAGGAATTCTTGGCAGTGCTGTGACGTACGGCTACGGCGCAGAGGGCAAACACGGCGCGAACTACATGCAAACGATGGCGGCAAGTGTTGCCGGCATGGCGGGCATGGGCGTGCTGATTCAAGCCATGACGTGGCTCGGCATGGAGATGCCTCCTGCCCATCATCTGATGCTGTTTTTCATGTGCATCGGGATGTTCGGCGTGGGGCTCGGCATGGCGTACACGCCCATCCTCGTCGATCGTTTGAAGCTTGATTTTCCGTCGGGTCTTGCCGTGGCCAATATTTTGCGCGCGCTGACGGACAAACGTTTGCTCAAGAAGTCCATCGGGCAACTTGGTGGAGGAGCCGGGGCGGGGTTTGGCTTTGCGTACCTCGTGGAAAAACTCCCCGCCATCGCAGCGACGCAACTCTCCGCGTCGACCATCGGCGCGGGCATGGTCGTTGGGGCCCGTATCGCCATTCCGGGCGTCGTGATGGGCCTCATCGGCTACAAACTGCAGCCGTACCTCGTCTCGATTGGTTGGCTCGACCAAGGCGCCAGTTTCCGCAAGATCGGCTTTCTCATCGGTTTGGCGATGATCTTGGGCTCGGCGATTGTCGACATGAGCCTGATTGGCGTCGAAGCGTTGCGACGCATTCGTGAGCAGGCCGGAAAGAAACTCGACGCGAATGCTGAAGAGGCTTGGAAACAAGTCAATCCGCGACGTCTCATCGCATGGATCGTTTTTTGGGCCATCGCCCTCACGATCGTGGGCACGCAAGTTCTGGGACAACCGGTCGGGTACATGGTGCTCGCGATTGTTCTTGCGTCGGTGTTTGTCTTGATCAACGGCATCTCGCTCGGCATTTCAGACTCGAATCCGATCTCCAGCGCCTTCGTGATCTCGGTCCTCTTGATGTCGGGTCTCGGCTTGAAAGATCCCAAAGTCGGCCTCATGGCCGCGAGCATCTTGCTCGTGTCGTGTTCCGTCGGCGGCGACATGCAGCAGGATCGATCGACGGGGTGGCGTCTCGGGACAAACCGTACGGTGCAGTTTCGTTACCAGACCATCGGCATCGTGATGGGTTCGGTGCTCTGCGTCATCCTGGCGAAAACGTTCATGCAGGCGTATCCGATCCTCAAGGTCAACACGTTTTCGAATCCAAACGCAGCCGTCGGACAGTGGCAAAGCGCCATGACCTTCAAGTTTGTCGGGGCACTCAAGAACATCGGTCACTTGCCGCCGTACATGATCAAAGCTCTCGCGATCGGTTTGGCCATCGGCATCTTCACGACGGCGGCGCGAAAGTATCTACAGAGCAACCAGCGTTACCGCGAGTATGTCAAGGGGTCGCGCACGGGATTCGTGGTGGGCTTTTGTGTCGACTCGTTCTTCCTTCCGAGCCCCTACGCGTCGTCGTTCGGTGGGTTTGTCGAACTTCCGGTGACGGCGTGGTTTGCGCTCGGCGGCGTGATGTCGTCGGCATACAACGAATTCCAGGAACGCAAGTCGAAAGAAATCAAAGATACGAAGAAAGGTTATTTGCCGGAGGACATGAGCACCACGTCGCTCGTGGGTGGAGGTCTTATTGCCGGCGAAGCCTTGTTTGCGTTATGCGTTGGTGTCTTGGGTCTGGTCCAAAACGTTTTGCTCAAGCCCGACGCGCCGCCAGCGCCGCCGCCTGCCGAATAATCGTTTGGCGCAACGAACATGACGCCTCCGCTCGAAACGACATCGCCCGAACCGATACGCGCGCCTACGCGTGAAATCTTCGGTTGGGCGATGTTCGATTTTGCCAATTCGAGCTACACGACGGTGATCATCACGGTCGTTTTCAGCGTCATTTTCCCCAAAATCATCGTCGGCGATGGTCCCGAATACCGCCAGGGCAATTTGCTTTGGAGCGTTGCGCTGAGCATCAGTTACGGGCTTGTTGTCATCACGGCGCCGCTGCTCGGGGCCGTGATGGATTATCGAGCGGCCAAGAAGAAGTTTCTTTTTGCGAGTTACCTGTTGACGGTTTTTGCGACGGCAACCTTGTGGCTCGCGACGCCAGGACGCGTGGGATTGGTCATGGCGCTGCTCATTGCGTCGAATTATGGGTTTGCCGTCGGCGAATCCTTTGCGGCGGCGTTTTTGCCGGATCTTGGACCCAAAAAAGACTTGGGACGTATTTCAGGGTATGCGTGGGGCATTGGATATGTCGGCGGACTCATCAGCACAGCGATTGTCGTTTTTTCCGTCGGTGAACAGACAGCTGCGAATTTGGAAAAACTGCGGTTCGTCGGACCGATGACGGCGGGGTTTTTCTTCTTCGCAGCCATTCCGACATTTTTGTTCTTGCGCGAACGCGGTGCACCTCGACAACTTCCGGCAGGTGAAACCTTGGCCCACGTCGGTATTTCGCGTTTGCGACGTACCATCGGTGAATTAAAGGACTTTCGCGATCTCGTGTGGTTTTTGGGCGGGCTCTTTTTTGCCACGGCGGGTTTGTCGATCGTCATTAGTTTTGCCTTTATTTATGGCGACCAAGTCATCCATTGGAAACCGAAGACGCAGCTGTTCATGTTTGTGTTGACGAACCTTTCGGCGGCCATCGGCGCAATGCTGTTCGGCGCCATTCAGGATCGCTGGGGCAATCTGCGCACTTATCGATTGACACTCGTCGTTTGGATCTTGGCCGTGCTTTGTATCTACCAAACGCCAACCCTGGCACGGATCATGACGGACGTTTCCGGCAAACCTTGGACAAGCGAAGACGTGTATCTGTTTGTCGGGACGCTTGCTGGACTTTGTTTGGGCGCCACGCAGTCGGCAGGACGAACCATTGTGGCCATTTTTGCTCCGGAATCCAAATCGGGTGAGATCTTCGGATTTTGGGGCGTCACGGGAAAACTGGCCTCCATTTTCGGGCTTCTTTCCTTGGGTATATTGCAAGCCGCGTTAGGTCTCGAACCGGCCATTTTGGTTTGTGCCCTGTTTTTCCTCATTGCTTGCGGGTTGAGTTTCAACGTGAGCGAATCGCGTGGGGTACTTGCTGCAAGGGCGCATGAAGGCGAATGAGTGTCATCCTTGTTTGCTGTTCGAGTCTTCCGCAACGTAATCAAAATTTCGTTCGAGACGCCAACGTTTGCTCTTGCAACAGCTCGAAATCGAGTAAGCTCGCGGCGCGATGAGTGAAGCCGTAGCTGTCGAGAAGCCGCGAAAAGTCAAGCGATCAAAACGCGAAAAACCCCTGGAAACTCCGGCGATTGAGGGAGAAATCGAACGTACGTCCGATGTCTCGGCTCTGACGCAACACGGTTGGATCGCCGGTGTGATTGGATCGATCGCCGTGCTCGCCTTGGGCTTCATCGGTTCGCGAATGAATGTCCTCGAGAAGGGCTGGGGTTTGCCCATTGACGTCACACCAAACAAGAACACGTCGGCGATCTTCGTGCTCATTGTCGTTGCGGCGATCATGTTCATTGTTGAACTCGTCGTGCGTTTGCGTGTGGAAAAAGGCAGCGTCATTTCGATCCCCGATGAAATTCGCGAGAAACGTTACGGGGACTTCTTCTTCAAGTGCCTCAAGATTTACGTTGCCGATCTGCTCATCATTTCCCTGTTCTGGGCGCTTTATCGTTCCGCTGGGGAATACGGATTCAAACGCAATGCCACCGGAGGGTATTATCAACCCTGGTTTTTGCTGATGGATCCCATTCTTTGGATCTATGGTATTGGCGGATTGCCGTACATCATGCTCACGCGGGCCTTGCAGAACGATCCCAAAGCGGATCGAAAACAACCCGCGTTTGTTGTATTCAAACTATTACGAAACTTCGAGACATGGCTCTCCAAACGAGGTTCCGCGGACCTCGAACCGTTTACACAATATGACAAAACGGCGGTTTTGGGCCTGTTCGTCAAAGCGTTTTTCGTTCCGCTCATGACGGTGTTTTTCGCGGATCAGTTCAATAGCCTCGTGAAAAACTACAGTTTTGTTATGGGGCTCATTGCGGACGGTACGCGAAAGCCGAGCATTCGAGAGAGTTACGATTGCGCACTTTCCGTCATTTTTGCAGTGGACGTGGGCTTGGCTTGGGCCGGGTACGTCTTGTCCTCACGCTGGATCAAGAATGGCATGGTGTCGGTCGAACCGACGATGCTCGGATGGCTCGTGGCGCTTTTGTGTTACCCGCCATTTAATCGCAATCCAGGGCTATATTTCTCCAATCCTGGAGAACATGCATTCTTGGCGCTCACGTTCAAGCCGGCCATTATCTTCTTGGCCAGTTGCTCGATTGCAAGTTTTGCCGTGTACACGGTGTCCACCGTCGTCTTCGGTTTGCACTTCTCGAACTTGACCCACCGAGGCATCATTCAAACTGGGCCGTATTCGGTCGTGCGACATCCTGCGTATGCCTCGAAAAACTTTTCCTGGTGGTGCGTCATGTTCCCGTATGCCGCATACCAAGCCATTGCGCAGCCGTCGTGGGATTCCCTAGGGACGCTCGGCACGCATTTCGTGGGCCTTTTGACGCTCACCGGCCTCTATTACTTCCGCGCCATTACGGAAGAGCGGCACTTGTCCAAGGATCCCGAATACCAAGATTACATGAAAAAGGTTCCGCACCGCTTCATCCCGGGCGTCTTGTAGTCTTGGGGTTTCACCCCAATCCCGACCAGGGAC
>JBGAOI010000396.1:0-6939 GCA_044221885.1 Polyangium sp. (in: bacteria)
GTGGAATGGGTGGGGCTGGGGGCGGGCCACTGACTTGCATTACGATAGAAAATTGCGACGACGCGAATGCTTGCACGACGGAAACGTGTGACCAGGGGATTTGCAAGTTTACGCCGCTCGATGGCGTTCCGACACCGGGTGCGACGGATATGTCGGGCGATTGTAGCAAACCGGCGTGTGTGAATGGCGTCAATACGTCGATCCCGGACGACCAAGATGTGCCCAATGATGGATTCGAATGCACAGCGGAATCGTGTCTGAATGGCACGCCCGTCGTCGCGAACGTCGGTGCAGGCTCGCCATGCGGGGCCAAGATGGACCTCGTGTGTAATGGCCAGGGCGTTTGCGTTGGATGCAATGCCCCAACCGATTGTCAGGGCCAAGAAACAGTTTGTCAAAGCCGCACCTGCGTGGCCGGAACATGCGGACTGCAAAACGCTCCTGCCGGCACATTCGTAGACGGCGCCAATGCTGGCGATTGTCGCCAAACGGAATGCAATGGGGCCGGAAGTACGACGACGGGGCCGGACAACAGCGATGTTCCGCCGGACGACGGGATTCAATGCACCGATGAAGTCTGTGTGAATGGAATCCCATATCATCCCTTCAAGATGGCGGGAGCCACTTGCAACGACAGCGGCGGGAGCCTTTGCAATGGTGGCGGAGCGTGCGTGGAATGCCTGGCCCCGGCCGATTGTCCGGGACAGGATACAGACTGCCAAACCCGAACCTGTAGCGTGGGCAAATGCGGCGTTTTCAACAAGGCCGCTGGCACCGTCGTTGCAGGACAAACACCTGGCGATTGCAAAGCGAATGTGTGTGACGGCATGGGGACCGTCATTGCCGTCAATGAAAACACCGACGTTCCGGCGAATGATGGCAATGGTTGTACGGACGAAGTCTGCGTCAATGGGACACCTCAACATCCCGCTTTCCCCGACGCTACGCCTTGCGCCGAAAGTGGCGGAACATTTTGCAACATGGGCATGTGTGTGCAATGTGTTACGAGCAGCGATTGTCCCGGTATGGACACGGAATGCGTCACGCGCACGTGTACGATCGGTATGTGTGGACAAACCTTTGCCAATGCAGGCACGGTGCTCCAAAACCAAACGCCCGGAGATTGCCAACTTGCGAGCTGCGACGGAATGGGCAATATCGTCTCGTCTTCCGACAATACCGACCTGCCCGTCGACGGCCTGGAATGCACGAACGACATCTGTACGAATGGCGTCGCTTCCAATCCGCCCCTTCCACAGCGCACAGCGTGTTCGCAAAACGGTGGAACCGTATGCAATAGCAGCGGCATGTGCGTTGCCGATCCGTCGGTCGTTTCCATCACGCCGCTCGATGGCCAATCCAATATCGCAACGAATGCGTTGGTCCGCGTTTCCTTCAGCACGGCGATGAATCCGGCAACATTGACAGGACAAACTGCGGGCGGTCCATGCACCGGCTCGGTTCAATTGTCACTCAATGGATTTGCTTCTTGCTTGGGATTCGCCACGTCGACGCCAACGATGAATGCAGGCAACGACATCGCCACATTCACGCCCGCGCCGCAACTTTCGTTTTCGACAAACTACCAGGTACGCGTCCTGACCACGGCCCAAAGTGCGGGCGGGATATCCCTGAATACACAGGTCACGCAAAACACGGGGTTTGTCACGAAAGCGCCGGTGACGCCATGCGGCGGCTCTGTCGTGATTAGTCAAGTCTACAGCTCGGGCGACGATCTTGGCTCAACCCTAACAAACGACTTCGTGGAATTGCACAATCGAAGCAATACACCGGTCGACGTCAACGGGTGGAGCATTCAATATGCATATCCGTTCGGTGGTTTCAACAGCTTCCCGAATCAAGTCACTCCGCTCGCGGGAATCATTCCGGCCGGAGCGTATTACCTCATTGCCTTGGGAGGAGGCACCAGCGGCATGTCGCCTTTGCCCACGCCCAATGCGACAGGAACATTCGACTTCGACGCATCCAGCGGCAAAGTCGCTTTGGTAGCAGCGACAACGCCCCTTTCCGGCACGTGCCCGAGCAATTCCTCCATTGTCGATTTCGTAGGTTACGGCATCTTTACCGAATGTTTTGAAGGTTCGAGCGCTGCGCCCACACCTTCGGCCGTTACGATTGCCAACACGCGTATCGACAACGGCTGCATCGATACGAATGACAACAACGCCGACTTTTCGTCGAACACCGCCGATCCGCGCAATACGTCATCACCCGAGTTCGTCTGCGCATGCGGGACGAACGTCACGGCCAATGAAACAGGACGTCCCGATGAATTGGACTATTGCAACGTCCAATTCCCGTTGTCCATTTCGATACAAGCAGGTCAAACCACTCCTTTGGTTTACGGGCGTGTGTACGAAGCAGGTGTGACCAATTTCGCGGGCGCAGATCCCAGCATCAAGGCCGAAGTTGGCTATGGCCCGGCAAACGTCAATCCGAGTTCACAAAGCGGCTTCGTTTATGTTCCCGCCGCGTTCAATACGCAATACGGCAATGATGACGAATATCAAGCGTCCTTCACTGCGCCCACCACACCAGGTTCATACCGATACGTCGTACGCTTCAGTAGCAATGGCGTGAGCTGGACCTATTGCGACCTCAATGGCGCCGGTTCGGATCTCGGATTGGCGTTCGACGTGCAAGATCTGCCCGTCCTCACAGTATCGCCATAAAAGGTCTCATCCCACCGCCACGATTTCGTATTCGAGCACAATGTGTGTATGGTCGCGGCGATGCAGAATGACCTCATCCTTGCCAAGACTAAATTCACCATCGGATCCGCGACGTAAATAACGTACCGACCACGGAAACACGTCGTCAGTATCCAACACGGACCGGGATCCAAGATCGACTTCTCGGCCAAATATCCAAAATTCGCCGTCAAGGTTCCCGTGCAGATCGATATGCGGTTTGTCGAGGACCACACGCGTTCCATTGTGCACGCCATTTCGTTCGAGCGTTTGCGAGGCCCCGTCGACACCCCAACACAAGAAAACTTCGGCCCCGTTACGCGTATCCCCTTCGTCGATACGCTCGAAACGAATCGCCCGCATCACGAATTGGCAACGCGCTGGAATCAACGGCCCAATATCCGTTTCGTACGGGCCAAACTTCTCACCGGCCAAATGTCCCGTCCACGTTTCGAATCGACGACCGTCCGTCATGCGTTGGCATTCTTCGTCCGAATAACACATGACAATCGTGTATGCCCGCATTCTTCCGAAGGAATCACCAATCCCCACCCGAATGGTCGAACGCCACGTACCGCTATCCAGGAAAAACACTTCGCGATTGATCTTGCCCCCGTTCGGCAAAGGCACCTGGTCCGGATGGTGCGTGTGTCCAGCCACGACGATATCGTAAAGCCCCTCTTGGACACCTTCTTCTCGACTGGCCATCGCCGCGCCGCGATCGGTATCGCCACTCGTATCCATCGCCCGCAAACGCTGCACCAATCCTTCGAGCGACGTGGGCGACAAGGATTGCAATGCTTCGCGCACGAGCGTAACCACGGGTTCCCGGAAAAACTTCAAGACCTCCATCCGATGGGCCATGTCTTGAAAAAACGGACTGTCGAGCGCGGTGAGGTACAAATCGAGCAGCAAAGGACGCAGCAATTCGAATAACTCGGGTCCCATATTTCCAAGGCGAGTTTCGAGGTATTTGAGCAGCAATGACGGAGGACGCACGTCGTCGAATTCCACGAGCGCGTTGTAGAAATCGCGCATACGCGCGCCTCGTTCGTCATTCGCCCGTAATGCATGGCCATGTAGCGCTCGAAAACCGACACAAAGACGCGTGGCAATCTCGAGCGTCACATAATCGCCCGAACACGGAAGCAAGTATTGTTCTTCCGTGATTTCAATGGGTTTGCCAAATGGAACGGGTACGCCAATGTTCCACCGATCGTACTCGTGACCGTGCCGAATTTTTACGCGATACCCCGTGTCTCGAGGGCGGTCGATCGTATGCGGAAATGGTTTGTCGGATGGATCCATGGCCAAGAGTTCTCGAACACGTCGACGCACCGAAGGCCAAGCATTCACGAGGCGATCGTGATTGCCAGGCAAATAATGCACTTGCACGACCGTGCCAGGCTCGAGGGACAACACGTTGCCTTTGCGTTCCAACGTGCCTTCGTGGACAAACCGCGCGAGCACGGGCCAGATGAGCTTGTTGTCTTCGGCAATGGCTTCGAGAACCTCGTGCACCTTCGCGCATAACGGATTACGAGGCGAATCGGCACCCAACTCCACCGACGTCGGACTCACATCAGTCACACCACCACAAAACCACAACGGCGTCCGCAACAATTCGAAAATATCCCCAGCAAACACAAGCTCGACGTGGTTCGACAAACTGCGCTTGGCCCGAGCATGAACGTCGGCCAGGAGCATTTGAAACGCGCCCGGGGTTACATTACGACGAACGCCCACTTCGCGCACGACACCATCGCGAACAAAGCGAATGCTGTCTGCAGACACGTGTTGAAGGTGTAGATCGCTGACGACGACGAGCATACGGAATCTCCAGGCGTGCTCATAACACGGTCGCGCCAAGGAGGGCCAGCAAAACCATGCGCGTCGGGATCACTTTCGACGCGTGCGCGATGTGGTGAACAGGTCGAAGAGCGTGACGTCCACGGAGGCGGAAAGCCCTAATTGGAGCGCATGGGCGCCAGGAACGCTGAGCGCGGTCGTTTCCGCACGTAATCCTGGTCGAAACACGCCATAAACGCCAAGGGTAAAGGGGCTATCGAAAATGCTCGCATGCAGCCACGCACCAGGAGCAATGGCGGTCACGAGTTGCGCACCAGGAAGCGTCGCTCCGGCGGAAACGTCGTATTGAAAGTAGGCTGCGGGATCCACGGCCGAAAGAAACACACCCAGGTTGTGCGAGCCAAACCCTCGCGCAAAATCGATCCCGACGGGAAGCGTCAACGTGGGAGCCGCAAGATACGGGACTTTGCCCGTTTCTTGGCGTCCGTTATACGATCCGAAACGAAATTCGGTTCCTCCAGACAATCCCACGAACGACCCCAACGAAATGGTCCACGCTCCATCGAGATTTTTGCGCCGATATCCTCCGACGGGAGATGCCGCCGCGTCGATGGCCGCCGCAATGCGTTCGGGATCCGATTCGAATGCCAATGCCGAAAAAAGTCCGCTGTATTGACCAATTTGGGCGACTGCACCACAGGCCCCTTCCCCGCGCGCACAAGCGTCCACGCAACGTTTCGACGAACACGCACGTGACGCATCCACACGCATACCCGCAACAACGCGAGCGACGACGCGATTCCAATCTTCCGCCAATACTGCTTCCAACGTGTCGATAGACTCGGACAAACGACGCACGTCCGCGGACGTTCCTTCGAATACCTTACGCAGAGCCAACGGCGATAACGTGGCTGTCTTGCCAAACCCAGGAAATAGGGCTTGCATGCTGACTTCCGCGTCGGAACGACCAATGTTTGGCCCCGGCTCATACCAGCTTTCGAAAAGCCCAGACGCAGGCCGAGCCCCCAACGAATGCTGAAGCCCTTCGAGAAACGATAAAGATACGTCCATTGACGCTCGGGCAAGAACGAGGCTGGCTCGAGCCACGCGCAGTTTGGGCATTCGCTCGGCCAAACGCGCTGTGTTTTCCACGTAAGAACTAGCGGCCCGAAACACTTCGTCCGTGCGTTGTGTAGACGACAAACCCGACACATCGAGAGGTGCCACGGCCAGTCCTGGCTGTGGAATTCCCTTGGTCAATTCTTCGACGGCCTTGCGGTATCCTCGAAATGCATCGACAATGGCAAACCAGCGCGTCGACAAATCTGCGGCAGGATTGTCGACCATTCGCGACCAACGCAAAATCGAGGTCAATTTCTCGACGCTCCCCGAACCAATGGCCGCAGAAATCGGCCGCAAACGAGGGTCGAGCGGTTTGCCGGGGTCCACACGAGGACAAAGCGAATCTGTGGTTTCCGCCGTGGCTTCGGAAAAACCCTGGCAGACGTTACGCGAATACCCTTGCCCCAATACAGAAAAACAAGCCGGGGCCGACGTTAATGCCGCCAGAAGAGTCGCGTTAGATTCTTACGTTTTACCGGGTCTGGGGTGTCGCACCAAATCGCCCAAAACTTGAAAAATATAGGGAAACGCCGCAGCACAAGCCAAAAGCTGAAGCCGGTCACTGAAAAAATGCGGCCCGTCCGCGCCAACCGGCACTGATGCGTTCACTCGAGCGATGTCCGCACTGACGTTGTAAAGCGCCAACGACGCATTGGCTCCCGAAGCGAGATCTTTGGCGAGTTTCGCCCCAGACAAACGCACTTCATGTGCGGCATGACATGTTGCGACGGTTTTCCGCTTCTTCTCGCAATCCACGCGACCCGGCCCCTGCGCCGGACACGTCGGCGGCTCTTCGTACGGAGCCGCGCATGAAAAAATGCTCGAATCGAGCTCGGAGTCGGCCCATAACATGGCGCCAAATTGCAGACCAAGTCCAGCGCCAGGCCAAGACGCAATGTCCGTCGACAATGCTCCACGCAACGTACGAATCCAATCAGCATTGCCATATTGAGGAAAACCCATGGCTCCTCCCGCCAAACCACACGTGGTGGGAAACCAATAGGCCCTCAATTCGCCATATCCTTCGTGAAGCGAAACGTTGACTCCGCCGCAGATATCTTGCTGCATTCGCTGGGACAACCAAACAATGGATTCTCGTTTGGCTCGGTCAACCAGCAAATTCGCCACCGCCCGAACACCCACGTCGAGTGCACCCAGGGTAAATGCCGCCACATCGAGGCCCGTGTGTTGCTCGTCGAGCACGCTAGACGAGGCTTCGGCGACTTCAAAAAGAGGCGCGTTCTCGGGATCGGCCAATGCAATCTCGGAGAGAGGCAAGGCTTGTTTCGACGGCAAA
>JBGAOI010000397.1:0-6935 GCA_044221885.1 Polyangium sp. (in: bacteria)
GCCGCAGCGATTCTCCAAGCAGCGAAGCAGAAAACCCTCGCCCTTGCAGAGGTGAGTGATTTTCGAGCCCTCACGGGTCGTGGCGTCACGGCACGTTTCGAAGGCGAAACCGCAGCCTTGGGCAACGCGCAACTCATGAAGGATCTGAACATCGATCTTGGCGACGCCGCGTCGACGGCGGAAACATTGCGCAAAAAAGGACAAACTGTCGTGTTTGTCGCGCGCAAGGACCGCATGGTCGGACTTCTGGGTATTGCCGATCCCATCAAGTCGTCGGCCATCGAAGCGTTGGCCGAACTTCGAGCCGAAGGCATCGACATCGTCATGCTCACGGGCGACAACCGCACCACCGCGATGGCGGTTGCGGCTGAACTCGGTATTGACAAGGTCGAGGCCGAGGTTTTACCGGAACAGAAAGGTGCAACGATCGAGCGTTTGTCCAAGTCCGGAAAGATTGTCGCGATGGCCGGTGACGGCATCAACGATGCCCCAGCGCTAGCTCGCGCGGCCGTTGGATTGGCCATGGGCACAGGGACGGACGTGGCCATGCAAAGCGCCGGAATCACCCTCGTGAAAGGTGACTTGCGCGGCATTCTTCGAGCGCGTCGTTTGGGGCGCGCAACCATGCGCAACATTCGCCAAAACTTGTTCTTCGCGTTTGTCTACAACGGCTTTGGCGTTCCTCTTGCGGCTGGGTTGCTCTACCCGCTTTTCGGCATCTTGCTGAGTCCCATGATCGCCAGCGCCGCGATGAGCCTCAGCAGCGTTTCCGTCATCGGAAATTCGTTACGCCTTCGAACGATCCGTCTCTAGTAGCTCTTTCGACGAAGCCAGAAATCGATCGACTCCCCAGTTCTCGTTCAACCCCTTCCTGCCTATCGTCTCAGTGCTACGTTGCAACAGAACACGCATGGTCCGGAGGTTCGATGGCTCGCGAGCATCATCGTCGATTCCCTACCGACGCACCCGATGATGTTCCGGGCAAACACGCGACATCCTTCCCCGCCGTTTCTCCCGACACACCACCGCCCCGTCCGCCGCGATCGCGCTACGTTGTTCTCCCCATCGCATTGCTGTCGGTCTTTTTCGCCGTCACTGCGAAGAACGCGCTCATTCGTTTCGCCGTTCCCATCGTACTCATGGCGCTGGCGATCGCCCTCTACAATCGTTTGTTAAGACGTACAATTCGGTCGCGCGGGGTCGTGCTCGATGGTGCGCGTCTTTGGTTTCAAGGTCACGACGAACCTCGTCATGTCGTTTCGTTGGACCAACCGTTTGGATTGACGCTCATCAAGAGTCTCGATCGCGATCGAATCGTTGCCGTGTGGAGTTTTCCCGAAGGCCTCTTTTATGTCGGCACGTCGCTCGACAAGGCCGCCCGCAAGTCCCTCGGACTCATCGTCGATCGAGCTTTCACCGTGCTCGGCGATGACGCCGCCTTCGAAGCCATCGGTCCCGACGGACAACCTCTCGAGTTAGCCCCCGCAGACTTTGCGGCCCTTATCCTCGCAACCGAAGAACTCGATCCCTTGTGCCTTCGGCGTTTGGTTTTGTCCGATGCGCGAGGAGCCCCGTTTCGACTCGACGAACACGAATTGGTCGTGGGCGGACGAAAGTTTGACCTCGAAGCACCTCTCGAATGGCGATCGTTTGTGTTCCAAGAAGCGCTCGGTCAGTGCGTCACGGTGTACCAAGGCACTTCGATTCGTCAGGGAGGTCGCGAAACGGTTCTCGTGTCGCTCTTGCCTTCCTTCGTACCGTTTGAAGTGCGTGACTCCGGTCAGTTCGATCGCGCCATGCTCCGTGATTTGCGTCTCGTACAAGCCATCCACGAAGATCCACCCCCGCGGGATACACGCGTGGCCATCGATCGTCTTTTCGTACTTCCCGTCCGTTCGGCGCTCGATACGGCGCCTCGTGCCAGCCGTCGGTCAGCACGCGCTCGCGCGTAGCGTTGGTGGAAAATTTTACGCATCGAGTCACGTGACATGGCTGCTTGACGCCCGTGCTCATTCCCAGTTACACCCGGCGCAACAAATCAAGTGTTTGCGCGGCGCCGGCCATCGTCGGCTCCCGCTCAGGAGGCACCATGGCCGTCGACATTCAGAAGCTGTTCAACGAGGAAGTTCCCGCGAAGATTGCCGGTAATCCCGACGGCGCCAATCTGCTTGGCGCGACGTACCAGTTTGTCATTACCGGCGACGGTGGTGGCGAATGGTTCATCGACGTTTCGGATACCGGTCCGAAGTGCGTACCCGGAAACCCCGGTGGCGCCGCCTGCACCATGACGCTCGCTGCGGAAGACTTCCAAAAGCTCATGGAGAATCCGCAAGCCAACGGCACGCAGCTCTTCTTCTCCGGCAAGCTCAAGGTTGCCGGCAACAGCATGCTCGCGATGAAGCTTTCCAAGCTCTTCACGCTCTGATCGTTTTTCGGTTGGAACAACAAGGCCGGCTTTCCCATCGGTTATCGTATGGGGGCCGGCTTTTGCGTATCAACTTCCCCACTTGGTTCGAGGTCAAACCATCATGCGTCCTTTGGTAGGCAAACGAATTCTCGATCTTTCGCGTCTCTTGCCCGGACCGTTCACGACCCTCGTCCTCGCGGATCTCGGCGCGACCGTCGACAAATTCGAAGACCTCGGCGCCGGTGACTACTTGCGCCACTTGATGCCCGGAGCGTTTGACCTGTTGAACCGGGGCAAACGTGGCGCCTTGTTGGACCTCAAACGACCCGAAGGACGCGCGGCATTCGAAAAGCTTCTCGGATCGTACGACGTCCTCTTCGAACAATTTCGCCCCGGCGTGCTCGATCGTTTGGGTCTTGGTCACGATGTTTTGCGTGCCAAGTATCCTCGTCTGGTCATCTGCGCCCTGACAGGTTACGGACAAACCGGCGAACTCGCGCATCGCGCCGGCCACGACATCAATTACCTCGCGCGAGGTGGACTTCTCGGCTCCATGGGACCCGAAGATCGACCCCCGCAACCGCCAGGTTTTCAACTCGCCGACATCAGCGGTGGCATGTGGTGCGTCATCGCGATCCTTGCAGCACTTGCGGAACGTGAACGGACTGGCGAAGGCCGCGTTCTCGACATCTCGATGACCGACGGCGTGTTGGGGTTTGCAACGGCATCCATCGCGGCCGCACTTGCCGGACAGAGTTTGCCTCGAGGAACCGAAGCTTTGACCGGCGGCATCGCGGCGTACAACACCTACACCTCCAAAGACGGCTACCCGTTTTCCCTCGGCGCCCTCGAGCCGAAATTCTGGCTTTCATTTTGCGCGGCGGCAGGCATCGAACCCCGCATGGAAGCGCTGCTTCCAGGACCGCATCAGGTTGAGCTCAAAGCAATTGTGGCCCAAGCCTTTGCGCAAAAGACACGCGACGAATGGATCGCCATTCAAGCGAAAGCCGACTGTTGCCTCGAACCTGTCGTCATGCAGAAAGATCTTCGCGACGACACCTTCATCAAGTCACGCGAGCTCTTCTTCGATCTGCAAACACCAAGCGGCTCGATTCCTCAATTCCGCACTCCGGTCACGCCACGCGATGTGACATTCGATGCTCCACCCAAGGCCGGCGAACATACCCGCGCGGTCTTTCGTGACGCTGGTTTTTCCGACACAGAAATCGATGAACTCATCCGTGCCGGCGCGGTTCGTCAGGGCGAATGAGCTTTAAATCTTCCGCAGTTCGTCCACGAATTCCCAGTCGGCGACGAGACCCTTTTTCAACATGACCGACAAGACCGCCGCCAAGATCGCTTCCATGCGTTCGTTCGGTCCAAGGATCTCTTTGGCATCCGCGCCATGACAGATCGCACGTAACGCCGCGACGAGATCACGCGCGGTCAAACCCGATGGCGTGTGTTCGCTCAACGTCGAAGGCGGAGGTTCTTCGAGATCGGGTGCAGGGGCGCTGCTTGGAGAGCCATCGACGACAGCTTTGGATTTACGCGGCGCAGGAAGCGAAATCGTCGTCCCGTCGAGCAGCGTCAACGAGATCATGCGTGGTGATGGTCCCTTCGGTTGCGGGATCTCTGCGACGGGCGTCGAAGGAGGAGCATCGTCGGTGTTTGTTGGACTGGAATCCACGAGTTGTTCGAGGGCTCGGTTGCGATCAATCTCCCGCGCACTCACGACCGGAACGCTCACGCTCGCTGTTGCCGCATCTCGGAACCGTTGACTCGCACCTGCGTCAGGCAACGTTTCCGGTGGCAGATCGAGCGACGTGGCACCCGTGATGGTCGCGGGAGCGTTGACATCGAGTGCGTCAGGAAGAACCAAGTCGAGTTCGGGAAGCGTCAAACGCGATGATGACTCGGGCCTTTCGGTGGCTGGCGATGCCGTGGTGTCAGGTTCGAGCGACGCGGGCAAGGACACCACTTGCATTGACGGCAAAACTTCGATCGAAGGTCGTTCACTCGAAGGCATCGCAACGGGCAAACGGCTGGGACGAGGTTCCGGCGGAGGGATCGACGGCGTTGGTTTGGTTCCGTAATAAACGCGGATCGCGTTTCGAACATCGCTTGGCGGAGCAATCATCGCCTTGACTGGCAATCCAGCGTGTCGCTCGCATTCGCGAAGTCCTTCTTCGTTCGATGGATCGTCCATCGCCACGTAGAGAGTTTTTCCTTGCGAACGTACGTGCCGCACGAAGATCGGCACCATGCAGAACCGCTCGACAACGTCTTGCGGCACCAAGTTGAGCAACTGGCGGGAAAACTCGATGTGCACGAGTGACACCCAAGGAATGCTCAGTTGGTGCGACAAAACTTGTGTAAGCTGAGTCTCGTTAACGAGTCCGCGTTCGAGCATGAGTGTGCCCAAACGGCGGCCGTCGGTTCGCTGTAGAGCGAGGACTTCGTCAAGATCGGATTGACGGATGAGTTTCGCGTCGACGAGCAATTGGCCGAGGCGGATGCGCACGTTGGGCATAGGAACTCAAGACTACCCGAGGATCCTGTGGGCGCCAAAAACGCGGGGTCTTCTGTGGTCGAACGTTGGTTCCTTGCTTTGCAGGTCGTAGGCGAGAATGCCTGCTCGAGAGCGCCCCTATTTGGGCTGCGCCGTGATACCGTGCGCTCGTGTCGGAGATTCGCTGCCCTCAATGCGCTACGTCGTGTGATCCGGTACATCGATTTTGCCATACCTGCGGCTTTCCCATCTCTGAGGCCGTAGCGCGTGGCGATGATCCGTTGATTGGTTCGACGTTACCTGGCGGCTACGTGATCCTCGATCTGCTTGGCGTGGGCGGCATGGGTCGCGTTTATCGTGCCGAACAGAAAGCACTCGGACGAACCGTCGCGGTCAAGATCATTCACCCCTATTTGTTGGGCGACGAAAGCGCGTCCGTTCGATTCATTACGGAAGCACGGGCAGCGAGTCGTTTGAACCATCCGAACATCGTGAGTGTGTTCGATTTCGGCAAGTCGGATAACCAGCTTTACCTGGTCATGGAATACCTGCGCGGTCGCGATTTGGCGCGGGTCGATTATGAAGACGGCCCATTGCCATTCAAGCGTATCGTCGACGTTTTGATCCAAGTGCTCGCTGGATTGGGAGAAGCCCACGAACTCGGCATTATTCATCGGGATTTGAAGCCGGAAAACATTGTGCTCGAACCCATGCGTAAAGCCGGCGATTTCGTCAAAGTCGTCGATTTTGGTTTGGCGAAAATGCGCGAAGTGCCGAGCTCGCATATTACGAGCCCTGGCATTGTTTGTGGAACGCCCGATTACATGTCACCTGAACAAGGTCGTGGTGATCCGATTGATGGTCGTAGTGATCTTTATACGTGCGGCGTGCTTTTGTTTCAGTTGTTGACCGGGCGGCTGCCATTCGAGGCCGAATCGCCGACGCAAGTCGTGCTGATGCATTTGACATTGCCCCCGCCAAACCCCGCCGTGATTGCGCCGAATCGACGCATTCCTCAGGCGCTCATCAATGTCACGCTGAAAGCACTCGAAAAGGACGTCAACAAACGTTATCAAACGGCCGATCAATTTGCCGCGGCATTACGAGCGGTATTTGCCGAGCCCGAGCCCGTACCTGCTTCGATTCGACCTGGCGACGTGGGCATTACGTGTCGGTCGTGTGGAAGCACGATTCCCCGAACCCAAAAGTTTTGTGGAGAATGCGGAGAACGCGTTTCAGCTCCTTCAATGCCTCCGCCTCCACCGTCGTCGGGTGAAAAAAAGCCGCCTGCCGAGCCATTGCGACCGCCGTCCTTGGTTGCACCTATCGCTCCCGAATTGCCGCTCCGATTCATTGGTCGTGAACGCGACTTGGATTGGCTTGGTGCGCGACGGTTTGGCATGGAGAACTCGCTCGTTGCCGTGAGTATCGTGGGCGAACCCGGCATCGGGGCGACTCGATTGATGGAAGAGTTTTTGAAAGTGCATGCGGCCGCCGGAGATATCGTCGTCAATACGAATCCGGATCCTTGGAGTGCGCACGTCGGTTATTATGCATTGCGTATGGCCATTACGCGTCTTGCTGGATTGCCCGAAGGTGGTGGCGATGTAGCAGATTGGCGGGGCGCAACACCGGAAGCTCGTGCGGGGCTCATGGCCGTGTTTGGCAAGAATGAACTGCCGCATTCTTCTCTGTCGAGTGCCCGCGTGTGGTCGAAGCCATCCTTGGGGGTTGTTTTACCGGACGATCGACGTTTTACGGCCGCGGAAGCCTTGCGATGGGCGATCATGCGGGCCAATGAACGCCATCGTGGCCGCCTGATCATTCTCGCGATCGATGACTTTCATGCCGCAGATGGTGCGAGCCGCAATGCCATTGCGGACGTGGTGACCGAACCGCCGATGCATCCGGTCCTCATCATTGCCTCACACGTGCCAACGTTCGACGCCGCATGGATTGGTCCGTCTTTGCGCCTCAATGGTTTACCGCTTTCTTTGCTCCGACAAATTACGGGTC
>JBGAOI010000398.1:0-407 GCA_044221885.1 Polyangium sp. (in: bacteria)
CAATAAGCGTCGCGATCGGCAACGTTGAATCGTTTCACCGATGCAGATGGACCATCGAGCACGGCAGCCTTGGCGTTGGCCAGAGCTGCTTCCAATGCACCAAACTCAGCACGAAGCTTGGCACGAGCATCCGGGGGGATGTCTGTCCTGACACACAACCACCACCAAGCGTTTTCGCCATGACAAACATAGGTCCATCGCGGCAGGACAAAGCTTGCGTCCGCAAAACCCTGCCAAGGCCCGGTTTCCACACCTGGCTGGAAAGACAAACCTCCTACGACAAACGGCCCAGCTGCCAATTCCGCACCGTCAGCAAATTCGCGTTGCAATTCTGCAAACAGCTCAGCGCTTGATTGGGCCACCATTCGGGCGCGATTGCCCCCGCTCGCTTCCCATCGGCATGCCTC
>JBGAOI010000398.1:417-6916 GCA_044221885.1 Polyangium sp. (in: bacteria)
GGGCCCCCGCGCGCTTCCCAGCGCATGCCCGCCCAAACCCCCCCTATGGCAAGCGCGACCTCGCCCGTGCGCGCTGGTGCTTGCAAAAACGAACGCGGCAAACGACCGTTGTACGCAGCGACCAACGACGCTGGCGCGACAACCTTCGCCGGCACGGCCAACGCGCACATCGTTCCACGCGTGGAATGCTTGGACAAACGATCGAGCCATGACGCAACGGAATCGTTCACGACGCCTCCGTACGTTGCGCCTTCCTTCGCTTCGGCGTGCCGACATAAAGATGAGCCACGCCAAACGTCAGAGCCACTGTTTCAAGCACATCGAGACCAGCATCGTCCATCATGCGGGCAAATTCATCCGCCGAAGGAAACGCCGCGATGGAACGTTGCAGGTAGCGATATTCCTTCGCGCCCGAAAGAAGCCCACCAACGCGAGGGACAATCTCGTGCACGTACGTACGTGCCAGCACGCCCATCACCCCGCTGCGCGGTTCGGACAACTCGAGAATGACGACGCGTCCACCGAAACGGGTCACGCGAGCCATTTCTCGCAGTCCTTGGGCGCGATCCGGAACGTTTCGAATGCCAAACGCAATCGTTACGCCGTCGAACGTTTCATCTTCGAAGGGAAGCGCCTGCGCATCGCCTTGTTGCATCTCGATACGCTGGGACAACCGCATGTCCTCCACTTTTCGCGTTCCTTCGGACAGCATGTTTCGCGACGGATCCACGCCCACGACGGTGGCATCGGGGTGTGTCTCGGCGATCGCGATCGCGAGATCACCCGTTCCTGTCGCCAGGTCGAGCACACGAGCTCCCGATGGCAACGCCAGCGCGGCCACAGCTTTGCGCCTCCAACCTTGATCCAGACCCAAAGAGAGGATCCGGTTGAGCGTGTCGTAACGCGCGGCAATCGCGTCGAACATGGCTCCGCTGCCCAAGTTTGTCGTGGTAGAAGCGGGTTTGTCGGCTGTGCTCATGGCGATCCCTCCGCACCGCGTTGCGTCGCTTGTTCCCCAGGTTCGAGCACGCGCTTGCGATCATGCAGGCGCATGTGCCCGCGCTGAATGCCCTCCCCAGCAAGCGCGCGAAGTGCCGCCAGGTTGGAGGCAAGTCCCACGGAAGCCATCACGATGCCAAGTTCGGCCGAAGTCGAAACACCAAGCAAGTCGAACGCTGCCCGCACGCCCGGATGGGCCTGTGAAACGCCTCCGACGGTTCCCACTGCGAGCGGGAGTTCGGCTTGACCAACCAACCCATCGGAGGTTCGTTTCCACGTACTCAAGGGCCGATATGTCCCGCTGATCGACGCAAACGCGTGAGCGCCAGCTTCGATCGCTCGAAAGTCCTGTCCGAGCGCCAAGGCCACTGCATCGACGCCATTCATGAAGCCTTTGTTGTGCGTCACGGCCCGATACACATCGAGTTCGGCAAAACGACTCGCGCGCATGATCCCGAGCGCAAGGTCAGTTCCACCGACGTCTTCGTCGCGCACGTTCACGCCTACCCGTACACGCCGGCGCATGGGCAGGTTTGTCAGGATGCGCAAGCCCATCGTTCCGCCCGCGAGATCCAAGATCCCTGGCGCCATGGCCTCCGCAACGGAGTCCACCGTATTGGCTCCCATGCAATCGCCCACGTCGACATGAACATGCACAACGAGCAGCCCCAAGGCTTCATCGACGACGCGCACTTCAATGTCTCGCACGCCACCACCGCGACTAACCATGCGCGGAATCGCTTCATCGCCCATCGCGGACAAACGCGCCTTGGCCTCGATGATCCGAGCCGCTGCCGACTGCACATCAGCCACGTCATCAAGCTGGATCTGCGCCGTCATGATCGGAGGATCCGCTTCTCCGTCAAACCCTCCCATCGGTCGCGTCATACGCGCTGCGTTCGATGCAGCGGCAACGACGCTGGGCTCTTCCGTCGCCATGGGGACGAGCACATCGCGGCCGTTGATCAAGAAGTTGAGTCCCAAACCGAGCGGCAAAGCGTGCGTCGAGATCACATTTTCGCTCAGGTGATCCGCCAGCGACACGTGAATACCTCCGCCGTTGGCCCAATGCGCGAGCGACGCGCCATCCATGGCCCCGAGTTCACGAAGCTTGGACAAACGCGCGGCAGGTGAAAATTCGTAGAACTTGCTGATGCGGCTGGAAATGAGAGGTTTCATCGTCACACCGCCGTTTGTCTGAGTTGAACGAGCATCGATCCGAGTTCGGCAAGAGGAACCGCCTGCGGCCCATCGGAGAGTGCACATCCCGGGTCAGGATGCGTTTCGATCATGAGTCCCGCGGCTCCCGCACCCAGCGCTGCGCGCCCGAGTGGCAACACGAGATCCCTTCGTCCTGCACCGTGTGACGGATCAACGATCACGGGCAAACGATGCACGTGGCGCAAAATCGCCACGGCGCCCAGGTCCAGCAGATTACGCGTCGAGTCGTCAAACCCGCGAATTCCCCGCTCGCAGAAGATCACACCTTTCGTCCCGTGCGCGAGCAGATACTCGCCCGCGAGCATCCACTCTTCGATGGTCGAGGACATTCCACGCTTCAAAAGAACGGGTTTGCCCGTTTTACCGATGACCTTGAGCAGCGAGAAGTTCTGCATGTTGCGGGATCCGATCTGCACGAGATCCGCATACTCCGCGACGGAGGACACGTGTCCTTCCCCCAACGCTTCGGTCACGACGAGCAATCCAAATGTATCTGCGGCGCGACGAACCCATTCGAGGGCTTTGTCGCCATGCCCCTGAAATGCATAGGGGCTCGTGCGCGGTTTCCACGCGCCTCCCCGCATGAAGGTAACGCCATGTGCCGCAAGAACAGCGGCTGTTTCTTGCACTTGCCCTTCCGACTCGAGGCTGCACGGACCGCACATGAAGATGGGTTTGTCCGAACCAATCGATACGCCACGAACGTCGACGACAGGACCCTGTGATGAAACAAGCGGGTGGGCAGGCGTCGGTGACGTTACTTCCAGCACACCATCGATCCCTGCAAGTTCCATGGGATCCGCGGGCTGCGAATGCGGAGCAATCACGTAGTGAACAGCTCCGCCCGACGTACCTCGTTCGACACGAGAAACCCAAAGACCGCGACAGGTCAATTCACGCAAGACTCGCGACGCATCTGCGTCGCTCTTGAGAGAGACGATCATGGCGCCTACCTCCTTCGCTCTGGCGTCGCGCGGGCAACCGCAACAAGCGCAGTTTTGGCCACACCATCAGGAACAACATCGAGAGCGGAAACGGCCTCGTCGCAGAGACGACGTGACAGTTCGAGGCACTCGTCCACAACGCCGCACGACCGCAGCACCATCACAATTCGTGCACCGAGTTCCGGCGCAACATCATCGCCAGCACACGCGACTTGCAGCATCGGCGCGAGATCGGGTCGCCGCTCGAGAGCTCGCAACATCGGGTACGTCATCTTGCCTTCGGCCAAGTCCGCAAGAAGCGTTTTCCCTGTCGTTTCCGTGTCTCCAGCAACGTCGAGCACATCGTCGACCATTTGAAACGCCACACCCACCTTGCGGCCGTAATCAACGAGCGCATCACGTGCGGTATCGGAAACGCCTCCGGCAACTGCGCCAGCAAACATCGCCCAACGAAAGAGAGATGCCGTTTTCCCTTCGATAATCTGAAAATATTCGTTCACGGTCGTATCGAATTTTCCGCGACGCTCGAGTTGCAACGATTCGGCGATGACCATCTCGCGAACGACATCGAGCATGCGACCAAGGACGTCGAAGTTGCCCACGCGCTGAATGTCGCGAAGAGCTTCGACGAGCAGCCAATCGCCGCCGAAGATGCTGGCTGCATTTCCGTAAATCATGCGCGCAGCTTCGGCGCCGCGGCGACGCACACCCAAATCTACGACGTCGTCATGGAGAAGCGTCGCGTTGTGCACGAGCTCCACGGCAACAGCGTACGTCCGAGCAGCCTCGGTAAAACCTCGTCCTACGTACGACGCCAAGGCGACACAAATCGGACGAATACGTTTGCCGTCTTGAGAAAGCAGGTGTCGAACGCTTGCTTCGGCGACGGTTTGTCCGTTCACACCAACCGCAGCAATGGCCCGATCGACTTCGTCAAGGTCACTTGCGAGAAACGCTCGAAGGTCGGCCAAGCGATGGGCGAGCGGATCGATGCCGTGGTCGACACAGCCTCGCTCGAGACTTCCCACGACATCATGGGAAGGCGGGGCCACGCGTTTGATGGGATAGGTTGCAATCGACATACGTTCTCCCGCCGGTCTGGTTTCACCTGACCGGACTGCATGCTTCGAACTCCAAATAAGATTCAGGCCCGGCGTCTCCGCACGGCGCGCAAAGGGAAACGGATGAGGTCCCCGAACGGCGCAAAATCTACCTGCCGGGATCGAATGAATCCTTCGAGCGCAACTTCGGCCGCCATGACAAACGCCAGGAGGCGACGAACTCGATCGGCCTTCAATTCGTTCACACCCGAACGATTTCGAGACTCGAGAAGGTCCACAGCTCGCTCGAGACGCGAACGCACAGATTCGGCGAGCAGTTTTTCTCGTTCGGAAAAGACCTTGGAAATCATCTTCCAAAAGTCCGTCTCCGCTTCGAAAAACTCACGACGTTCACCTGGTTTGAACACGCGACGAACCACGCCCCAACGCTGAAGCTCCGTCAGGGACATGCTCACGGCGCCCGCCGACAAACTCAGGCGATCACCCAAGGTTGCAGCAGGAAGCGGTTCTCCAGCGATGAACAGGATCGTCCACACGCGACCAAGAACGCGACGAAATCCCCAATGCTCGATGACATCACCGATCGCATCGGCTGCCAAAAGCTCGGCTTCGTCTTCACCTGTCAGGTTCGTCTCGCGCTAGATCATGGTTCACTAAACTTACAAAACATTTTGAAAGTACGATTAGTGTTAAAAGCGCACCTGGTCAAGACGTCCACAGTCGATTTTTCGTGGAAGTTCTATTGGCTCGGGCAACGCGACGCAGCACCGACACCCGAAGTGGATGGGCCGCTTGTGCGTTCAAATGTGCGGGATGGTGGCGGGAATCGGCGGGAAACGCGGTTGACGCGACGCGCGTCAGCCTTGCATCGCGGCGCGTAGAGCTCGGTGATGAGCCCAGATGTCCTCAGGAATGCGGCCCTCGAATGACTTGTAGAACGTCTCTTGGTCATCGAGGTCCGCCCGCCATTCGTCGCGATGAATCGCAAAGAGCTCGTCCATGGCGCCTGCGGACAAACTCAGACCTTCCGTATCGATTTCGCCTTCGGCCGGGAAAACCCCGATCGGCGTCTCGCGCCCCTTGGCAGTTCCATGAATGCGGTCGTGCATCCAACGTAACACACGTAGGTTCTCGCCAAACCCTGGCCACAAGAACTTCCCGGCATCGTCCTGACGGAACCAGTTGACGTGGAAAACCTTCGGCATGCCAGGTTTGTCTTTACCCATCTCGAGCCAATGGGCGAAATAATCGGCCATGTTGTAGCCACAGAACGGACGCATCGCCATCGGGTCGCGACGCACGACGCCCACTTTGCCAACAGCCGCAGCCGTTGTTTCCGAAGCCATCGATGCGCCGAGATAAACCCCGTGGGACCAATCGCGAGCTTCGTACACGAGAGGCGCGAGTTTGGCGCGACGACCTCCGAAGACAAACGCGCTGATCGGCACACCTGCGGGTTCATCCATCATCGGAGATGCACTCGCACACTGCTTTGCCGGCACGCAGAAACGGCTGTTCGGATGCGCTGCCGGCGTTCCTGTTTGCGGCGTCCACGGACGCCCATGCCAATCAATCAACGATGGCGGAACGGCTCCATCCATGCCCTCCCACCAGGGATGGCGCTCGGGCGTCATCGCAACGTTCGTGAAAATCGTATTGCGATGGACCATTTCGAGCGCGTGCGGATTCGTCTTGCGGCTGGTTCCTGGAGCCACGCCGAAATATCCAGCTTCGGGATTGATTGCCCACAAACGACCGTCGGGACCGAAACGAAGCCACGCGATGTCATCACCAACCGTCCAAATCTTCCATCCCGCCTGGCTCGCTGGAGGCACGAGCATCGCTAGGTTTGTCTTGCCACACGCACTTGGAAATGCCGCACAAATGTAGGTGATTTCGCCTTGCGGGCTTTCGAGACCCAAGATGAGCATGTGCTCGGCGAGCCATCCTTCATGACGCGCCATCGAGCTGGCGATGCGCAAAGCGAAGCACTTTTTGCCCAAGAGAGCGTTGCCGCCGTAACCGCTGCCAACGCTCCAAATGAGCTTTTCCTCAGGGAAATGAACGATGAAACGGCGATCGGGATCGAGGTCTCCGAGCGAATGCAAACCGCGGCAAAAGTCTGACGATGCGCCGAGATGATCGAGGGCCACGTTGCCCATGCGGGTCATCGTGCGCATGCTCGCGGCGACGTACGCGCTATCGGTGATTTCTACGCCAACCTTGGACGACGGCGATCCGACAGGGCCCATCAAATAAGGAACGACGTACATC
>JBGAOI010000399.1:0-6626 GCA_044221885.1 Polyangium sp. (in: bacteria)
GACAACTCACCCGTTTCCGCGGCGACGCGCGACGCAGCATCACGCGCTTTGTCTCGCGCGGCGTCTTCGCTTTTGCCCACTTGGGTTTTCAACGCGCCAAACGCTTGCGACGTTTCGGACCGCACGCGCTCGGGGTCTTTCTCGAATGCCGCGAGTTCGGCATCATCCCATCCGCGTAATTTGATGGCCTCGTCAATGCGTTTGGCCACGTCTTCTCGACACCGCCGAATGAATGCCGCAATGACGCCTTCGCCACCTGCCCCGCCGCCGCGTGCCCATTCCACCGTGCGCTTATGTGGTTCGGCATCGGCGTCACGACTTTCCGCTTTACCTTCCAAACCTCGCACAAAGGCTTGATCCGCTGCGTCCAAATCTGCGCCATCACCAAGCGCTGCACTTCCTCCGGGAACGGCCGACAAGAGCAATTGAGCACCGAGACGAACGGCCGAATATTCCAAGATATCGGCCACGGGCAACACCAGTGCTCCAATACCGAACGAACCGAACGACTTGGTAAACGCTTGTTCGTCGAGCTGCATGAGTTCACGCGTATCGTTGTCGAGCGTCGAACCTTCTCGATCGAGAATGGACGAAAAGATCTGTGCGTGTGCAGCATCGGCCACGGCCGGATAGATTTCATTGGAATCAGCAATGACGATGCCTGATTCCGTTTTTTCCTCGACGAGATAAATTTGGTCGAAAGGAGGTCGATCAAACGTCACGTGTTGCGGATTGTCCGGGTCGTAATGAAATTCGATCGGCGACGCTGGACCGGCACTTTGCAACCATTCGAGCTCCATCAAGGCGGCGTAACCGTTGGCCATGATTTTATCGAATTGATTCGGCGGCAAACCTTTGCTGCGAAATACGTTTGGCAACACAAACGTGCCAATGATGCGATGTCCTCGTTGCCCACCAAGAAGACGACGTACGGTCAAGGCCATTGTGGAAAAACCGCCGGAACCGGTACCACCGGCCAGCGACGCGTAAATGTGAATCTTGGCCGCCTTGTTGGCCCGGAAAGGATTGTGCACGTCGTACGCGCGACGCACGGCTTTTTCGAGCGTTTCAATGATTTTCGCGCGGTCGTCTTCCAGATGATGGTACAGCGACAAACGACTCTCGATGCGAATCTGACCGGCGCCTTTGCCTTTCTGCGCCCGAGGACGATACCACTCGGGCCACCATTGCTGAAATAGCGGGTCAGCTTTGGCATGCAAGTGACCTTGTTTCAGGTCGACGTACTCGGGTTTGTCGAAGTCCGACAAGACAAACTTGTGCGCGGCATCGATCCAGACAAGACGAGAGAGATCATCGGCGTCGGTGTCGAGCGCAAAGAAGTGGACGAGATCCTTGTACCGCTCGAACGATTCGTTCTGTTTGACCTTGCGAGCAAGGTCGTCGACGATGGCTCCGCCGGCGCCCCCAAGTCCGATGAAAAACGCGGGTGCAATCTTCTTTTCGCTGACCGACATGCGTGGATCCCCTCCCCCGCCGTACGCGGGGAGCGCCAGTCTAGCAGATGGGCATCAACGCAGGGTCCAGAAAAATACGAGGCCGGTGCCTTCGATTTCGTACTTCACGCCCGGAGAAACGCGGAACCAGCCCTTGATCAATTTGACTTCACGGGCGTCCGCGCCATCGAATCCGCCATCTCGTGGAAGTTCTTTGACTTTTTGCCCGCCCAGCGGCAGGCCGAATACCGCGCCTCCCGCACCCGCTCGTAATGCAACGACGCCGCCTTTACGTACCGGTCCGGCATGTCCGAGCATGATTTTCGCCGACCGATAAAGACCAGCCCGCGCTTTGGCCCCCAACGGGAATTTCGATTCCCGCGGCATATCGGGATCGCGCCGATCGTGATAATGCAGAATCGCCGTGCGGCGAAAACGAGCCGGCAAAGCTAGGCCGAAAAGCAGGAAAAATGCAAAAAAACCAATGAGCGCCACTTCGATTTTGCGCCCATGACGTTCCCAAAACGACAACGGCACGACCGTCACGGGAATACTCACCGAAACGGCCCGTTCCTCGAATCCTTCGGGTTTTCGCGGAATGATTCGAACAGCAATCTCTCGCGGCCCTGGTGGTGAATCTCGACCTACATCGAGCGTGACTCTGAACGTGCGTGGCCCACCCGGAGCAATCTCGAAATTCCGATGGGAAAACGACATGCCTTCGCCAAGACCCGTGATTTCCAGCCCCGCATGCATCAATTCCCCAACGTCACTGCCTTCGAGCGAAATGGTGGCGACACTCCGTTGTTCTTGTTTTACCATGCCAAACGGCGCTTGCACCGCAGCTTGGAGATGAATGGGCGGAACGACTCGGACGAGCGCCGAACGGGATTCACGGCTGAGCACGCCACTGTCGCCCGGGCTCATTTTGCCCAGAAAACACAATGCACCTTTGCTTTGCGGCGTAATCGTGGCTTCGTACGTCCCGTCATCGCGTTTCTTCATTTCGACGGGCGTCGTACGCGCCCACGCGGCGTCGTCGCATTTCGCTGCACCTTCGACTTTGCTGAGCGAAAAAGCATGGCGCCCGGAAAAACTCGGCGCCGCAACTTTGCCGCCCGGCGTTGCTAGCCGCAATGTCACCGCAAACGACTTGCCGACTTCGACGAGTTCAGGCAATTTTGGAAAGTCCAAACCCAAATCGAAGTTTTGCAAAACCGCGTAGTTGCCGCCTTTGCCTCCGCCGTCGACGTCCATACGATACGCGCCGACCGAAGGCTTGTTGATGCGAAACAAGCGATACGCCGGGCTATTGGCGAAAAACACATTTTCCGGCTGCGTGTTGTGTGTGTCGAGCGCGTTGCCGGAAGAATCGAATACGTGCAACCCAAGTTTGGGTGGACCAACCAATACGACATTGATGGACGACGCGCCGTCTTCTACCGTAATGGGTACGCTTGCGGCGGCTGGACCTTCAACGAGCCTTCCTCCAAAAAGTCGCGCGTAGATATCGGCAAATAGATGCGGCAATTCGTCCGCGCGGTCCGTGGCCACACCAATGCCGCCTGTACGTCGACCAAGTTCTTCGAGAAAAACCCGCGGAGCGCTCTTCGACAAACCCACCGCATAAATGCGCGTTTTGCCAAGCGCGGCAACTTGTTCGGCAAACACGCGTTCTTGGCACACTTCTTCTATTTTTGATTTTCCACCGCCGAAAGCTTTGGCCGCTTCGACAATCGTGCCTCTTGGATCTGGATCGCAACGACCATCCGTCAAAAAGACCACGAGATCTTGATCGCCTGGCCCTGCTTTCGTCGCCGAAAGAACGCGGCGCGCGCCTTCGAAACCGGCTGTGAAGTCCGTCCAGTTTCCATCGTTTCCGACAGCGCGAACGGCTCGTTTGACGGCTTCACGCTCAGATGGACCACGAATGGTCACGAGCGCGGGCATCGCATCGCGCGAAGCCCCATCAAAACCAACGACAGCAAGCTGATCCCCATCACGGGTCAGATCGACAAATAACTCGGCGGCGACTTTACGTAATTCTTTGGGATCGGTTGCCCGCATGGACGACGACGCGTCGATGACGAGCACCGTGCGTAATGCGCCATCGGCAAACGCGACGTTTGGCGCGCCGACCAAAGCCAAGCCCAACACCGCTGTTGCGAGAAGCCTTGGGAATGTTGCCATAACGTCCCGCCCCGCCGAATTCAATTAAAGAGCGATTTGGAAGCGCCGGTCGCCAAAACCAAACGCTCCGCCAAAAGACGTACGACGAATTGGTGGAATGCCGCAGCCAAATGGGGTGACTCGCGCGTGATGCGTTCGAGCGAATCAATCGACAAACGATAGAGCACGGCCGGTTTTACACTCACAACCGTAGCCGATCGTTTGGCCCCGAGATACAGCCCGGATTCACCAACGACCGTTCCCGGACCCATGGTGCGCAATCGTTTCGTCTTGCCGCCGGACAGTTCGAGCCACGCCGCAAGTTCACCCGTTTCAATGAGATACAGGTCTTTGGAAACGTCGCCCTGCCGATAAATACGATATCCCGAAGGCGCTTCGACTTTTTCGAGGTATTCGAGGAACTTGGACACGAGTTCCCGCGAACCGAAAACATTTTCGAGTTCATCGAGCAATTTCGTGGGCGGAAGCATGCTCGGAGGTGCGGCCTGCAGAATCTTGTTTTCGCACCACTCCAAACCATGATCGAGGTCGGGGAAAATCCGAACCCGTTTGCTGTCGTCGGAGAATCCACCACGATCAAGCTGCTTTTTGACGGCAGAAGGCAGATCCGAAAGAACCAACGTCACGCCATGCGATTCGGCAAGTTTGCGCATGCGCACGAAACTCAAAATAGCGGATGAATCGATACCGTCGACGTGGCGGAAATCCAAAAGAACGAATCGAGTCGGCCCGGTGTCCTCGCTCAGCATACGTTGATGAACGCGCTTGAGCAGCGTGTACGAGGTACCGAAGAAAATGTATCCCTGGAGCTGCAAAATATAGAGTTCTTTGCCGCGATCTTCGAGGGTCATCTCGTCGCCGGCACTTCGCTCGACATTGCTTCGAATCTCGCCACCGACGAGCGAACGCTTGATGACGTCAATGCGGCTATAGTTGACAGCGAAGAGGACCGAGGAAACGACGATTCCGACACCAATGCCTTCGAGGAATCCGAAGAAGGCAATCACGACGAGGATGATGACGACGAGGCCGTATTCCACTCGTGGCAGGCGAAACCAAGAATCATAGAGGGTTTCGATGAGGAAGCCGAGGCCCAGAAAAACGAGCAAACCGCCCAAAACAGGCTTCGGGAAATACGAGAAAACCGACGCGCCGAAAAACAACGCTGCGGCACAGATACCGGCCGAAACAATGCCCGCCAAACGACTTTCAGCGCCCGCTTTGTGATTCAACGTGGATTCACTCAGCGACAAGTACCCGACCATGCCAAACCCAAGACCCGCGGCCAAGTTGGCCACACCCGTGGCACGAAGTTCGCGATCGAGGTCGATTTCGCGTTCGGTGGCAATTTCGAGCCCCGAAGCATTGAGCAAAATCGAAATGGTGGCGAGCATGATGATGGCAAAGAGATTGCCCGAATTGGCAAACACTTCGCTCCAGGCCACTTTGGTAATATCCGACGCAGCCATCGGCGGCCACAACGCACCGCTCGGAAATGGCCCGAGAAGCATACCTTTGGCGCTGGCGTAATCGACATTGCCCCCGCCAATGTAAATCATGGCATAAAAAACACCGATCGCGCCCACGAGCAAGGCTGGCAACAGCAAGAAATGATGATATCGGCGAATGAGCAGCGTAATCAAAATTCCGAGAGCAAGGCCGGGAGCCCAATTGATGGCTGCTCCAGCTTTGAGCAACGTGCCCAGATTCGAAAACGTCAATGGCGCGTCAATCATGACGGAAAGCGAGCCCGTAAAGAGGAGCCAACCTGTACCGGCAAGAAATCCACCCACGACAGGATACGGAATGAATCGCACGAGTGTGCCCAAACGCAGCACACCAAGAAGAAGAAAAACCCCGCCTGTAATGAGCGCGCTCAAAGAAAATACGGCAACGATACTCGGGAATGGGTCGCCACCAGGTTGTGCGGCGATTTTTGTGCCAATGGCGGACGAAATCAGAGCGAGAACAACGGCGGTATTTTCCTGAGGTGCGGCAATCGCTGGTCGAAAAGAACTACCCAGCGAAACAATGACGCCAACGATTGCCGAACCGGCCAGAGCCATGCCGATCCCGCGACTCAAATACTGCGTGAGGCTTCCCGAAAAAACCAACGCCGCAAGGGTGATGCTAAACGTGGCGACGAGCGTGCCGGACATGGCTCCGGCGAAAAGCCCAGAAAGCACGCGTGAGCCACGAATCCCACGCGCGGGGCTGGGCACCGGAATCGAACTCAGCGGCGCACTATCCTGACCTTGCATTTTCGTCGGAAACGCCCAGCTCTCACCGCGTCACGCGGCTTGAAAAATCGAGAGTACACGACAGTGCACCCTCACGACTGAAACTTCGTTGCGCATGCATCTTCGACCAACTCGGGGGGGAGAAGCAAGCGCGAGGCATCGCAAGCTCACCGAAGTGCTGAATTTATAGCGCAATCCTCACGCCTACCGCATGCCACGTGCAATCGCAAACGCCTGCTCGCGAAGTGCCATCGCTTCACGGACGTAACCAAGCTGTTCGTAGAGCACTGCGAGATCGGCAAGAATCGCCCGCTCTTCCACGAGATTCGACATTGTCCGCGCGTTTTGAAGCGCGTGTTCGAAGAACGTTCGTGCTTGATCGATTCGACCTTGATCACGATGCAACCGCGCAAGCGCAACGAGCGCCTTGCCTTCGTGCCACACGCTGCCCGCTTCTCGGGCCGTGATCAGCGCGTGTTCGTAGTGAGCACGCGCGTTGTCGAATCGCCCGATCGACCAATTCACGCGACCAAGACCCAAGTGTCCAAGAGCCTCTGACGCACGATCACCAAGCCGCTGCGCTTCGTCGATCACGCGACGATGTTCTTCGATCGCTTCGTCAAATCGCCCCTGGATCTCGAGTACGCGCAAGGCAAACTCGTAATGCACGACAACACTTTCGTCCGTCGGATCCTTCGTCAGTTTGAAGTACGCGCGATACAAACGTTTGGCTTCCCCATGC
>JBGAOI010000399.1:6636-6914 GCA_044221885.1 Polyangium sp. (in: bacteria)
GTCCAAGCGCAGTCGCCTGGGTATCGACATCGTCAGCGTAGATCTCCTCAATCGCTTGCGCCGCTCGACGATGCAGATCCTGCAAACGAGCTCGTGACTGCATCTCGTACGCAGCGTTGCGCAACAGAACGTTGCCAAACCGATAACGCCCCTTCGACATCGGCAACCAAATCCGCTGTTCCTCGCCCACGCGAATGTGCTCTTCGAGGTGCACATCGTCGTCCATCATTCGTGACAAGACGCGCAGGTCGAACTCGCGACCCAACACCGATGCCGCT
>JBGAOI010000039.1:0-24537 GCA_044221885.1 Polyangium sp. (in: bacteria)
CGCAACAAACCTTCGGTCGCTATGGGGTCGGCGGGGCCATCTTGGGCTGGAAACGAGCCAGAAAAATGAGATCAATGGCCAGGGTTAAAACCCCGCGCTACACAATAAAAAGTCCTCCACTGCCGTTCCGGACTGCCATCTTCGTGTTTCTTTCGTTATCGAGATTTGCCCTCGTTGATCGAATGAAGTGATTTCTCGCGGTGAAACCACAAGGCCAGTCCGGAATGGTAATGAAGGACTTTTTATTGAATAGCCCACGGTTTTAACCGTGAGCGGGGTTACATACCAGCCAAACCTCAACCAAACGCTTCGGTTTGACTCGCAACTTGGTGCAAAAGCACCGCTTGTTCAATGACCCCGGCCGGAACATGGCTGCCTTCGGGACCCGCCGTTCGGCGCAATGTGGCCAATTCTTGTTGCGAGGCCAAGAGCGCTTGCTCCAGTTCCACCGCAATGGCCGTCGGTTCGATGTCTTCGCGGTCAAACCCAATCCCGGCATGTTCGAGCTGCGTGATGCGCCACCGTGCCGTTTCCAAGTCCGCTTCAGCCCTGGCTGCTCGTGCTGCCAATGCATCGAGCTGCATCGATACGCTATTCGGTATTTCCGGCGCTTCCACAACGGCCGCTGCATGCATCGGACTCGAAACCCGCCCTGGAGGTGTTTGGCTTCCCGAACCATTGCTTGCCGACGACGTTCCCGGTCCACCGGAAGAATTCGTCGACGCCGCTTGTGTTCGCGCTTCTTCCAATTCCCCGAGCAATTCCTTGCCCACGCGCAACCCTTCGCGCAATTCTGCTTCGAGCGTCGCAATGCGTTGCCCACGCTCGCGAAGTCGCCCTTCCAGCGCCTCCATATCGGCCACGAGCGCTTCGCGTTCTGCGCCAAACTCGGAAACGCGTTTTTCCAAATCCGCATTCGTTTCGGCCAAACGATCCCGCTCTTGCTTGGTCGCTGCCGATGCCTCGAAGTTCTTTTCGACGGCCTGTTTTTCTTCGCGAACCTTTGCCAGGTCTTTTTCCACTTGCTGAAGTTTGTCCAAAAATGCCGGATTGGGCTTGCTCTTCGCTTCAGCCAATCGGCGTTCGAGATCCTCGACGCGCTCGCGCAAATCCGCGCGATCGCTCACCAAATCATTGATGCCAATCTCCGCTGCGGCGAGCTCCCCTTCGAGCTCCATCGCCCGCGAACGTACGCTCCCAACTTCCTGCGTCAGTTGCTCGATCCGTTCCTTGGCCCCCGGAGCATCCTTGGGACCTCGTGACAACCCAAGCTCGACCTCGGCTTTCGTCCGGGCCTTCTTTTCGTCGTCGAGCTGCTTGGCAAGCTTCGTGCCGCGCTCACGCTGCTTGAAGAGCTCTTCCTCCAAGTCCCGAATCTGATGCGTGAGTCGTTCCGCTCGCACGTGCGTATCGCCGGCCCGAGCTTCCACTTCGCGCAGTTTTTCCAGCTTCTGCTCGAGGTCCGCGGCCCGTGCCTCCGCTTTTTCCGCCCGCGCCTTCTGTTCCTCCAAAGCGACTCGATGCGCTTCGTCCCGCGCTGCTCGTTCTGCTGCTCGCTCGGCCGCTTCTTTGGCCGCTGCTTCCGCTTGCGCGGCTTGCACGGCCGGGTCGACAACCGCGGTCGTTGGTCCAAGCGACTTGCGAACATCGCCCAACCCGAGTTCCACAACGACAAACGGATCCAGCGACAGCTTTCGTTCGCTGGCAATCGCGATGAAAATTTCGGGTTCTTCCGTCGTTTCGAGCAGCGACGTGTCGACGCTGACTTCAAGTTCTCCTGAAGCTCCAAAGTCGGCCAGCGTGTACCCGACAAACGGAGCTTGTCCCAGCATCCGCACGACGGGGAACTGCAATGATACGAGATCGTACAATCCGTAGTAGTCGGTGGTCGAAGGTTTGCTCGAACTGCGTTTGTCCAGGAGCCTGCGCGATGCTTCTTCGTTGGCGCAGGCAATGACGGCAACGCCCGTATTGCCCACGAGACGCCGCATTTTTCGCAACGCGGACGTTGTTTCATCGAAAAGCGTGAGGTCCGGGATCACCACGACATCGAACGCGCCGTCACGCACGCCAAGGTCGCCTTCGAGCACCGCATGCGTGATGTGGCGGTCGCGATGATCCGCCGTGCGTGCCAGCACTTCGGCCACACGCACGGGGTTTGGATCGTACACATGCACGAGCCGTGCGCCGCGATCGACCAGCCGTTCACCGAACGCCAGCGTCACATCGCCGAGCACCGCGACGCGTCTGCCACGTACGAGACGCTCGAGGTAGGCCGCAAGGGCCATGGAAGGATGTACGGGACGCACGGCGCTCGGCTGAGTCATGCGGTTGCCTCGTCTTCGTCGCCAGCGCCGTGGCACTTCATGAAGGGTTTGCCGCTACCACACGGGCATTCCATTTCCGCAGTCACCGGCGGCTCTTGCACCGGCGGTTGCTCCGATGCTCCCGGCGGCAGCTCTTCTTCGTGATGCGCATGCATGTGCGAAAGCGCTTCGGCGTGATCGGCCATGTCGCGCGTTTCGATCGCTTGCTCTTCTTCTTCGCGACGAACCTTCACGTGGAAAACCTTCGTGACCACGTTCGATTGCACGCGCGCAACCATCGTCACGAACAGGTTGTAACCCTCTTTCTTGTACTCCTGCTTCGGGTCTTTCTGGCCATACCCACGCAAGCCAATGCCATCGCGAAGGTGGTCCATGTCGGTCAAGTGATCGACCCAGGACTTGTCGAGTTCTTCCAAGTAGATGTGCCGGAAAACCCGCAACAAAAGCTCCGTGCCGATCTCTTTCTCGCGCGTCTCGAAGGCCTTCTCCGCGCGATCGAACAGGTCATGCGCCAGCTCTTGAATGTCGGCATGTTCGGCAATTTCGTCAGGTAGCTCGATGCCGAAGTGATCCTTGAACCCTTGGAAAATCCCGCCCCAATCCCAGTCCTCCGGTGGCTTTCGCGGTGGACAGGATTCTTCGACCATCGAAGCGATGATCCGATCGAGCAAGTCGAGGAAACGTTCGCGTTGTTCCGTGAGGGCAAGCGGGATTGTCGTGACGCACTCGTCGAAAATATCTCCGCACTTGTGTTCGCGCCCGTCGAATTCGACCTTCACGCCGTAACGCGTGTAGATTTCCTTTTGCAGGTTGGAGACTTCGACAAACTTTTCGACCTTCTCGAAGTCCTTGCGCGTGAGCGTGCGCGGGTTGCCTTCTTTGTCGCGGGGCATGACGGGATCCGCCGCGAACATGCCGAGCAAGTAACCCACATCGGGCGTGACATCCTCGACGATGCGGGCGACCGGCTTGATGTTGCGCATCTCGCCCGTCGGTTTGCCGTCTTCATCCACAATCTCGGCTTGATAACGACCCGCGAGAACTTGTTGCCGAATTTCGTAGATGTTCTTGCGTTGCGCGTTCATCACGTCGTCGTATTCGAGCAAGTTCTTGCGGATGTCGAAGTTGCGCTCTTCGACTTTCTTTTGCGCGTTTTCGACGCTCTTCGTGACCCACGGATGTTCGATGGGCTCGTCGTCCGGCATGCCCATCTTCTCCATCAGGTTCTTCACGCGATCACCCGCGAAGATGCGCATGAGATCGTCTTCGAGCGAAAGGTAGAAGCGGGACAAACCCGGATCACCCTGCCGACCTGCACGACCACGAAGCTGATTGTCGATACGTCGTGATTCGTGGCGCTCGGTGCCGACAATGTAAAGTCCGCCAGCCGCGCGAATTTCTTCGCCTTCGGCCTGACACGAGACGCGCAGTTCTTCCACGAGCTCCTCGAACGCTTCGGGTTCGGCTTCGGGCAAACGGTTTTGCTCTTTGAACCGCAGTTTCGCGAGCATCTCGGGGTTGCCGCCGAGCAAAATGTCGGTGCCTCGACCGGCCATGTTCGTACTGACCGTGATGGCGCCTTTGCGCCCGGCTTGGGCCACCACGTACGCTTCGTTTTCGTGGTGTTTGGCATTCAAAACGGCGTGTTTGATGCCTTTTTTCGTGAGAATTTTGGCAATCGCGGCGCTCTTCTCGACGCTCGTCGTACCCACGAGAATGGGTTGTCCCTTCTCGTTCTTCTCCATGATCTCGTTGACGACCGCCGTGAACTTTTCGCGTTCCGTCTTGTAAACGACGTCTTGTTCGTCGACGCGGATGCACTCCTTGTTCGTCGGGATCTGGATGACGTCGAGTTTGTACGTGCTGTGGAATTCGGAAGCTTCGGTGTCGGCGGTGCCGGTCATGCCGGAGAGCTTCTTGTAAATGCGGAAAAGATTCTGGAAGGTGATGGTCGCCATCGTGCGGCTCTCTTCCTGAATCCGCACGTTTTCCTTGGCTTCGACCGCTTGATGCAAACCATCGGACCAACGACGACCCACGAGCACACGGCCAGTGAATTCGTCGACGATGAGGACTTTGCCATCACGCACCAAGTAGTTGACGTCGCGCTTGTACAGCGTGTGCGCGCGAAGGCACTGGTTCATGATGTGCAGCGTCTCGAGGTTGACCGGATCGTAAAGGTTTTTCCCTTTGATCGCCCCGATGGCATTCAGCAGTTTTTCGGCCATTTCCGTGCCGTCGTCGGTGAGCGTGACGGTGTGGCCTTTTTCGTCGACGTTGTAGTGCTCTTCGTTGCGCAGGCGCGGAATGATGTCGTTGATGACACGGTACTTGTCGCTCGAACGTTCGCCTTGACCGCTGATGATGAGCGGCGTGCGGGCTTCATCGATGAGGATCGAGTCGACTTCATCGACGATGGCGTAGTGGAGCGGGCGCTGCTGATAATCGAGCGCCGAGAACTTCATGTTGTCACGCAAGTAATCGAAGCCGAACTCGTTGTTTTGCCCGTAGGTGATGTCGCAACGGTAGGCGTGATGTTTTTCCTCGTCGCTCTGTTGGTTGACGACGGTACCCGTGGACAAACCCAGCGCACCGTAGAGTTTGCCCATCCATTCGGCATCGCGTTTGGCCAAGTAATCGTTGACCGTGATGACGTGAACGCCTTTGCCTTCGAGCGCGTTCAAGTAACAGGGCAGGGTGGCGACGAGGGTTTTTCCTTCGCCCGTACGCATCTCGGCGATGGATCCTTGATGCAGGACCATGCCGCCGATGAGCTGCACGTCGTAGTGCCGCATGCGGAGGACGCGGCGTGATGCTTCACGACAAACCGCGAAGGCCGGAACGAGGATGTCGTCCAGCGAGGCACCGTTCTCGAGCTGCGTCTTGAACTCGGCGGTTTTCCCGCGAAGTTCGGCATCCGAGAGTTTTTTCATGTCCTTTTCGAGCGCCCCAATGGCCTCTACTTTCGGACGCATACGACGTACGGCACGTTCGTGTGAGGTGCCGAAGAGCTTCTTCATCGCCCAGGTGAGCATCGTTTCTTCGCCTTGGCTCCGTTCGGGTTCACTAACGCCCGATCTCGTACGGCCTCTTTGGGCTCGGAGCCTGCCGAACGTAGTCCGGGAGCCGAGATCGTGCAACGAAACCGTGGAGAAACCGTAGAGGTCACCCTGTCATTCCCAAGAGCTACGAACTTTTGGCAAGGTGTTTGAGGGCTGCTAGCATCCCGGCCCGCACGCACGAGTGGCGGAATTGGCATACGCACTGGGTTTAGGTTCCAGCGCCGAAAGGCATGAGGGTTCAACTCCCTCCTCGTGCACCTGTCAGCTTGCGGGCCGGTTGAACGCTTCGCGTTCAACGCTACCCCCGCGCGGGGTTAAAACCCCGCGCTACAACATCAAAAGTCCTCCACTGCCGTTCCGGACTACCACCTTCGTTTTTCTATCATCATCGAGATTTGCCTTCGTTGATGGAGTGAAACGACTTCTCGCGGTGAAACCATGAAGCCAGTCCGGAGCGGCAGCGAAGGACTTTTTATTGAATAGCCCCAGGTTTTAACCTGGGGCGTGTGTCGAGACGAACTCCGGCTCCGAGTTCCAAGGCGGACTCTTTCATCCCGGAGTGGGCGGTCGCGACAAACCTAGGACGGCGGGCGAGTGGTGTGGAGACGAGGGTTCAGGACGCGGCGGAAGAGCCCGGCTTCGAAGCACGCGGCTTCTTGCTTTGGGTGGTCTCGGCTGCTGCAACTCGAGCGGCTTTGCGGCGCTTGATGCGCTCCTTCTTGGCCGCTTGGCCCTTGCGACGCCTCATCTTCAACGACCTACGTCGATCCATGTTACCCATCGCGTGTGACTCCTCTGGGGTCTGGGGCGTAGAGCACCCTCGGTGACTCGAAGCCCCAAATGTTCAAACTGGGAAAAACCTGCGCCAATCTGCCCAAGATCGAGGCCATGCGCAAGGTGCTGAGATGTGAGAAGCGAAATTCAGCTTCCGCTGAGCGCTCCATCGAACGCAAGATCGCGGCTACGCACCTCGAGGCGGTAACGCGAATTGAGCGTCTCGATGTAAAAAATATCGCGACCTGCAAGGCGCAAAACGCGCTTGACCGGCGTCGTGACGTACTCGTGCATGCCGTCGGAAAATTCGATCACGACGACAGATCCTTTGCGCGGTGCACGTACCAGCTTGCCAACGACGGCGCGGGAGCCACGGCCAAGCTTTCGGAGCACGACTTGCACGATCGCCATCGTAGCACGGTCGCTCGAAACGAGCGCAAGTTGCACAAGGTGCAAAGCACATTTCGTGTTTGACGTTTCGGACGTCCAAGCGCCCCGTCCGGTCGAACGCACGCAGGACGTACGCACGCGTTATCGACGAAATCTTGCGCGTTACGCGCAGGGGCTTGATCCAACGCCCCGTAACCTTCGTGCACATTCCGCTTGCAGCACGCTTCCGTCCGCGCTCTGAGTCCCGCCGTGCGCGGCTTACCTGCTCGTCCGGTTGGTTCTGTCGAAGTGATCACCGGCTCGATGTTCAGTGGAAAAACGGAAGAGCTGATTCGACGCATCAAGCGCGCTGTCCTGGCGCGTCAACGCGTTCAAGCCTTCAAACCTCGAATCGACGATCGTTATGACCCCCAACGAATCGTCAGTCACGAGTCTGTCAGTGTGGAAGCGGTTGCGGTCGGTTCGAGTACGAGCATCGAAGAGCGCGTGCTCGAAGACACCGAAGTCGTGGCCATCGACGAGGCTCAGTTTTTCGACAAAGGCATCGTCGAAGTGTGTGATCGACTCGCGTCACGTGGGTATCGCGTGATCGCCGCCGGGCTCGATCAAGACTACTTGGGACGCCCTTTTCCGCCGATGCCCGAGCTCATGGCGATCGCCGAAGAAGTGACAAAAGTACACGCGGTGTGTGCCGTATGTGGTCATGCCGCGAGCCGTTCACAACGGTTGATTGCGGAATCGACGACGGTGCTGGTGGGAGGATCGGAATCGTACGAGGCGCGTTGCCGAAGTTGTTTCGAGGCCCGTGACGTGCCGCGCACGGTGTACTGACGCGACAAACGAGCTTCGAAGCTACCGATGCGCCGTGGTGCTCGGATCGAACGGGCTACGTACGCCCGGAGCGTTCTTGTCGGCGAAGTAAACGCGAAGCATGTCCGACGCAACGTTTGTCGCTTTGACCCGCCACTTGGCGCCGTTGGCGACAAGAACCGACACGGCGATTTCGGGTTTGTCGCTGGGAGCAAACCCAACCCACCACGTGTAGTACGGACCTTCCGCCGTAGGCTTGGTCAACGTGCCTGTTTTTCCTGCCACACGGATGTCTGGCAAGTACGCGCGCCCCGCACGGTCGTGGAAAGACTTGTAGCTCGTGCCCGACTCGACGGTTTCTTCCATCATCGTCCGCACGGCGCTGGCCGTGGTCTCGCTCATCACGCGCTTGATCGGCATGCGTACCGTCGGCCCGTGATAAATTTCGCCTTCGGCATCTTTGACGCTGTCGACGACATGGAGCCGAATCATTTCCCCACCGTTGGCGATGGTCGTTGCCAGGTTTGCCCCTTGGAACGGCGACATCGTCGTGTTCCAAAAACCGGCAGCGGTCCGGGCAAACCCCAAGTCATCGTCGGGCAACGTGATGGTGCTTTGAGCGATCTTCACGTCAAACGGAATGTCTTGTCCCCAGCCTAGTTTTCCGGCTGTTTCCGCAAGTTGTGCACGGTCGAGGTTTCGCGAAGCCAAACGGGCAAACACCGTGTTTAGACTGCGGCCCATTGCTTGCGCGAGCGTCGCACACCACTTGTCGCGACGCTTGTTGTCGACCATGTCCTTGGCGCTGATCGAGTGCTCGCCGCCCGAATAACACTGCTTCGTGTTCGGCCCGAGCCCCGCGTGATCCACGAGCGCCGTGGCGGTCACGATCTTGAACACGCTCGCCGTCGGCGCCGTCGCTTCCGACGCCACATCGTGCAGCGCGCCTTGATCGACGTAACTTGCCCAGACGAGCACGCGGCCCGTCTTGATGTCTGTCATGACAATCGCCCCTTCGGGCACGTGACCTCCTCGAAGCAACGCCACGGCTGCGCGTTGAAACTTCGGGTTCACCGTGAGTTCGGCATGACGACCTATGTACGCGGGAGCGATTCCCACGTTGCCGCGATCATCGATTCGCGTGAGGTCGATATCCGTCAGAGGAGGCGGTGTGACTTCGCGAGTGATCGCGGGGCCGCCGGAGGTGTCGACCTTCGGCTTCGAGAGCAAATTCGCAAGCGGGGTGTCCTGCTTGCGCAGCATGGGGAGAGTAACAGCGACGAGCCCGACAGCGGCTCCGATGGCGATCCATTGGCGCATGTAAGGATCGGCCTTAACGCACGAGATTTCACTGGGCCAAATTTTCTAAAACGCCAGCCCGACCCTCATCCCCAACTCGTGATGCCACGTTGTTTGTCGTGACGGACTCGACGGGTTCGCGATCAAGTTGCTCGGCACCACCGCGAGGTTCTTCCCTTCGTCACTGCCGACTGTGTGGTACGCAAGGTAGTTCACACTCACGCGCACGAACTGCGAATGCCAGTACGTCGCACCCACACCTACCTCGTGCACGCTGATGGTTGAAGGTGCACCACTGGAGGAGCCTGGGGTTCGAGCGTCATATGTTCCGTCACGTGATGCTCCTTTGTAGGTGGCATCGACGCCTCCAAAGAGGGCGGCGACTTCGACGCCGTGTTTGTCGGCTTCGGCGGCTTTGGACAAATCGAGCCGGGGTGGTCGAGAAAAACCAGGGTCGGATGTCACGAATGCGTCGCCCCAGGGCCAAAACGAGAGTTGAGCGTAATAACCTGCGCCTTCGATATTTCCGAAGCGCTCGCTGTATTTCAGTTGCAACCCATCGACGGCTTCGCGCGTTCCGTTGTTGACCCAATAAGCTTCGGCGCGAAAATCGAATCGGCCGATTGGGATGCGCAACTCACCGCCGACGCGGGTTTGTCCTCCCGAAGGTAAAACGTGCACGTTGCGGCCCAGAGAATCCTTGTACCGAGGGTTCCACAATGCCCAGCCAAACGCAGTCGTGATGGCGGGATAATCATACGCGACAAACTTCGGATCGCGGGCACCCCGTTGAAAACTCAATCCAACCTGAACCTTGTCGTACGGCGTCGATTTTCCGCTTCGCGCCCAGGGCCTGGCAAAAACGCGCCCGATGAAATCGGCATATCCGTCCACTTGCGGTCGATTCGGACCATCGCCCAGAAAAACCCCAAGCTCGTAACTGACGGTTTGGACATCGTTGATGTCGCCCCACAAGAGCGCCCCGATTTCTTTACCGTTTGGCACAACAAACGACCGAATGGCCATGTTTCGTTCGAGCCACGTGAATGTGTTGTTGCCTGTTCGGTTCTCGAGTGAAAACGGCGCTTGGTGTTGTCCAATCATCACGTGCAGTTGGCGCAAGAACGTGTAGTCGACATACGCATTGGCCAACGTTGCCGAAGGGTTTGGCGTTTGAAACGACGCAAAATGCGCGGATGATTCCGTTGGTGATTGTCCTGGAGAACTCGCCGAAATCTCCTGACCTCCAGTGGGATTGTTGATAGGCTGCGCGCCAAAATCCAAACCAAACAGGACAAACCACCGGCGCCACAAATCTGCACCGACTTCGATACGCGCTCGACGTATGGACAATCGCGGGGACAAAAGAAGCGCCCCTGCTTCAGCTTCGAGTTCGTCCTTCCCTGCGCCGAAGAATGAATGCAGGTCGAGTTGCAAACGACCGCGGAGATGAATGCGCACGGAATCTTCGGAATTGCGCAAAAACGCGCCGCGTCGATATCCCGCCAGTTCCATGCGTGGCCCTTGATTTTTGGGCAAGTCCACTTCGAGCGGAAAGGGTTTGGCCAAAGGGGGCGCGGCGGGAATGACCGGCGGAGTTTTTCCGGCCGGTGGCAGTGTTGAGCCCGGACGAACCGGCCCCACAGGAACGACAATCTGCGGTTTTGGCGCCACGGGTACTGGCACCGATGTCGTTGTCGCCGGCGGTAGCGGTTTTGGTGGTACAGGCGCAGTTGCCGATGTAGCCGCCGGAGGAGGCGGCGGCGCGGGAGGCGGCGGATTGGGCTTGGGTTGGCCCAATGCCATCGACACAACGAGCGTCGTCGCGGCAAATCCAGGCGCGATCAAAAGAGCGGAGCGGCGTGTACCGAGACGAACACGACGAACTTGCTTTCGCTTGGGGAAAGAGTCGGGCACCATTTGGATAGACGTCGGCGGGACCGAACGGCAAAAACGCTCGCACGGGGGACGACCATGGTCAAGCCATGCCCTGGGCCTTCATTTGCATTGCGCAAGGTTCCGTCCACCATCGTGCACGCACCTGGGGAACATGACCACCACACCCATTCGAATCACTGCCGACGTGGAAGTTCTCGACAACGCAACGTTGATGTCGCTCGTCGGTCCAAACAGCGAACACCTGAAACTCGTGACGCGTACGTTGGGAATCGAATCGAGTCTTCGGGGCAATGTCATTCGTCTCGTGGGCGCCGCCGATACCGTTGCCCTTGCGGAGCGATTTCTTGCCGAAGCGGCAGATTTATTGAGCAACGGCGTGAAATTCGATCCGCAGGATTTCGTGCGCAGCGTGCAAGCTTTGCGGGATGACCCCGCAGTATCGCTTCGCGAGCTCTTCGAAGATGTCGTGCTCGTTTCGACGCGGCGAAAACCCATCACGGCCAAAACGATTGCCCAGCGTCGTTACATTCAAGCCATTCGCACCCACGATCTGACGTTTGGCATTGGTCCGGCCGGGACGGGAAAAACCTACTTGGCCATGGCCATGGCGGTGTTTGCCCTGATTGAACGCCGGGTCAAACGAATCATCTTGACAAGGCCCGCCGTCGAAGCCGGAGAACGACTGGGCTTTTTGCCGGGGGACTTGGCGGAAAAAGTCAATCCGTATTTGCGCCCGCTTTATGATGCTCTGCACGACATGATGGATGCCGACCGCGTGAATGGGTTGATTACGCGCGGTCAAATCGAAGTCGCACCACTCGCATTCATGCGCGGACGAACCCTGAATGATTGCTTCGTCATCTTGGATGAAGCGCAAAACGCCACGAGCGATCAAATGCGTATGTTTCTTACGCGCCTTGGTTTTTCGTCGAAAGCCGTGGTCACGGGCGACGTCACGCAAGTCGATTTGCCCCACGGTGCGCGAAGTGGTTTGGCGGAGGCGCGTGACTTGCTCACCGGTATCGAAGGCATCGCCATTTGTCACTTCACCGATGTCGATGTCGTGCGTCATCCGCTCGTGCAAAGAATCATCGTGGCCTATGAACGTCGTGATGCCGACTTGGCGCAGAAGCGCAAAGAGCAAAAAGAAAAACGCGGCGAATCCTGGGTATTTAGTTCCGAGACAAACACGAAAGAATCCGCTACCATCGACGACGAATCAAAGGAAGGGGCATCATGAGTTTTGCGGCGATCGTCACGATGAACCACGTCGAAGAGCGAGTTCGATCGGACGAACGTCTGTCGAGCAAAACCATCGTTCGGCCGCATCCACTCATCATCACGGTGCGTAGCGACCGTCTATTTGCCATCCTAACGCCGGGGATTGTGTGGGACGTTTGTCGCGATGTACTGCGTCCTTTTGCTGAAAAACTCGCCTCGGGAGAAGCCACGCTCGTGCTCGTGGGAACGCCCGGAGGAAAGGACATTGCGAGCGCATTAAACAAAGGGCTTGGGGCGATCATCTGCGACGAACCCACGTGCGATACGCTTTTCGTGGCGATTCACAATGCGTGCGAACTGCTCGAAGTGAAATCACGCGCCGAGGCTCGAGGCAAATGGCTGAACCGTTATCGATACGAACTTGGAGAACTCATCGAGATTGCCAAAGCGATCACGACGGAGCGGGAGATTGACAAACTGCTCAGTCTCATCTTGTCGAAGAGTCGATTCATCTCGGGCGCGGATGCGGGAAGTCTTTATGTGGTCGAAGGAGACGATCCTGATCCGTTGCGACGAACGCTGCACTTCAAGCTTTCGCAAAATGATTCGGTGACGTTTGATTCGCGAGAGTTTGCCCTGCCGATCAGTCCCCGTTCGATGTCGGGTTATGTCGCGTTACACAAGCGTTTATTGAACATCGCGGACGTGTATGATTTGCCGCCCGGGGCGCCTTATGGATTCGATCGTTCGTTTGACGCGAAGATCGGATATCGCACCAAATCGATGCTTTCGATGCCGCTTTTCAGTCGCAAAGGCGAAGTCATCGGCGTCATTCAACTCATCAACAAGAAGCGTTCGAGTGACCGCAAATTGCTGAACGCTGAAGATGTCGAAGAGCAAGTCATAGCCTTCGATACACGCAGCGAAGAGCTGCTCGAAACGCTGGCTTCCCAAGCCGGCATCGCGCTCGAAAATGCCGTCCTATACAACGAAATTCAACACATGCTCGAAGGGTTTGTCAAGGCAAGCGTCGAAGCCATCGAGCAACGCGACCCGACGACGAGTGGACATTCGCGACGGGTTTCTTATTTGACGGTGGGCCTGGCGCAGGCGCTCGAGAAAGCCGATGGACCTTATCGTGGCGTCACATGGACGCGTGATGATTTGCGGGAGCTCGAATACGCGTCGTTGCTGCACGATTTTGGAAAGATCGGCGTGCGCGAACAAGTGCTCGTGAAAGCGAAAAAATTATTCCCGCACGAACTCGAGTTGATTCGGCATCGCCTCGAAATTGCTTGGCGTTCGTACGAAAATGAAATTTTGGAACGGAAGTTGCGTCTCGTGCAAAAAGGAGTTCGTGGGGACGAACTTTTGCGTCTCGACGAAGAATTGGCGCGGCGCAAGCAGGAGCTTGGTTTGGCGTATCAGGCGATATGTTCGGCGAATGAGCCGACGGTGCTTTCGGGGGGTGATTTTGCGCGAATCGAAGCGATCGCGCGTGAGACGTACACCGATTCGGAAGGGTGTATGGCGCCGTTATTGAAGGCCGAGGAGGTTTCGTGTTTGTCGGTAGCGCGAGGGTCGCTCACGGCGACGGAAATCGATGAGATTCGTGGCCACGTTGGGCACACGTTTCATTTCTTGTCGCAGATACCTTGGGGAAAACAATTTCGGCGCGTGGCGCTCATCGCGGGTGCGCATCACGAGCGGCTCAATGGAACGGGGTATCCCAATCGGCTGCGGGCTGAAGAGATACCTTTGCAATCCAAAATGATGAGCATCAGCGACATCTTCGATGCGCTGACGGCGAGCGACAGGCCGTACAAGAAAGCGGTGCCTGTGGAACGAGCGCTGGATATTTTGGGTTACGAAGTGAAAGACGGGCACATCGATGCAGATTTGTTGCGCGTGTTCATCGAAGCCAAACCGTGGCTTATGATCGAATCGCACAAGTCGCTGCAACCAAGGGCCAAGGTTTGACTGGATGTAACGAGCCTTCAGGGCTTGCGACGAAGCACGATATTCGCTTCACGAACGATCGTTGCGTCACCATTGGCGACGCGAATTTCAGCTTCGATTTGATCGTCTTTTCGTTTGCCCGAAACGATGCCGAACATGCCCTGTTTGTCTTGAACATCGACCGGATCGAATGCCGCACGCACTTCGTCGCCTTCGACTTTGCCGCGAAGTTTGGCTTGACCTAACGCTCCCTCGGACGAACCCGTGAGTTCCAAATCTTTGCCGATGGTGATGGAAATCGTTCCGTTGCCAATGGCAGTTTTGCCATCGTCTTTGTTACGGACTTTGTCTTCCACGCGTGGAGGCATTCCGACGACGCCTTTTTTGCTTTCGTAACGTCCTTCCCACGTGCCAACGAGCACCGAATCGGGAGCTGAATCCGCGGCAGCGGAAGCACTTGGTGCCGGCGAAGACGCCGCGGGTTTTTCCGACAAACCCACCGTCGAGCCCGATGGCGGAGGTTGTGGGGACGAAGTATTGGTGGTCGCTTGTTTTTCTGGTGCGGGTTTGTCACAGGAAACCAACCCTGCACCAAACAAGAGGACGGCGGCGAATGTGAAGCGAGAAGAATGGGGCATGGTGGGTTGCGGGTGCGAGGTTAGTCCCTGCGGGACGACAAGATGCGGAGGAGGGCCAAGAAGATGTTCAGGAAATTGAGGTAGAGCTGGATGGCACCACCAACGGCGTCGTCTTCATCGCTATGGAGCAAGCGCGACGTATCGTACAGGACAAACGCGCCGAAAAGAAGCACGGCAACGCTCGAGATGGCCAATCCGAAGACGCTCGAACCGAGAAAGATGTTCAAGAGCGACGCACCAATGACGACGAAGAGTCCCATGCTCAAAGCGCCGCTGAGATACGAGAAATCTTTGCTCGTGGTCAGGGCATAAGCGGTCAAACCGCTGAAGCCCACGACGGAAAGCAGAAACGCGTCTCGTACGGGGGAAGCAGAAAGCGTATTTCCGAGGCCCGCGACAGCTGTGGCGTAAAAGAGCGTTGGGGCAATGACGACGCCAATCACGGTGGCCATGCCAAAGAGGGCGAGCACATTCAGGCCCTTGACATGGCGAACCATGGATGCGCCGAAAACAACGCCCATCATGACGAGAAACGCGATGAAGTAATGTTGTCCAAAAAAGGCCACGAGCGGGGGAACGCGCACGAGTTCCCGGCCGATCCTCATGGATACTTCGGACGAACCGACACCGGCATTGAGCGCCACGAGAGCGCCGATGGCAGAAAACAGAATGCTGCCTGTGAACATGCCGTACACGCGTTTCAAAAATGCCGAACGACTTTGAGCACGCGAGATGCCTTGTGCACCTCGAACGTGGCCGAGCGACGGATGATCCCAGGAATTCATGTGAACTCGTCTCCTCCCTCGAAATGGCGATGGGTGGTGCAAGCGTAGCCATCAACTTGCGCGAAGCAATATCTGGATCGCGTCATGGCGTAAGGCGTGTCGAGTCCCGTCGACGGAATGTGGCGAGCCGTGTACCTTCGAAGGATGAATACTTCGAAGATGAACTGTTTTCGCTTGGGTTTGTATTTCCTAGTCTTGGGCGTTGGCGCGTCGCCGACGATTGCAGGTTGTGGCACCGATCCGAATACGGCGACCACGACGGGCAATATGGGAGGCAATGGGGGATCTGGAGGAGATGGCGGAAGCGGCGCAAGTGGCGGAAGTGGTGGAACCGGCGGAAGTCCAGTGATGTGTACGTCGGGAACAACGGGAGCGCTTCCGAAATTGAAACTCACGGAAGTGGCAACGGACCTTCAGCGTCCGGTGTTTGTCACGGGAGCACCGAAAGACACGACGCGCTTGTTTGTCATTCTGAAACGGGGTCAGATTGTACTTTTCAAGGATGGAGTTCTTGCGGCCGAACCGTTTCTCGATCTATCGGCGATCATCGAATCTGGGGCGAACGAGCGCGGGTTATTGGGCTTGGCGTTTCACCCGAACTACGACACAAACGGCCGATTTTTCATCTACTACACACGCAAGCCCGATGGTTCGCTCGTGATCAGTGAATGTGCGCGAGATTCGAGTTCACCGGACAAGGCGCTGGCAGCGTGCCTCAAGAATTTCGTGACGATTCCGCATAACCGGACAAACCACAACGGGGGCATGTTGGCGTTTGGCCACGACGGCTATTTGTATGCGGGCACGGGCGATGGTGGAGGCTCGGGCGACCCAGACATGAACGGGCAAAACATGATGTCGAAGCTCGGCAAGATTTTGCGGATCGACGTCGACAAATATCCCACGCCGCCACCGGGAAATATGCCTGGAGGTGATCCGGACATTTGGGATACGGGATTGCGAAATCCCTGGCGCTTCAGTTTCGATCGTTGTGCAGGGGACCTTTACATCGGCGACGTTGGTCAAGGAACGTGGGAAGAGATCAATGTCGAAGCGCGCGGCAAAGGTCTTCTCAACTATGGTTGGAACACGATGGAGGGGAAAGAGTGTTACGAGACGATGCCGAATTGTGATCAAACCGGCCTGACATTGCCGATTGTCGCGTATGCGAATGACGGGGATGTCACGGGTTGTTCGGTGACGGGCGGATACGTTTACCGAGGAACAAAGATACCGGGTTTGGTTGGTACGTACTTGTATGGCGACTATTGTTCGAAGCGAGTACGCACGGTGTCCTGGGCGAATGGAGCACTTCTCAAAGAAGGCGAAGTGACCCAAGACCTCAATACGGGCGTATTGACGGGTGGAATTACGTCGTTTGGCGAGGATACAGCTGGGGAATTGTACCTCGTCATCGACAACAATCAGGATGGAACGCCTGGCAAGCTTTATCGGATCGACCCGGGATGACCGAGTCTGGTGGATAACGCGCGTCTTCGCCTCGCGACGTGGCGAATCGTTGACGGTGAAGCACTCTTTCGACCCGCAAGTTTCCGCGGGTGACTCCTTTATATATTGATGTCGGTGGCGCGACGCTCTTTGCCCCAGGTCTTCGTTTGGGCATTGGGGGCTTTGCGTTGCCGTTGACGCCCGATGATTGAACAATCGCGTTCTCTCGGGGATCGATTTTGGGATCACTCGGAAGTGTTCGCCCTGCCAACCTTCGTCATGGAGTTCGGGGGGCACGGTTATGGCGCGTCGCGCAGAACCCTGCCGCGATTCGTGTACGGGACGAAATCGAAAACCCAGGGGCAAGCACGAATGCGTTGATGAACGGAAGGATGGTCGGGACAATGTGGCGTCAAAAAACCGCGGCGTACGCGATTGGAGCAGGCGATGCTTTGGGATTTCGTCGGGCGAATCCGGGGGACCTTGTCCTGGTAAACGCTTAGTCAGTCTGCACGGGCAACCCAAAAGATAAAAAAAACAATCGAACCATTTTATTCGCTTGACCTATCCCTGACCAACAGCATATTCGAAACCATCCGCCGAGCGGGATTCGGCGAGGGAGATATTCATGGCACAAGATGCATTTGAGCAACAAATCGTAGACCTCGTACGCAAGATGCCCGACGCGGCAATCATTGCTCTCGTGAAAGACCGTCTTGGCTCCGTCATGGGCGCGGCAGCCATTACGGCTCCGGCAGCGGCGGCAGCGGCCCCCGCGGCAGCGACCAAGCGTCGCGGTCGTCCGGCCCGCGCGGCAGCAGCAGCTCCGGCAGCGGCTCCGGCGGCGGCTCCTGCAGCCCCGGCGGCGAAGCGTGGTGCAGCCCCGGCGAAGCGTAAGCCGGGTCGTCCGAAGAAGACGGCAGCTCTTTCCCAAGAGCGCCAAGAAGTCCTCAATTCGGTCGAGCGAATCGTGAAGTCCGGCGCGGGCGTCAGCGCAAGCGACGTTGCCCGTCAAGCTGGCATTCCGCAAACGCGTGCTGCCGCGGCGCTCAAGGAATTGAAGCTCGCCAAGCGCATTTTCCAGGGCGGCGATCGTCGTTTTGCCCGTTATGCTGGCGATGCGAAGACGGCCGAAACGGCAAGCGTCAATGCGCGCAAGACGGCCGCTGGTCCCTCGGGTGGCGCCCCCGCCCCCGCAGCTCCGGCCCCGAAGAAAGCCGCCGCTCCGCGCAAGCGAGCTGCGAAAGCCGCTGCTGCTCCGGCCCCGGCTGCGAAGTAATTTCGTTTCAACCGGAAAAACGAAACCGAGCGGTTCGCCAAAACGAACCGCTCGTTTCGTTTCGAACTCTCGCAATCCAATCACCTCGTCACAACAACACGAGAACGGATCGTTCCCACACGTTATCGCCAACGCTCGATGAAACGATTCCGGTTTGTTTTCGACAAACTCGTGCTTCTTGCCAAACTCGAACGCGTTTATTCACCGCCGATTTCGGTTATCGACGCAGAATTCGCACACGTGAGCAACTTCGTTTGGAACACCGAACCACTCTGCTCGTTGTCATTCTTCAGCTTGGTTTGGAAAGACAAGTGCATCGAAATCGTTCCTTCGAGCGAACCACTTCACGAAGAAGACATCGATGCGTGTTACGTTAGGACAAACGCGTGTCGGCGCGCAGAATGGCGCGAACAGCGGGTTTTTGCAGTGGTTTGTCTTGGATAGCTGGGTTCAGGGCGGATTCCACGTCGCGCCATCATCGTCGGAAACGATGGTGTAGAATCCGCGACGCGAAGTTCCAGTCACATCGGCCGATACCAAAATCAACGTGCGTTTGCCCATCGTCACGAGTGCGCCAAAACGAACTCGCCCACGTTCTCCCGTACCTTCACCAATGACGCGCGCGCGCTCATAAAATTTCCCGCCATCCGTCGATTGCGCGTAATACACACCCCACTTTTCGCCAACTTGCTCGGACATGATCGCCGCCGCACCACTCGCCATCGGCCGCGCAATGACTTCTCGATCATGTTTTTCGAGCCACGGTTTGAAAACAGGGCGTTCGGGCGTAACGCATTTCCCATCGAGCGAACATAGAAGCAACGTGACGCTTTCTCCGTCGGTAGCTTCCACGATGAACTTGTCGTGGGAACACCCAATACGCACGTCTGGAGCCGCTGCGGCCGGCATTGGGGTGAGGGCATAACCGTCGGCTTTGACCACCAACAAGTAGTTTTTCCCAGGATTCTGTTTCGTTGGTGGCTGCGTGATCCGGTAAAGCTCGTAGGTGCTGGTTTGGCATGCCGGGGGCATCGACAATTCACGAACGAGCGTCGGCGTCGTTTTGAGCTCTTTGATTTTTTCGTTGATGTATTCGGCGTCCTTCTCGGGAACGACGGGTTTGTCGGGCTCCGGCCATGGTCGCGAGATGATGCCGCGTCCTTTGATCGACAATAACCGTGCAGGACGTCCAATCGGATTGGGTATGAATGTCTCGAGTTTTGGAAGAACGATTTCCGGCGGAACGTCCACACCTGGAGCCACAACGAATCGCGCCACGAATTTCTTGGGCGAAGGCTCGACGATGTAAGACGCCTGTTCTTTTGTCAGCAATGCCAATCGCGGATGCAAAATCGGAACTTTGGGGTCGGGCCTTCTTGGAAGAGGCGGCTGTTCGACATTGGTCGCCGTCCCGAAACTCAGGGCATCGAGGGTGGTAAAGAAAAACTGAAACGGAGGTAATTTGGGCGGGGTTTTTCCTTGCGCAGGTTGACTATCGGCCAGGGTTTCTTTGGGCCCGAGTGCCAAGCCAAACGTCGTATCGTCGTTTCCAAACGACCACGTCGCCCAGGTTTCTTGCTCCGTACGATATGATGTCCACGTCTTTCCTGCATCGAGCGTGATCAACGCAATGGCTTCGCTGCCCGGAACGCTACCCACCAAAATGAGCCGTTTGTCATCGAGCACGTAGGCGTGTTCGACTTGCATGGAGGGCGGCGCGAGTTTTCCATCGAGGCCCTTGGCCATACCCAAACCGAGGGTCAATTGATCAAGCGACGCGGCTCCTCGAGGCGGCGGTGGTGGAATGGGAGGCGTTTCTTCTTTCTTTTTTTGACAGCCCACTCCGAGCGCCAAAAGAAGAAGTAGGCAATACGGGCGGCGAGTCAGAAAATTCATACGAACTCGAAAGAAGGGAGGCAATTACTCGACGTGATCAGGATCGGCACAACATCGAAACCCTGTCGAGTAATCATGGTAGGAAAAACCATGAGCGGTGGTTGCGTAGGAACACCCGTCACCATTGAGCGTCGTGTCCATGTAGTAACCGCCGCGAAATGTGCCGCTCGGATCATTGATCCACTCGTGCAGATTCCCAACCATGTCGAAAACGCCGTAGTCGTTGGTGCATTCGGCTCGGGCACCCGTTTCGAACAGTGAATTGGGAAGCTGATTGATGAGCGGCTGGTTCATCCCGTCATACCACAATCGGTTTTCGGGGATATTGAGCATCATGGCGACTTCGACGACAGGATGTTTGCTGCGTACGTCGTCGTTGCATACACGTGATTTGCGTTGATCTCCGTAAGGGAATTGGGTTCGTCGGGACCCTCGACATGCGCTTTCCCATTCCTCGCCTGAACACAATCGTTTGCCCGAGGCTGTGCACGCCCGAGCGGCTTGTTCGCCGCTGATATACCCTTGAGGAATCACGCCAGGACGTGAAATGGCGCGCATGCGCGATTCCATCCCGTCCACCGGCTGATAAGGCGACCAGGCCCGTTCGGCTCCGCCACTGAGACGCTCGACAAGCGTTCCTTCCCAGCGATCTACACACACTCGACCGTCAACGAGCGCCATTTCCACAGGGCATCGCGACGTATTGGCCAGAATTTCACTGTCGACGTGGGCCATCGGTGAACTCCACGCAGCAACGGCACTTCGCGTATCGACCGTCAGCATGCGCGTATCCGGCGAAGGCGAAGGCGAAGCCATCGGCGACGATTCGACCATCACGGGATGCGTCTGGGCTTGCGGAGCGTTCACCGCCAGAGACTCCACACGAGGCGCAAAGGTACTGGTGGCACAACCAGCGGCGGACGAGAGGGCGACGAGTATCAAAGCCACCAAAGCAAGGGGCTTTGTGTCTCGTGACGGCGTGGCGTCACAATGACTCATTGTGTCACCACGCATTGGATCCAGTAGCACGGGGCCTAAGCCAGCTTCTGTCGTCTCCACGTAGAAATTGAAGATGCCCACGCTTTCGCCCGAGCGCAATGGGGAAAGTGCTTTGTCACGAGCGGTGTGACGAAGGTGGGAAGGGTGCGTGCAGAATCATTTGCACACAAACGATTCTGCACCGCGCGATCATGACGTAACGATCATTCTTCGCGGACGCCTTGGAGCACGGTGGTGTTCCAGACCCAGTTGTCGAGAAGCGTCAGCGAATTGTTCAACGAGTCTTCGACGTCGAAGATGATCAAGTCGAGCTGGATGATTTCACCCGGCACGGTCGGAACGTCGTTGAAGAGCCACTTGGTGGCGCCGCCCTGATTGCCGACTTGCATGCCGGTACCTTGAAGGTCGGCGATGCCTCCGGGACAAACGTTGCAGCTCTTGGGCGCACACACGTCAAAGAAGCCGTTGTTGACGCTGATCGGGTTGAGCAGATCGTCGACGGCGATGTTTCGATCCGGCGGAAGCGGCTTTTGGTTTGGATCCAAAGGATCCGGCATCCAGGTGCTCGAGTAGAGACCGATGAAGAAGTCGTTGAACTTGGTGCACTGGTAGTCCCAGTATTCGGACGAGAAAAACCGGAACGAATACGTGAACGACTTGGCGTTTGTCGGGGTACGAATACGCAAACGCAAGTTCACCGGATCGCGAGCGCCCGAGCCGGCTTCGCAGGTACCAGTGCAACCCTTGGAGTTCGGAAGTTTGTTGCCGTTGGCGAGCAGATACGAAATGGGAGGTTGCGAAGTCGTGCCGACGTTCGTCGACGTCCCGACATACCCAGGATCGTCTTGATCACGCATGACGCCCGTGGACATACCGGCCAACGTCGCGCCCTTGAGCGGGATGACGTTGACGCCGAACGCCGTCATGATCGCCGTCTGTTTGTCCCGGATGTTCGCCAGTTGCGCGGAAGATGGCGTCATGCCGTCAGAGAGAAGCTGATCGGCGGAGATGACGCCCCAGCGCTTTTGGGCCAGTGGTGGGTTTTCCGTGGTGACCTGGCAGAGCTCCATGGCCTTGGCCATGTCCATGCCGGTCACGCCGGCAAACTTCACGGACGTGCTGCACAGGTCAGGCGCGTTATCGAGCGTCATCGGGTTGCAGTCGTTGTCGACATTGTCGCCAATGACCTCGAACGCGCCAGGATTGACGTCGCGCGGGCTGTTGCAGCCGGGGCCAAACGCGTCGCAGCAGTCGCCGCCGCAGGAGGCCCAGCCATCGCCGTCGAGGTCCATGTTGTCGTCAACAACGCCGTTGCAGTCGTCATCGAGGTTGTTGCCGCATGTTTCGTAGCGCGGAAGCACTTGACCCATGCATGCGCCCCAGCCGCTGCCATCGGCGTTGCACGTTTGCGTGCCGCCTTTGCAAACACCGATGTTGTTTGTCCCGGGCGCACCTTGGTAACACGGTTGCTTTTGCCCCGGCACGCACTCGCAAGGTCCGTCCTGCAAAACGTTCCACTCGCAACCGTCTTGCGGGTCCTGGTTACAGTCGGAAAAACCAGGCTTGCAAGTGCCGAGCGTGCAGATGCCGTTCTGACAAAGCGGGTCACCGTTTGGCGGGAACGCACACGAATTCTGACAGAAGCCACAGTTGTTTTCGTCTGTCGCAAAGTCGTAACAACTGCCCGAGCAGCACGTGAAGCCAGCTTGGCAAGGTTGAAGACCCGAGCAACCGGGGACGCAGGTATCGGACAAACAGATCGAGCCGGCGTTGCAATCGGTGTCGATCAAACATCCGACGCACTTGAAACTGAGTTCGTCGCAGGCTTGTCCGGCGTTGCAGTCGTAGATGCTCGTGCAACCGACTTCGCACACGTGTGAGAGCGTGTTGCAGTACGTGCCTTGGGCGCAGTCATCTGCGGGTGGCTCCAAGGGCAAACACTCGACGCACATGCCGGTTTGGATGTCGCAAACCGTCCCGGCGGGATCCATTGCGCAATCGACATCTTTTTTGCAGCCCATCGGAGCGCCGCCGCCCATGCCTCCGGCTCCAGCCATTCCAGCGGCCCCTCCTGCACCTCCAGAACCACCCATGCCAGCATCACCTGACGAACTCGAAGACGCCGAGCTCGTGGTGTTGGGTGGTGTTGGCTTCGCGCTGCAAGCGGCGAACGTTGCGCCGATCGCGAGTGCGGACACGATTAGGGCCGAGTGCGTCATGCGCATGCTCGAGCGACTCGTCACTGTCTTCATCGAATGCCTCACAAGAAATTACGAGAGCGTATGAATTGCACCCGTTGGGGTACAAACGAATTTGGTTCGCCACGATGATCAACATCGCGGCGGGATGTGATCACTTGCGAACCCCGAGCGCGGTCGGTTGGAGTCCCCACCGGAAGTAGTCGAGCAGCACGATCGAATCGACTTTGGCGTCACCGGCGTCGAAGACGATGAATTCGATTTCGATGGTTTCACCAGGAACAACGTTGGCCGAGTTCGTCAGCCACACCGTACCGCCGCCATCTTTCAAATCGCCGTTCCAGCCGCCCATGCCGGTACCGACGAGTTCGAGTGTACCGGACGAACACGCATCCGGAGGAGCGCCTGCGTAGGGGAAGCAGACGTCATAGAAGGCGTTGTTGACGCTGATCGGATTCTTGAACGAGTCGAAGGCGATGTTGCGATCTGCGGGAAGCGGTTGGTTCGCAGGATCCATGGGATCGCCATTGGGATCGGGGAGCCAGGTGCTCTTGAGTCGTGCCAGGAAGAAGTCGTTGAACTGCTGACATGAGTACTCGGGGTATTCAGCCGAGTAGCTCTTCAAGCGATACGAGAACGAGCGGGCGTTTGTCGGGACGCGAATACGCATCTTGAAGTTGACCGAATCGAACGCGGTGCCGCAGTTTGCCCCGGAACACGGGGGACAGTTTGCTGGTGAAGGAAGTTTGCCTCCGTTTGCCGCGAGATAATCGGCAGGGATCGGCACTTGCGTCATCGCTTCGAAGTTACCTTTTTGGACCATGGGATTGGGTCCGTTTTGCGGATGAACGTAGCCAGGATCCGTTTCATCACGTGCTGTTCCCGTGGAAAGGGCGGCAAGTGTCATGCCTTTTTTGGGTTTGACGTTGGGGCCGTATTCCGCGAGGACGCCAACTTGCACGTCTTTCGGCAAGACGGCGTTGGTGCCATCGGCAAGCAGCAAGGCGCTCGAGATCACGCCCCACTTCTTCTGATTGAGCGGCGGGTTTTCCGCAGTGAACTGGCAGAGATCAATCGCCTTGACGAGTTCGATCGTGCTTGTCGGCGTGGCCAGCGGCGGATCGGTGCAATCGGTTGGGGGTTGGTTGTCGAGCGTTGCGGCGTCGCAGTCGTCGTCGAAGTTGTTGCCAAGGTATTCGAAGGCGCCAGGGTTCACGCTCGCGGGCGATCCGCACTTGAAGCAGTTGTCGCAACAATCGCCTTCGGCTGCGGTCCAACCATCGCAATCGAGATCGTCGGGTTTGGAAGGTACACACGGCTCCATACAAGCGCCGTTCGTTCCGCACACCTTGCAAGGTTGCAGCGCTGGACCACCACCCGATCCCCCAGCGCCTCCGGCACCAGCCATTCCCGCCATGCCACCCATGCCGCCGGCGCCACCGGCACCACCCGCGCCCGCCGTGGTCGTGGTCGCAGTGCCGGAGCCGCCGGCGCCCATCGTGCCTCCCGCGCCGCCTGCACCCGAGGAGGTGGAGGCCGTGGCGGTGGCGGT
>JBGAOI010000003.1:0-20900 GCA_044221885.1 Polyangium sp. (in: bacteria)
CAGGAAATCTTGAATTGCGTTCCCCACGGATCTTCCGTCTTTTTCCCATCGATTTGCTTCGCGTCGATGAGGTCCTTGATTGACGGACACCCACCTGCCGAATCGAGGTGCATATACGATTGCGCGGACGTCTTGATCACACCTGCGCTGAGCACCGCTTGCTTCACGCGGCTTTCTTTCAAACGCGGAAACACGAGCGCCGTGGCACCACCCGCGATGATGGCCATGATCGCGAGCACGATGAGCACTTCGACGAGGGTCACGCCACGTTGTGTGGCTTTTTTCAAGATTCGAATTCGATTTGCGAGGTTCACGCTGTTCACGTTGTTTACGTTCATGGTTTGTCACTCCACACGGTCGAGACCATCGACTTCGCCATCTGGTCCGTCACTGGTCAGATCGTAGCCTTCCGGGTCCTTTCTGCCAGGACAAAATAAGCGCAAGGGTCTGCCCCATGCATCCACCGCGTCGATTCCGAGATACCGTTCTGTTTTGAGCACATCGAGCGACGGCGGACACTTGCGTTCGTGATCGGATCGATATGCATCAATCGCCGAGCGTACGACGGAAATGGTCGCTTCCGTCGATCGGATGCCCGTCTTGCGGCGTTCGCGCGACCCGAGCATACCGAGAACGAGCGCCACGGCGAGCGCGATGACGACGAGTTTTGCCCGAGCGAGACCACGGCCGCGGAGAATACCGCCTCCTCGTTCCCAAGGGAAAAAAATCGTCTGTTCTCGTTGCCTGCGGCGTGCCATAATCGTTTCACCCGGCAAAACTCGACATCTGAATGAGCGGCATGAGAATCGAGAACGCAATGAAACCAACCGCTCCACCCATGAATACGATCATGAGCGGCTCGAGAAGGCTGGTCATCACTTGCACCCGCGTTTCTACTTCGAGATCATACGCGTTGGAAACATTTTCGAGCATTTCCTCGAGCTGCCCGGATTTTTCGCCAATTGTGATCATGTGCGTGACAATCGGCGGAAATTGCCCGCTGCGTTTCAACGGATCCGCAATGCTTTGGCCTTCTTTGATGGATCCAATCGCGTCCGTAACGACTTTTTCCAAAACCGCATTGCCAAGGACGTTTTTGACAATATCCATCGCGCCGAGAAGCGCGACGCCTGCGCCCAAGAGTGTTGCAAGCGTCCGGGAAAAACGCGCAATCGCAATCATGCGCACCAGTTTCCCTACGATGGGCAAACGCAGAACAATGGTGTGCCACTTCAAGCGCCCCGCGGGCGTCCGAACCCAGCGGCGAAATGCCCAAATGCCGACCGCAATGAGCGCCAAAAAAAGCCACCAATAACCGGCAAAAATATCCGACACGAAAATCAAGGCCGCCGTATACCAAGGCAATGCTTGATCCATGGACGCAAAAATAGACGTCACGTTGGGCACGACCGCGACCATGAGCACAGAAACGAGCGAAACGCCGAGCAATGCCATGAGCGCTGGATACGCCATGGCCGATGTGACTTTGCCGCGGAGTTTGGCCTGGGCTTCCAAAAATGATGTAATGCGCTCGAGCACTTGCTGAAGCATACCAGACGCTTCGCCAGCTCGAACCATGTTGATGTAAAGCGGCGGAAATATGGATGGATGGGCTTCGAGCGCCTTCGCGAAACTCGAACCTTCGCGAATTTGTTCACGAACCTGCGTGAGCGCTCGTTTTAATGCTTCATTTTCCGTTTGGTCAATGAGCGCCGTCAAGGACTCGAAAAGCGGAATACCGGCTTTGATGAGCGTTGCGAGTTGTCGGGTGACCACGGCGACGTCATTCAGCGACGGACGACTCGCAAACGCGAATAAACTCCCCGATTTCTTCTTTTTCGTCGCCGCCGCGTTTTCCTCGGTCGCTGTTGTCAGCAAAATGCCGTCTTTGCGCAATACCGTGCGCAAGACTTTGGCATTTTCCGCATCGCGAACGCCTTTGACTTGTTTTCCCGTGCTGACGAGGATGCCGCGATATTCAAAAACCGCCACGAGCCATCCCTCCCTTATTCATCCACGATGATGTCTTCTTGCGTCGCCGCAAGGACTTCTTCGACCGTCGTCATTCCACGCAACACTTTCCGTGCACCGTCATCACGCATGGTGTCCATTCCTTGCGAGATCGCCACTCGTTTGACCGTAAGTGCATCAGCATTTTTCAAAATGAGCGGTCCGACGGCATCGTCGATGACGAGCAATTCGTAAATTCCGCGTCGGCCAATGAATCCCTTGTTCATGCACGCATCGCAACCACCGGCTTTGTAGAAAACAGGCTCACTGCCCATTTTCTGCCCGACATATTCGTAACTTTGATTGTGTACAGAATAACGCGAAGAGATGGTCCGACGTTGTTTCCATGCCAGCCGTTCTTCATCAAGCCCAAGCTGCTTCAGTTCATATTGCGTCGGCTTATAAGGAATCTTGCATTGCTGGCACAACATCCGCACGAGACGCTGCGCGAGAATGCCAATCACGCTGGACCGCACAAGGAACGGTTCAACTTCCATTTCGACAAGACGCGTTACGGCCGACGCCGAGTCATTGGTGTGCAGCGTGGAAAGCACCAAGTGACCCGTGAGCGAAGCGTGAATGGCGATTTCCGCCGTGGGGCGATCGCGAATTTCACCGACCATGATGACATCGGGATCTTGGCGCAAAAATGCCCGCAAAGCGCTCTCGAATGTCAGCCCAATGGACGGATGCACATGCACTTGATGGATTCCGCCAATTTCATATTCGACTGGATCTTCGGCCGTGAGGATATTGCGACTCGGCTCGTTGATTCGATTGAGGCACGCATAAAGCGTTGTGGTTTTACCGCTACCCGTGGGACCCGTAACGAGAATGATGCCATCGGGCCTCTGAATGAGGTGATCCATGATGCCATATTCACGCGGCGCAAAACCAAGATCGTCAAGGCCAAGAAGAACGCTGGTTTTATGGAGCAAACGCATGACGATGCGTTCGAATCCGCGGCTCGTCGGGACCGTCGAAACACGAATATCGACGCTTTTGCCGGCAATTTTTAATGTGATGCGCCCGTCCTGCGGCAAACGTTTTTCCGCAATATCGAGGCTGGCCATGATTTTGACGCGCGCAATGATCGGCGCCATGAATTGCTTGGACGCTCGGCGCGCCACATACAATTCGCCGTCGATACGATAACGTACGACAACGTCCCGTTCTTCCGGCTCGATATGAATATCGCTGGCTCGTTCCCGCACCGCCAAAGCGAAGAGGCTATTGACCCACGCAATGATGGGCGCGTCGTCATCGCTATCGATGATATCGACGAGGTTGTCTTCTTCGTCGTGTTTGTCGCCTTGAAGATTCGATTGTCCAGCGTCGCGTTTTTCCCAAATGTGGTTGATGGCGTCGAGCACTTGCTGGTTTGGAGCCACCGATACTTCGACGGGTTTGCCGAAGATGGATCGCACGTCGTCAACAGCCGTCGTATCCAGCGGATCGGAGCAGACAGCATACACGTGCGTGTCGTCTTCCGAGATCGGCAGAATTCGGTGTTGCTTGGCATAGGTAATGGGCAAACGCGTCGCGACATCGAAAGGAATGGAGTCCTTATCGATTTTCGGTACGAAATCCATGCCCATTTCGGCGGCAAAAGCGCGCGCAATTTTCCCTTCGTCGGTTACGTTTGTCGAAACCAACAATTCGGGTAGGGTTTGTCCTCTTTCGCGAACGGTATCGAACAAGGGTATCAATCGAGCTGCGTCGACGACCCCGTGCCGAACGAGGATTTCTCCAATATATTCTGCATGCGCGACGGCACTCATTCGTCACTCCACTCGATCTACGGTCTTGGGCGCTGCGGGCGGGCGCGCACGGCGCGGCGTTGGCGTGGGTGTCGGCAATGCTGTAGCCGTCGCTGGCGCGGCCGTTGCTGGTCCACCACCATCGTCTCCACCGCCACCACTTCGCGCAATGCTCGGCAATGCAATGGGTTGTCCGGGCTCATGCGTTCGTCGCTCTTTCGGCCGCGCTTCTTCCTCGAGCCTTTGGCGTTCCGAGACTTGTAATTGCGATTGACGAATATCCTCGAGCAACCCATTGGCGCGTTCGAAATCTTTGGGTGGTTCCCACGTCGAATCGCCAAAGACGAAATACCGATCCAAGAATTCCTGACGCTCCTGCATTTTGCGTTCGAAGATCGCTCGCAAATCATCTTGATCGCGCACGATGTAGGGTGTGAGCACGAGCAGCAAATTGGTTTTTTGCGTAGTTTTCTTCGTGGTTCGGAAAAGCGCACCAATGATGGGAATGTCGCCCAAGATCGGGATCTTCGTGCGCTTGTTTGTCACGGCATCACGGACGAGGCCGCCGATGACCACGGTTTGTTGGTCTCGAACAACCAATGTCGTTTTCGCCTGGCGCTTGATGATTGGAATGGCGCCGAGCGCTCCCTCGAGAGGCGGACCAGCCTCGGAGATGCCTTCGGTGATTTCGAGGCGCACTTGGTCGGAATCATTGACATGCGGGGTGACTTCGATTTTCGTTCCGACGTCTTGGCGTGGCGCGGAAAAACCACCCAGCCCGCCCAGCAAACCGCCAGCCAAACCCGCCGCACCTGCATTGCCTCCGGCTGCACCACCGGCCAAACCCGCCAAACCGCTCAATCCGCCGACATTGGTTTGCAACGGAATGTTTTGCCCGATTTCAATCGATGCTGGCACATTGTCCGTGGCCAAGATATGCGGCGTGGCCAAAACGTTCGAATCGTTGTCCGTGGCGAGAGCATTCATGACCACGCCAAACGCTGGAATGGTAATGCCCGTGCCGAGCAAATTGCTGGAGCTCGTAATCGAAGGTCCGCGCACGCCGACAGCCAATGCACCGAGCTGATCAGCAATGGAGAAAGGCGCGCCAATCGAGGTGACGGAGTCGTTGCCGCCATAAAGAATACCTTGGTCACCGGCTCCTTTGATGCCTGGCGTGTCCACCGGATATCCCAAATGCCATCGAACGCCCAAGTCATTCGTGCGATTGACGTTCACGTCCATAATGACCGCTTCAATGAATACTTGGCGGCGCGGTTGATCGAGTTGGTCAATGACATTTCGCAAGGCCGCGTAATCGCGTAATGACGAAGTTACAACAAGCTTGTTGGAACCTTCGTCGCATGTGATTTTGACTTGCCCTTCGAAGATATCGTCCGTCGAACCAGGCACGGGAGCGGCAGCTTGACCACCAGGACGCCGGCCTGCAGCGGCTCCTCCGCCGCCACCACCACCGCCGAGAATCTGATTGAGTGTACCGGACAAATCTTTGCAACCAGCGTGTTGAAGCGGCAAAACGTGCATTTGCCCTTCGCCCGATTGCGGAACGTCGATTCGCTTGATCAATTCGAGCAGACGCAAATAGTCGCCGCCATTGGCCGTAATGACCAGTGAATTGGTCCGATCGTCCGCGATGATTCTCGCTCCAGGACCTCCACCACCAGCCGCGCCTTTTCCGCCTTTACCGCCGCCTGTGCGCAAATCGAGGATTTCGCCGAGTTTCGTCGCGATATCTCCCGCACTGGCATAATGGATATTCTCGAACCAGATTTGATCGCCGGCTCCGCCAACATCGACGTCTTCCAAAATGCGCATCATGCGTTGCACATTCGTGCCCGTATCCGTCATGATGAGCAGCGAGCCGCCGGGATGCACCGTAATGTCGCCGTCTTTGGATTTGAATTTCGCCAGCACATTGGCCGCTTCGGTCGGGTCGACATTGGAGACGCGATAAAGACGCGTAATGAAGCGATCCTCGTTGGGCACCGGATTGCCCTGACCGTACACCGGAGTGGTTTGGCTTGCCACACCTGGCGATTCAATGATTTTGAGAAAACGGCCGTGCGGAATGACCGTGAGCCCGTTTGTCTCGAGAATCGACAGAAATGCGCTGTAGGCTTCGCCAACCGTGACTTTGTCTGGCGAATAAACGGTTGCTTTGATTTGACGAACCTTACCGCCGTAAATGAATCGTCGTCCCGTGATATTGCTGATGGCTTTGACGAGTTCGTTCAAGTCGGCTTCCTCGAGATTGAAGGAAACCATGAGACCGCCATTTTTGGGCTTGAAATCGATTTCTTTCGGGCCCTGTTTGACGCCGGCCATGGGATCATCGCCAATAACGGGCGCATTGCCAAAAGGCGTCGCGGACCCAGGCGGTGGTCCCGGCGGAAAACCTGGCGGAACGGGGAGTTTGCCTCCGCCCGCTTCGGGTTTGGCCGCTGCAGAATCGGGTTTGGCTGGGGTAGCCCCATCCGCTGCCGGTGCAGCGGCAGCGGGGACCCGCGCTGCGGGCGTTTTCAGAACCGGAGGACCCTTGGGCGCAGGCTGTTGGGCGACGGCATTCAGAGTAATCGATGCACCAAGAAAAGCGGCGAGTGCCAAACCAAATCCACGTTGACGACGAACCATTGCCAGCATATTGAACTTCTTTTCACCAGTGGGACCAAACGTTTCAAACATTTTCGCCATTTCTGATTGACTCACGGCGTCTCTTCCCCTGCGGGAGCATCACCTTCTATCGGAAGTTTCGCCTTGTTTGCGCGACCTTTGCGAGGCGAAGCTTTTCCTGGAGCCGCCGGAATGGCTTCAGCAACCTTTTCCGTCGCTGTTGCGGCGGAATCGGTACTGCGCGAAGGAATAACTGCTTTGGCGACCGATACGACGACCAAACTGGCGACAGCAATAAAGCCTGCCGAGCCGAGGACAAACGTCAAGACGTACAAAAGCGTCCTTTGCAACAACGAACCATCACTGAATGAAGGCAACTTCAACTTCGCCATGGTTGATCTCCCATCCTCACGAAAGCCAAAATCACTTGATGCTGAAATCGATGGTCATCGGTTTGCCACGGCGATTTACCGTGAGCGAGAGTTTGTCCGCACTGCGCAAACGCGCATATGCCTCAAGCGCTTTCTGCGGATCGCTCATCTCGAATCCATTGATACTTTGCAATCGGTCCCCATTTTCGAGACCCAATGTGCCGAGCAACGAATCGGGACGAAGGCCAAAAAGTCGAATGCCGACGACTTTGTCACCTTCTTTTTCCGGCACGATACGTGCCGATTTCATGAGTTCGCCCTGATTTTCGAGCACTTGATCCACCAATGATCGCTCGATATCGAATTGCGTATCGCTGATTTTGTGAATTTTTGCCGCCATATCCGGGGGAATCTTGTTGCCTTTTCCTTTGGGCGGTTTGCCATCGGCCGGCGCTGTCGCCGGAGCTGGCGTCGCCGCTGCGACTTTCTTTTCGCCGTGAACAGGCATTTGACATCGCGAATTTCCCTGCATCAGCCACACACGATCCCAACCAATCCAATGCACCGTGTGCCCGCCAAATTCGTCCCCACGACGACGCAATTGCGATTTTCCGTCCGAACCCGCAATTGCTGCAAATGACCAATCCGGATCATCCGATTGCGTAATGAGCAAACACTTCGCAACATCGCAAATCGGATCATTGTACGGGTTTGTCGTGTCGACCGGCGTTGATTCGGCTTGCGGAATCGATACCGATTGCGTCGTTCCGTCGAGCGGACCCGTCACCGAATCAAACGGATTGCGAGCCAAAATAGGACCCGCATTCGTCGAACGGTCCGATGCGCCAGGACTGTGCGCTGAACCGCTTTTTGGCATGGGCGGCGGCGGAGGCATCGCCGAAGGATCGAGCAAAACGCTGCCAGCAACGAGTTGCCCCATGCCGGACGCCTGAAAATACGCCGCCGTCGCAACGAGAAAACAAATCACAATCGGAAAATATCGCTTGAGGATCGCGTCGAGTCCCATGGGGCCTAAAGGCTGGTAGCGAGAGTCGTGCCAGCCGACACGAGCAAGGTTTTCAGCTCAAATTCTAGCACGAAAAAGCCTGGATCGACAAGCTGGCGCAAGTCGATGGTCCGCAACGGACGAGCTTGCCATTTTGACAATCGGATTTTCGGGGTAGAGAACGTGAGCTGGATCTGGGTGCCGAATTTCAGAATTTGCCGCCGCTCACGTTTCGATTTCTCCGAGCTTTCGGTAGATCGTGCGCGTGGAAATACCGAGCAACTGGGCCGCAACGGATTTATCCCCACGTGCATATTGCAACGTTTCCCGAATGAGCCGCCGTTCGACTTCATCGAGCGGAGTTCCAACGGAAAACGTAATGGGACCCGGCGCAGCTTGCGTCGTTTCCCGAATTCCTTCGGGCAAATCATCCAGTGATAATTTGTCACCACGGCACAAAACAGCCGCACGTTCGACAATATTCTCGAGCTCGCGAACATTTCCCGGAAATGAATAGTCGCACAATCGCGCCATGACTTCCCGCGGACAATTCAGCCTCTCGCGATTATTCTTGGCACAATACACACCCAAGAAATGATCCACCAAAAGCGGAATATCTTCGCGCCGCGCTCGAAGCGGAGGCACCGTAATGGCAATCACGTTCAGCCGATAAAAGAGATCTTCACGAAAACGTCCGGCCGCAATTTCCGCGCGCAAATCCTTGTTGGTTGCCGCCACGATGCGCACATCCGCCCGCACGGTGTCGCCACCAATGGGCTCATATTCATTTTCTTGAAGCACGCGAAGTAGTTTTACTTGAACGGACGGCGTCAACTCGCCGATTTCATCCAGAAATAACGTGCCTCCTGCCGCTTTGGCAAATCGCCCTTCGCGCCGAGCAAATGCCCCTGTAAATGCACCACGCTCGTGCCCAAAAAGCTCGGCTTCGAGAATCGTTTCGGGAATGGCCGAACAATTGACTGCCACGAAAGGGCCGAATTTTCGCGAGCTGTGATCGTGAATATAACGGGCAATGAGCTCCTTGCCCGTGCCGCTTTCGCCCAAAATCAAAACCGTCGCCGACGAAGGCGCCGCTTGACCCGCCACATCGAGCACGCGACGTAATGCGGGACTCGAACCAATGATTTCGCGCTTCGTGAGGAGGGATATTTCCTTTTTGAGCGACCGATTTTCAGCCACGAGCGACCGGCGTTCCGCTGCTTTACGCACGCTTTTGATGATCGTCATGCGCTTTAATGGTTTTTCTACGAAATCATACGCCCCCTCGCGCATGGCCTGCACCGCCGTTTCGACCGTGCCATAAGCCGTCATCAAAACAACTTCCGTATCCGGCGAAAGCTGCTTGATCGCTCGCAACAATTCAATGCCGCTCGTTCCAGGCATCATCAGGTCTGTCAAGACAACCTCGACCCGATGCGTGCGTAACGTGTCGAGCGCCGCCCGCGCACCCGCAGCCGTGAGGACCCGCAAACCATCTCGCTGAAAAATCTTCTCGATCGACGCCAAATTCGACGGCTCGTCATCCACCACGAGCACCGTCGGCGCATCTGCGGTCGCACCAGGCGCAACGTCCGGAGGCGGAGGAGTCGATGTGCTAGACATTTCGTCAGTCATGACGACAATGTGTCACAGCGTCGGGGAACCTGTCCAGCTAGTCCGCGATGATTGTCAAACTGTCACGATCCATCACACGGGGACCAATCGGAAGCTGCGCAAAAATGTAAGGAGATCACTTCGTGCGTCGAACCGCAGAAGTGCGACCGCGATCTCCTTGCCGTCTTTGTCACGAATGGAACCAGGGAGCGTAGTCATCGTTTCCATCAGGGCTGTCGGGGACACGTTCTTCTGTCCTTTGAACTCGTACGATTGACCATCGTCCCCGACAAACTGAAAGCGGTACGGAAGCGTTCCTGTACGCAGTACGTCCATGCCAAGCGTTCCGCGAACATGGCGATGGTTTGCCAGTCCCGGCGCAAAAACTTCCCCTTCGATCTCCACTTCGGGACGACGCAAAAACCGCAACAAGGGCGCACTTTTCGCCCGAATCGTAAACGACATGGGCAGGTCCCGATCGGGTTTGTCCACGAAGTGAAACGCTCCGGACATCGTTTCCCAAAACTCGAGGTTGCTCATGAAGAACCTCCTGGTTCGTCGAAGTCCTTTGAGGACAAAACGAGTTCTTCGACACGCGTGCCTTGGGCGAGAGCATCAGCGATGCGCGGAACGTCAGCCATCGTGACGTGCCCATAAAAGTAGCCGTCGGGTTCGACGGCGATGGCTGGACCTGCCCAGCACACATCGAGGCAACTTGCGGTGCACGCACGAACTTCCGTTCGGGCAAGACCTCGTGATTGCAGTTCAGCTTTGAGCGCCGCGTGGATTTCAACGGCGCCACGGGCTGCACAAGAACCTTTCGGCGTACCGTCGGGACGGCGATTCACACAGACGAAGAGATAACGTTTTCGTTGGGGCACGGCACGAGCGTGAAGCCGCGACGAGCACGGGTCAACACCACTTGCATCGGGAAGAATTCGCTTGTCGGGCAAACTTCCGACGCGCATGCTTCCGCTACGAATCGAGCCATTTCGAGAGATTGCGACCAAGGCGGTCCGCAGGGAAAAACTCGAGGGCGAAGAGAACTCACGACGTGCACGCGCACTCGATAGCTGGATTCTTGAGCGCTTGGGTCGTCGCGTATGTGGCGATCATCGCGTTCTGTTGGACATCGCGACGTGAACGGAAACGCGAGACCGAGTTCTTGCTGTTCGGCATTTTTTGCACGGCGCTGACCGTGCACACCGGTGGGGCCATCGCGTTGCATCTGTCGCATGCGTCGCACGTCGTGAGCATTGCGCTTGCAGTCTCCGAGTTTGGCCGGGCTGTCGCAGCGGCATGTCTGATGCACGTTACAGCGCAGTTGGCGCATGTGTTGTTCAAGACGACCATGCTCGTGAGCATCTACAGCGTTGCGTTTGTCGTGGGCACTGCGAGCGCCTTGGATGCGTTTTTCCACAAGCAAACCGAAGTTGATACGCCTGTCGACGTCTTCGGCGTTCGCGTGTTCGAAGTCGCTGTGCGCATGCGGCTCCTCGACAATGCCGTCTCGATGCTCGTGTTTGTCGCGGCAAGCTTCGCCATCACCGTGATGATTCGCTCGGTGCTCAAACGAAGACGCGACTTGCTTCCGACAATGTGGGGAACGGTGGCGTTCTTCTTCAGCGCGCTATACGACGCTTCACGAGGGATGAGTGGTCAAGACAAACCACTCACGATTCCCTATGGTTATGCCGCCTTCGTGATGGGTGTCGTCATGTCGCTCTTGGCGCGTTATTCGGCATTGCGTTGGAGTCTCGAAGATCGAGCTACCGCCTTGAAAAAACGATCTGCCGAGCTTGCGCGTTCGTACGAAGAACTGCGTGCAGCGCAGGAGCAAATCGTTCGCAAAGAACAACTCGCCGCAGTCGGTGAATTGTCCGCGGTCATTGCCCACGAAGTTCGCAACCCCCTCGCCATCATGATGAACGCTGTGGCGACGTTGCGTCGTCAGGGTTTGGCCGATGACGATCGACAAACACTGCTTGGAATTCTCGACGAAGAAGCCCAACGGCTGAATCGCCTCGTGGGCGATTTGCTTGTGTACACGCGGCCCGTGCGTTGTGATCGTCAGGCAGTATTTGCGCGTGAAATCGTCGATCGCGCGTTGGTCCTCACGCACGGAAAAGAAGACGTGAAGGTGACGCTCGTCGAGGCGGAACCTACGGAGCGCATCCAGGCCGATCCAATGCTCATTCGGCAGGTTTTCGAGAACATCGTGAACAACGCGATGCAGGCAATGCCGAGCGGCGGATCGTTGAAGGTGACCATCAAGAAGCACACGGAAAACGATGTCGCGGGCGTTGAAGTTTCGTTTCTCGATACGGGCGAAGGTATGGACACAGCCGTTCGGGATCGCGCGTTCGATCCTTTCTTCACGACGCGAGCTACGGGCACGGGCCTTGGTTTGGCCATCGTGGCGCGCATCGTGAACGCGCACGGGGGACGTTTGCAGATCATCAGCGACGAAGGAGCAGGAACCGAGGTGCGAGTTTTTCTCCCGCAACACGGTGAGCCATCGCCGACGCGACGATCGCTGCCTCCTGAGCCCATTCGGGCCAGTTCGTTACCGCCCATGCCGAAAGAATTGCGTCAGGCTCTTTCGATCAAGACAAACTGAAGGACGAACGATGACCACGACACGTAACGACATTGTCCGCGCGGACAAGACCTACGTTTGGCATCCGTACACATCGATGGATCGATACATCGCCGACGTGGATCCGCTCGTGATTCATCGCGCCGAAGGTTCACGGCTGTACGATGTTGACGGGACAAACTACCTCGATGGCAACTCGAGCTGGTGGGTCGCGACGCTGGGACACAATCACCCGAGGCTCGTGGCAGCTCTGACGAAGCAGGCTCAGCAGTTATGTCACACGTCGCTAGCGGGCGTGACGCACGAGAACGCTGCGCTCCTTGCCGAAGAGCTGGTGCAGGTCGCACCGCGTGGCCTGGACAAGGTCTTCTACAGCGATAACGGGTCGACCGCGATCGAAGCAGCGTTGAAGCTCGCGTTGAAGTTTTGGCACAACGAAGGACAGTTTGAACGCAAACGATTCGTCGCATTCGAAGGCGCATTTCATGGCGAGACCGTGGGAGCGTCGAGCTTGTGTGGTGTTGAGGTCTTTCGTCGCCCGTTTGCCGGCGTGCTTCTCGATTGCATCTTCGTGCCTCCGCCCGAGCGATCCGACGCTTCAGACAATGCGAGTTATGCGCGCGCTTTCGACGCGCTCGAACAGATGGTGCGTGACGGGAAAAACTCGATTGCGGCTGTGGTGCTCGAGCCGCTCGTGCAAGGTGCTGCGGGCATGCGGATGTACGACGCTGCGTACCTGAAACACGCGCGTGAAGTGTGTGATCGCTACGATGTACTGCTCGTGATCGACGAAGTGTTCACGGGTTACGGGCGAACCGGGGGCATGTGGGCGTGTGATGCCGCGGGTGTTTGTCCGGACTTGATGTGTTTGGCGAAGGGTTTTACGGGGGGCGTCTTGCCGATGTCGGCAACCTTGGCGACGCGACGCGTGTTCGACGCGTTCCTCGGTGCACCAGAACGCGCGTTTCATCATGGGCACTCGTATTGCGGCAATCCACTGGGTGCGGCAATCGCGCGTGAAGTGCTGCGCGTTTTTCAAGATGAACGCGTGCTCGAAGTGGCGAAGCCCAAGGCCGAACGGATCGCTCGTGCATTCGACGACATGCGCAATTTGCCCGGTGTCGTGCGGGCTCGTTCGTGTGGGATGATCGGAGCGCTCGATACGTCAGCCGAGGCGGGCTACTTGGGTGGAATCGGGTGGCGTGTGTATGCGGAAGCGCGCAAGCGCGGCGCGTATCTGCGTCCACTCGGCGACGTCGTGTATGTCGCTCCGCCCGTCAACATCACCGATGCAGATCTCGACACGCTGCTGAGCATCGTCGAAGAAAGCGTTCGGGCAGCGACGTTGACGTGAGTTGTTCTGGACAGACAGCTCTGCGCTGGTTCACGCGCGTTCGATCGACTTGCGGCTTCGCTTCCGTCCGAGTGCGACGATGAGTGCACCCATGGCGAACATTCCGACAAACGTTTGTCCTGAAGGATTCGTCATGTCACACGCGCATCCTTCGGGTTGCGGGTTGGGCGGAGGTGATGTGCCACTGCTGCTCGAGGAGCCCGAACTCGAGGAGGCAATGCCGCACTTGGTTTGATCGACACCGAGCGTGGCGGCGAGGGGCGCCCAGCTCGATGCGCATGCGGTCGTGCCTGGCGATCCGGCCGGACATTCGAGTGGGCACATCTCGTTCAGTTTGTAGATTTTGGCGAAGGTTTTTCCTTCATCCGTGGACAACCCGACGGTGAATTCGTCGGCAAATTCGTTGGCACATGCGTAGACACCAGCGTTTGTCCAAGTGAGACATCGACACTCCACCGCGCTGACTTTTTGGAAGACGTGGTCTGTCGCATTTGCCACATGAACGCCGTCAACCGTGCTGCCGATGGCGACGCGTTTGCCATCGGGCGAAAGGGCAAACCCCAAGAGATCACTGGTCGAGCTGAAAATTTCTGTGAACGTCTGCGCGCCGTCTTCGCTGACGAGCAGGTGATCCGTATCTGTTCCACTGAGACGAACGTAGAGTCGATCGGGATTGGCGGGATCGACGCCTGCGATGTACGGCGTTTCAGCGGCGTACTTGGCGTCGAAGAATGTGCGTGTCCACGTCATGCCCCGGTCATCGGTGCGCTCGATGGCAGGAGCATACGACTTGCCCGTGACGCCGCTGACGTACACGCGTTCGGGTTTGGAAGGAGCAACATCGACGGTGAGAGAAATCATGTCGCTGTTGATGGCCGTACCCGTTTGGGTCCACGTTGCTCCGTTGTCGCTCGTTTCTGCGAGGATTACGTGAAAGCCCGTGCCCACACCCGTCGATGTAATCGCCACGGCACGTGATGGTTCGTTGCGATGAACCGACACATCGATCACGTATTCTTTTTCGAGCGGAGCTGGCGCAAACGCCCACGAACATCCGCGATCGTGCGTGACGCTCAAGCCTTCGAAGATGCCAGCCAGCACGGTCCCATCCGCCATGACACCCATGGCCGGGTCTTGCGTGCCCCCATAACCAATGCCTGCCTCGCACACCCAACCCCACGAACTTCCAGCATCGGAGCTGCTCAAGATGCCGTACGTCGTTCGCAGAACGAGATGCGTCGGGTCTTGAGGATCAACGACCAGTTGGTCCGCGAGCGGGAATCGACCGTTCGCCCATGACAAACTTGCGGAAGAAACGACGGACGTGAAGAAGACGGCACCGGACAGGAAGCGAAGAAGGCGATCTTTCATGATGGAAGATCGAAGGAGGGCCCTGCGGGTACGTCAAGCCATCGTCGTCGGATCAGTTCATCGCGTGGCGTTTCCGTCGCCGTCGTCTTGAGCCAGACGCACGTCGCGAAGTTCAGCACCCAGAAGTTCGATGGCTGCGGTTACGAGTGGATGTGACGCGATGGCGCGCCGGGCTGATTCGAGGCGCGTTTTTCTTTCGGCGCTATCGAGTTGCGCGATCGTTGCCAGGCCACTCATTGGCGCGACGGATTCGAACGTAACGTCGGGGCGGCCTCCAAAATGCATGGAGAGTGCGCTGCGCAGAGTCTCTTGTGCGACGGGTTCTTGCGCCTGTTTGGAGAGGAACGTGTCGCCTTCGAATCCCAGCGTGAGCCGATCCGGACCGATATGAAGGAGCACCGCGTGTTCCAACACCGATGCCAGTGCGGGACGTTTGTTGCGGACGATGTCGAGCACGGCGCGAAATTGCCCCAAGTCCTTGTTGCCCGAGGTTTTTCCGGACGATGTCGTGCTGGGGGCAACGGGCGAAACGTTTGTGGACAAACCACTTGTCGTTGGAGCTCCAACGTTTGGTTTGGGACGTTGTGGATTGTGTTGAGGCGTTTGCGTTGCGACGGTTGGAACGGCAAACGGGGCCGCTCCAGAAGCTCCGCCAAACGTTGCGACAGGACCACCTTCGGGAGCCATGCGACGCGCGGGAGGAGGTCCACCGCCGCCACCTCCTGGAGGAGGTGCACCTCGACCTGGAGACGCACCAGGATTGCCGCCTCCACCGCCGCCTTGAAGGAGGCTTCTTTCGAGGGCCGTGATGCGATTGAGCAGTTCGTCGACGGGCAAGAGTGGCGGGCGTCGAGCGAGTCGCACGAGCGTCATTTCGAACGCGGAACGAGGTTGTCCACTCCGAACGATGTCATCGAATGACCGGGAAAAACCCTGATGCAATCGCGTCAAATCATCCGCATCGGCGCGTTTGGCGAGCGCGAGAACGTCGGTCGCTTCGCTGTCCGCAAGGTCGAGCAGACCTGTTGGATCCTTGGCGACTTTGGCGACGACGAGGTCTCGCAGGTGGGCGAGAAAATCTCGCGCGACGTGGGGCAGGTCGTAACCTTGTTGCGCGAGGTCGTGGACGATGCGCAAGCACGTGTGGGCATCTCCATCGACGAGCGCTGCAGCGAGCGAGTGCAACACGGTTCGATCGGCGACGCCGAGAACGCGAGCGACACCTTCGGCAGTGAGTTTGTCTCCGTCGATGCCGACCCAAGCGAGCACTTGATCGAGGAGGCTCATGCCGTCGCGCATGCTTCCGGCAGCTTCGCGCGCGATGACGGACAAAGCGGCGTCTTCGAAGGCGACGTTTTCCTGTTCCAAGACAAACTTGAGACGGGCCGCGACCGACTGCGCACTGATTAGTTTGAAGTCGTAACGTTGGCAGCGACTGAGGATTGTGACGGGGATTTTGTGTACTTCCGTCGTGGCGAAGATGAACTTCACATGCGGCGGAGGTTCCTCGAGGGTTTTGAGGAATGCGTTCCACGCGTTGTTCGAGAGCATGTGAACTTCGTCGACGACGAAGATTTTGAAGCGATCGCGTTGGGGCCTGTAGGGAAGGCTTTCTTGAAGTCTGCGGACGTCGTCGACGCCGGTGTAGCTGGCGCCGTCGATCTCTTGGACGTCGACGTCGTTGCCTGCGGTGATCTCGATACACGCGGCGCATTTTTGGCACGGCGTGGCGGTCGGACCTTTTTCGCAGTTGAGGGATTTGGCGAGGATACGGGCGCTGGTCGTCTTTCCGACGCCGCGGACGCCTGTGAACAAGAAGGCGTGGGCGACGCGATTTCGAGCGATCGCGTTGGCCAAAGTGGCGGAGACATGCCCCTGACCAACGAGATCCTCGAACGATTGCGGCCGATATTTACGCGCGAGGACGACGTAGCTCATGCGGAGGTTCGACTAGCAGATCGGCGTCCGGGCGTCGCCGTCGAGCGAGGAGTCGACGGTGCATGGTGTGCAGGTTTGCGGGATGGCGGATCTGACCTTGCAGTTGGACCAACTTCACGGCATACACGCGACTTCATGCAATTTCGCGGTGGAATGAACGAGCTCGTCCGACAAGCGGCCCGGATGCAGCGAAAAATCGATCAAGTGAAGGCCGGCATCAAAGACCAAGAGGTTTCGGCGACGGCCGGTTCTGACAAGGTCTCCGTCACGGTCACTTGCGAAGGCAAGCTCCGAAAGATCGCGATCGATCCGGAGTTTCTTGCGTCCGAGGGACTCGAGATGTCACTCGACTTGGTCGTGGCTGCGGCAAACTCGGCTCTCGAACAAGCAGACAAACTTGTCGAGGCAGAAATTGCGAAAGTCACGGGGGGCCTGAAGATTCCGGGCATTCAACCCTAGTGGCCACTGCTCGCGCGTCGTCCTACATGTCTCGCGCTGCGTCCGTTCCCGAACGGCTGACGCGTGTTGTGCAGACATTTGCTCGGCTTCCCGGCGTCGGAGAAAAGACCGCTCAGCGGTACGCTCTGTACTTGGCGACGGCGGACGAGAGCATTGCGCGTGAGCTTGGTCGAGAACTAGCGGCGCTGCGGGATTACGTGCGTCCGTGTGAACGTTGCGGGAACATCGCGGAAGCAACAGAAGCGAATACTGTTGCTCGATGTGCTGTTTGCCAAGACGAACGACGTGATCGTACGCTACTCTGCGTGGTGGCTCGAGTGCAGGATCTATTGGCGATTGAACGGAGTGGAGCGATGCGCGGAAAGTATTTCGTGCTCGGAAGACTTTTGTCTCCACTCGATGGGATTTCAGCCGAAGATCTGCCGCTCGAAGCGTTGCGAAAGATCGTGATTGATCCGGAGGGCCCTGTTTCCGAAGTGCTCGTAGCAACGCCGCCGTCGGTGGATGGTGAAGCGACAGCGCTCTTCATTGCGCGGGAACTCACGCCGCTTGGTGTGAAGGTGTCACGAATTGCGAGTGGGGTGCCTCATGGAGGCGACTTGGAGTTCGCGGATCAAGTTACGTTGGGTCGGGCGATCGAAGGACGTAAGAGTTTTGGTTGAGGAATGACGGGATGTTGAAAACCATCGTATCGACCGACAACGCACCTCGAGCCATTGGGCCGTATTCGCAAGCAGTGAAGGTGGGGGATTTGGTTTTTTGCAGCGGACAGATTCCGATTGACCCAGCGACGGGAGAGTTTGTCGCGGGAGGAATCGAAGCGCAGACAGAGCAGGTTCTAAAGAACCTCGAGGCGGTGCTGAGTGCCGCCGGCACGACGTGGCAGGACGTCGTGCGAACAACGATTTACCTGGTCGACCTCGGCGATTTTGCGGTCGTCAATCGGATCTATGGACATGTTGTCGGATCCAATCCGCCCGCACGAGCGACGGTTCAAGTAGCGGCGTTGCCGAAGGGCGCCGCTGTCGAAATCGATGCCATTGCCCACGTTGGAGCCTCGAAATGACCACCAAGGACGATGGGGACAACCCCGAGAAGCGGACTCGAAGGATCGTCCGCTCGGCCAATACGCGCGAACGTACCCCCGATGGGACGCCGGGCGAAGGAACCGCACCTGACCAAGACAAACCGTCTGCCGACGCAGCGGCAAACTCTGGCGAAGCTGCACCTGGAACAACCGCAACTGATGCGGCAGGTGGAGCTGCGCCGGCTGTGCCGCGTACGCCTCGTGTATTCGGTCGGTCTGGACCACGCCCGAGCGGCGGAACGCGACCCAGTGGCCCCCCTGGTGGCCGACCGGGTCCCGGAGGACCGCGACATGGCGGACCTCGTCCGCATCGTCCGCCGCGCCTCGATCCGGCACGTGCGGAAGAAGGTATGCGTCCACGTCCAGGACCGAACGCCGCTCGTTCGGCGATGGGTCCGCGACCGCCGCGCCCGCCCATGGGTGAAGGCGAAGCACGCCCCGAAGGTGATCGCCCGCCGCGATTCGATCGAGGCCCGCGACCCGATCGAGGTCCACGACCTGATCGAGGTCCACGACCTGATCGAGGTCCGCGTCCCGAAGGCGCTGGTGGCGATCGTCCGCCGCGTCCCGAAGGTGCTGCCGCCGGTGATCGTCCGCCGCGATTCGATCGAGGCCCGCGCCCCGATCGAGGCCCGCGTCCTGATCGAGGTGATCGAGGTCCGCGACCGGACCATCGAGGACCGCGACCCGATCAACGAGGTGGTTCGCTCGAAGCGTCGAAGTCACCCGACGCGCGCGGTGTTGTTCCGCCGGCCCGACCTTCAGCTCCGCAACAAGCGAAGCCCGCCGTCGTGGTTCCGCCGGCCAAACCGTCCGCTCCGTCCAAGCCTGCACCGAGCGTCGTGACGATCATCGCCCCGCCGCCCAAAGCCAGTGGCGGACCGCGTGTTGCTGCCGCCAAACCTGCATTGACGGCAAAAGAAGCTCTCGCCGCGAAAGCGAAAGCTGCCCAAGCCAAGACGCCCAAGGCTCAAGTTCGTACAGACGAACCGGCTCCCGTCGTTGCCGAAACGTCGGCGTTTGACCAAGCGGAACTCACGGCAACGTGGGATGCCGCCATCGAAGCAGCTCGCAAAGCAGGAGACCGAGCATCGGCTCTCGTGGATGCATGGCTTGCCGCGTCGAATGTCGAAGCGATTGCCGCAGTTGCGGACGCGGATGCTGCACCTGCTGCAGCTCGCAAGAACGCGCGTCGTGCACTCAATGTGCTCAAGTCGCGTGGCGTTGCGATTCCGACGAAGCCGCGGGTTGCGCGTATCGATTCACGTGCCGAAGTTGCTGTTGAAGCGACGTTCTTGCCGCCGGATTCATCGGGAACGACGGCCATTTCCATCACGAGCCGCGATGCGAGCGGTCGTTACCACCTTGCTGAAGTGATCATTCGTGAAAACGTCGGCATCGTGAACGCGGGCAGTGCGTGGCTCAGTGGCACGCAGCTTCGTGAAGGTCGTACACGAGCTCTCGAAGGGCTCGGCGTTGCACCCGTGCAAGTACCCGTCGATTGGGCACGTGCGCGTATCGCAGCCGCGAAGGCGCTCAACGCGAATTCGGGCCGCATCCTTCCGCTTGGTCTCAGTGGTTGCCAAGAACTCATCGAGCCCGTGCCGGAAGCAGCGCCCGCGCATCCCGTTGCTGACCTCGAAGCCGCCGTCACGAGTGAAGTCGCAGCGGCACGTACACCAGGATCAGAGGCGCTTCACGAAGAGCCCGAGTTCCGTACGTGGTTGCCAGATCGCGGCACGCTCGAGGATCTGTTGCAGCGATTGGGTCAACGACTCGGACCGCAAGGCACATCGGATCCGCAACTCGTGAACACAGCGCTTCGTGAAGAAATGGAAAGCTCGACGGACCGTTTCTTCTCGCCGGAAGTGCGCCACGTGATTGCGACGCGCATGGTCGACGCCGCGATTTCCATTCGCGCACGCAAGGGCAACGATCGCGCACAAGACGTGCTCGCAATTGCCCGAGCAGTACGTGAAGCGGGACTCATCACGGCTCCGCCGCGAGAGATTCCGTTCCTCGTCGGCTTCATGCAGAAGGGCATCAGCATCCTTGCCCATCAAGGTGGCGGTTCGTTGCGTATCCCCATGGCAGCGCCGGGCCCGCAAGCTCCGGCAGCGCCGCCTCCTGCAGAAGAATCCGCCTAAAACGCAAGCACTGCGTCGTGTGTGGGGGCGCGTCGAAGCGCCCCTGCGTCACTCATTCCTCCCAAGGTGCCCGCATATTTCCCAGACCCACGGCGTTGCGAAACGCCAAGTGGATCGCTCGGGTGTGAGCGCCTGGTTTGCCCTGCCCAACCACGGCTTCGTTCACCCGAACCACGGGCAAGATCTCGCGCAGGCTCGACGACAGGACCACTTCGTCCGCAGTGGTGAGGTCTGTCGGAACAAGCGACGCGAATTGAACAGACAAACCCACGAGCGGTGCGATTTCTAGGATCTTCGCTCGCGTGATGCCGAGAAGAATGCCGGCATCGTCGGGCGGTGTGAGAATCGTTTGTCCTCGTACGATAAATACGTTGGACGTCGTTCCTTCGGTGACTCGTCCCGAACCATCGAGAATCAGCGCTTCATGGGCACCTGTTTGTCGTGCCACACGGAGCGCCATCATGCCTGCGAGGTAGTTGCCAACCTTGGCTCCATGCGCTGCGTCCGAAGCCCGCTCGGTTCGATACGTGATGACCGAGACGCCATCGCGGTA